>JADHVS010000061.1 GCA_016783865.1 Bacteroidales bacterium
CGGCTTTGCTCGAGATTGAGATAAAAATGAGAAAAGTGAATAACTTTAGGAAACTGGATGTAATGCAAAAAATCATAAAAGAAGAAATACAAAAACGAACCTCTCAAGAAGGAATTTCAACTAGAAATGGGACATGATCTTTCTAGTTTTGAAGTGTGACAATAAATGCCTCCAATAGTTGCTCCTTTGTTATTAATAATTGAATTGTTAATTATTTTACAGTTATAGACATTTTGACACATTATTCCGCCCATCCCATATGACGGATTCAAAGATTCGTTTCCGATAATATCATTTTCAATGATTTCAAATCCTTCCCCATAACAATAAATACCTGCTGCAGTTTTAGCCGTATTGTTTTTTATAATATTTCCTGAAATAGATCCTCCAATAACATCATCCCAATATATACCACCTCCATTACTACCGGCATGGTTATTTCTTATGATATTATTTGTGATCTCAACATTAAGTGTTTGCCGAATTCTTATTCCTCCACCATATGCAACAGTGACATTATTTTCTATTAGGCAATCTTGAATTATAACATTACAATCAGGATATAGCGCAGCAATTGTTCCCATACCACTGTAATTCTTCTCGATATGACATTTTGAGATTATCACGTTTTGAGTTCCGCTTATGATAATACCCCGATGGGAATAGGATAGGTGAGACATTGAAATTATACTTGTATCATTTAAGTTCCCCCAGAAAAATTCTATACCTTTAAATTTCCCGGTAGTAACTTCAGGATCGGTGGCTCCAATTGTATCATTTACTGTAAAAACAATAGTGTCACCAGGAAGTCCTTCAGCCTTCAGGTAACCATTTACTCCAATCCTGAAATATCCCTGGAATTCGACATATGTCCCCGGATTAATGGTCAGGGTTATATTATTCATTACAGTAACGTCTCCGACCACCTTAATTGTATCATCGGTCCAGGTCGTGTTTTCGGTGATGTCACCCGAAACCTCTAATACTGTTGGTTGCGCCAGGGTATTTAATATTGGCAAAAACCATAACAGGGTAACCAACAGGCAGTACCGGATATGATTTCTTTTCATGATTTGAAGTATTTAAATTGACCTTTGCGATTTGAAAACAATTATGGAATAATATTTAAAAGTTACGAACTTTTTGCAGACAAGTCAAATATTTGGTATGAACTACCGGATGGAGGGATGAACTGCAGGATTCTGAGGATGAAAGTAACCAATTGCCATGTACAACAATAGCAGGTAAAAAATCGTTTATTTATCGTATCCATTAACCATCGGTTATCGCGAAACCGAAGGCAATTGATTAACCTGCAACCTGCCCCTTCTGACTACTGTATTATTCGCTTCACACAGGCCTCCGCACAGCCTGCTCATGAAAATTTCATACGCTCCGCTTCTGAAATTGTACTGAATTCTGTTTTCTATCCGGTAATCACTGAATTTAACACTTTCAACTCTTTTTTTACACCATTCCATAAAAACGGCTTCATTTTTGCCCGAAGTTTCATTATTTTTATTCATTATCGAATAATTATTCATCTAATTCTTAAATTCTTAAAAATGAAAACAACCTTGTTAAAAATGAGAGGATTATTGCTTGCCTCTATATTTATCTTCTCAACTTTTTCTAACGCCATTCCCCAGACTGCTCCAGGTATGCTGGAAGACATCCTGAGTTCCGTCATCACGGTAGGTGTTCATCAGACCGATTATGCAAACCGTGCCCTGGGTTTCAGGGGATCAAACATCTCTGAGGTGGCCTATGAGAAGGCCCTCGACCTGGCCGGAGTCGTATCTTCCGGCTCAGGATTTGTGATCCTTAAAAATGGTAAGAAGTATGTGGTGACCAATGCACATGTTATCGAAAATGCCTCCACGGAAGATGGCAGTATCTATGTATACAGCATCAACCGTACACCGTACGAGGTAAAAGTGCTGGGAGGGGATTCCTTTTATGATATCGCCGTCCTGGAGTTTGTTGATGCACCCGGAGCTGAAATAACAACCGTTCAGTTCAAGCAGGAAGAGCCCAGGCTAGGAGAGACAGTATATGCCATCGGAAATCCACTTGGAGAATATCCCTATTCTGTATCTGATGGGATCATCAGTGCTAAGAACAGGGTGAGGGGCAGTTATACCGGTAAATTCGGATTCCTGCAGACCACTGCAACGGTTATCTGGGGAAACAGTGGTGGACCACTGGTGGATGAGAAGGGTAATGTAGCAGGGATCAATTCCCAGATTGCTTTTGCTTCAACTCCTGACGGAGGACAGGTATGGCAGTCGCAGATTAACTTTGCCCTGGAAGCTGAAATCAGCGAAAGATTGGTGAATGATATCATAGAAAATGATGGCAGGGTATTAAGGGCATACTTTGGTATGGAAATCGGACAAAATTATGAGTATGATTCAGACTGGTTCGGTAACTGGTACCTGGTTGGAGCAGACGCGGTTCCCAAACTTACAGCTGTATTGGATGATGCTCCCTCTTACTCAGCGCTGAGTGGTTTTGTCGGAGCCGATATCATCAAGGTGAACGGAGAAGAAGTCAGGAACGTGGAAGAGGTACTGGGTGAGCTGGAATCAGTTAAGCCGGGTTCAACCATTTCAGTAACATTTGATAAATATGGTTCACAATCAACCGTAAAAGTGAATTCGAAGTTATTGACATCGACTGAATTGGAAAGTATTGCGGTCCATGTACTCGAAGGAAATGCAGAAGTGGAACCCAATTTCAATGATATTATGTTGTCGCTTACTGCTTTGAGCACTGAGAATCTGTATACATTTGACGGTTATGATTACCTTGATGCTGAAGAGGATATGGTAGATAAGAAGTACTACGTTGTTGCAGCCGGTGTGGCAGGATATGATCTTTCAAGCATGTGGATCATTGAGGAGCTGAAAGATTTTGGAGCCGCTATGAAGCTTTCAGGATTAAGCGGGATGATTGATATCTATGCCTTAGATCCCAACACAAACGGCGACGAGTTACAGATGTTCAGGCAATACCTCTCGGGAGACGGGAGTATTGTTATGACCACTCTCTGGTATTAAACCGTGAGTCGTGAGTCGTAACTCGTAGCTCGCAACTAGTAACTTCTCTTTTATGAAACAATTAAGTAAGTTCTTAACAATAATCTCCATTATCACTGTCTTCCCCCTGTTTATGAGTTCGGCCCTGGCCGAGAAACGGGCGCTGATCATTGCCATCGGCGACTATCCTGATTCACTGGGGTGGAGCGATATCAGCTCCAGGAATGATGTTGCACTGATCCAGCGAACACTGTTGGGTCAAGGATTCGAGGAAAGGAATATGGTAATGCTCTTTGACAAACAAGCCACAAAGAAGGGGATCGTTGACGCATTAAATAACCTGATACGGGATGCCGGCAAAGGTGACATCGTGGTGATCCATTATTCTGGTCATGGCCAGCAGATCTCCGATAATAACGGTGACGAAATCGACAAACTGGATGAAACCCTGGTTGCCTGGGATGCACCTGCTTTTTATACGGATGGATACACAGGTGAAAATCATTTAAGGGATGATGAGTTTGGTGAAATGATCACCGCCCTTCGGCAGAAAGTAGGATCGGACGGACAGGTCCTGGTATTTATGGACTCCTGCCACTCGGGAACAGGTACGCGCGGTGAAAAGCCTGCTGTAAAGGTCAGGGGAGGGGGAGATCCGCTCATTATCCCTGCATTCAAAGATGTGACTCCTTCAGGATCAGAAGGTGAAAAGGGTTTTGGACTGACTGAAGCACCTGTAGCAACACGTGGCGGCGGAGGAGAAATGGCGCCTTTTATTTTATTTGCCGGTGCCAGTTTTAACGAGCTCAATTATGAGACCACCGATGATGAAGGCAATGGAGTCGGATCATTATCCTACTGTATTGCCAAATCTTTCTCGGAAATGGAAGAGGGGATGACCTACCGGTCTGTCTTCAATAAGGTACACTCTACCATGTCGACCGTTGCCCCACGGCAAACACCGATGCTGGAGGGTGATATTGATTACCAGGTGTTTAATGGCACTATCGTTGAACAGGAAGGATACTTTATCGTCGACAGAATAATGAATGACAATGATATCAGGATGAATGGGGGAAAGATCATGAACCTTTATGAAGGAGATGTGATTGGGGTATATCCGAGCGGGACGATAAACAGCCAGGAAACCGAACCGCTTTTCACTGGTAAAATATCCGAGTCTGAAAGCTTTTCCTCTATTGTCCATTTTGATAATCCCCACGGAATAGATAATAAACTCGATTACTGGTTGTTTGTCAGGGAACAGAACTTTGAAAACCGCAAAATCGGAGTTGATATCGGGAAGGTGAATAACGCCCGGATAGATGCCCAGCTCCGCGAACAACTGACAGGATTAAGTCTGATACAGATTTCCAGCAGCAATCCCGACCTGGTTGTTGAGGAATCCGGATCAGAAATCGTGGTAAAGACAGCTTCCGATGATATTGTCTTTGACAGGGTTAGCACCAGTGATAATGCAGCAGGTGATAAGAGTATAAATATTGTCAAGAGATTCGCCCAGACCAAGTTTATCAAGGAACTTAAAATGGATAATCCGGATTACAGGGTGGAAATAAGGCTCATCCCGGTAAAAGCGAAATTTGAAGGTGGCAAGATCATAGTTAAGGATACACTCGATTTTGCAAAGTATCTGGAGGATGAAGCAGTCCCGACCTTTACCGAAAAGGATCAGTTCCTGATTGAAGTCGTAAATACTGGCAACCGGGGCGCTTATTTTAACATCATTGATATCCAGCCCGATGGCTATATCAATCCGGTTGTCCCGGCCCCCGGGAAAGATGGCAAGGAGTATAAAATCGCACGGGGTCAGACCTATATTGTCCCGGATGTCTTACTGGATGGCTTCTATGAGCCATATGGTACAGAAGTTTTCAAGGTATTTGCCTCCAAAGACCCGATAAACCTGTCGCCTATTATAAACAGCAAGGGTGTCGGTACACGCGGAGGAGGCAGTCCCCTTGAAATGATCCTGCAGGATACCTTCCAGAATACTCGTGGTCCAAAAGTTAAAGTAAGTAACATGCCAGCTGAATCTTCAGGTTCAACTTATGAATATATTTTTAAGATAGGGAAGTAATTCGTAAGTTTATTGCATAATAACCGCAACTCAATGAAATTCATCTTTGATGTTGCGGTTATTTTCTGCTATGCGAATGAAACAGCTGGTTTTCCTTTCCCTGATACTGTTATTATCCTGTAAGCCTGAGACAAATCCGGGGATTAAAGTCGAAATTGTAAAAAATGAATCCGGTTATCAATTAACCAGGAATGGGGAGCCTTTTTATATAAAAGGTGCTGTGGCATGGAATAAATTCGACCTGATCAGGTTGTATGGTGGTAATGCGGTCAGAACATCGACTCGCGGAAATCGGCTGGAACTGGCTGATAGCCTGGGATTAACCTGCATGGTGAACCTTCCTGTCCGTGCAGAAAGGGATGGGATGGATTACAATGATTCTCTGGCCGTTAAGGAGCAGTTTGAGAAGGTCATTGGAATGGTCGAAAAATATAAGGGGCTGGAATGTGTCCTGTTTTGGTCCCTCGGGAATGAACTTGACTGGATCCCTCCCGGAGTTCCAAATAATAAAAAGGTATGGACCCATCTGAATAACCTGGCCATAAAGATCCATGAAATTGATCCCGATCATCCGGTAATGACCACCATTGGTTCTGTTCACAAGGAAGTAATGGATGATTTTATAAAAGGGGCCCCGGAAATTGACCTCCTTGGTTTTAATGAGTATGGGAATATACTGGAACTGGCTGACCGGATCAGGGAATTTGGCTGGACAAAACCATATGTATTTACCGAATGGGGACCGTCAGGATTCTGGCAGGTTCCACTAACATCATGGGATGCTCCCATCGAGGAGACCAGCTCAATGAAAGCCGAACTTTATAAACTGAGATATGAAGAAGCCATCCTGGCGGATCATGAGATGTGTCTTGGATCATTTGTGTTCCTCTGGAACCAGCACCAGGAAAGGACCCATACCTGGTTTGGAATGTTCGATAAAGATTGGAATGAAACAGAAGCAGTAGGTGTAATGCAGTACGAGTGGACGGGTGAATGGCCGGACAATAGTGCCCCCGGGCTCGATTCCATTTTTATCGATGATCATACTGCTTACGGATCGATTATTCTTAAGGCCGGAAGTTCTCATACGGGCAGCGTTTATACCAGCGACCCCGACGGTGATACGTTATTTTTTTCGTGGGAAATCCTTTCGGAGGGCACAAAATTCCCATATGGAGGACGAGGTGAAGAAAAACCACCTGTTGTTCCTGGACTGATTGAAGATTCTACAAAACAATTTATTCAATTCAAGGCTCCGGAATCAGAAGGTGCATATCGCCTGTTTGTATATATTTATGATGGTCATAATCATTTTGCCACAGCCAATATTCCATTTTATACAGTAGAATAACCGGATAAAAATCCAAAATATATGAATAGAAAAGACTTTATCAAAACGACCTCTGCTGCCGCGGCTTCATTGGGTTTGCTGTCTGCTGCCAACTCATGTAAAGATCAACCGGCGGAGGGATCCAAAACAGGTTCCTTAATTGCTAATACTCCGAAAGGGGCTCCACTGGCAATATCAATGTGGGATTTTTCGTGGTTGGAAAGAAGGTGGACTGGCGCTGGTTTTGAAGACTGGGATATGGTCCTCGATCAGTTTGTGGAACGTGGATATAATGCCATCAGGATGGATGCCTTTCCACATCTCGTTGCCCGGGATCCTGAGAAAGAGTGGACACTGGAGGTGTTATGGACCCAATCTGACTGGGGAAGCCCTGCCAGAAATAAAATTACTGTCCAGCCGGCAATGAACGAATTTCTTTCAAAATGTAAAGACAGGGGAATTATGGTGGGACTTTCAAGTTGGTACAGAGAGGATTCGGATAATGTCCGTATGCAGGTCTCCTCACCGGAGATACACGCAGAGCAATGGATCAAAACCCTTGATATGATCAGGGAAGCGGGATTACTTGATATCATTTTGTATGTTGACCTGTGTAATGAGTGGCCCGGAGACCTGTGGGCACCATACTTTACCAATGATCCACCTGAATTGACATGGGGGGGATGGTATACAGAACAATCGCTTCAATGGATGAGGACAGCCATTGGACTGGTGCAGGAAAAATATCCGGATCTCCCGGTCAGTTTCTCATTTGAAATAAAGGAGCAGTATTACCGGGAACTTGATGTATCTTTTGCCGATTTCCTGGATGACCATATCTGGATGGCCCAGCAGAATGGTAATGAGTTCGCAGACCTTGTTGAATACAAGTATGACAGATTTAAGCCGGATAGTTACAATGCCCTGGCAAAAAATGGAGAAAAGCTGTACAGGGAGAAACCAGACTACTGGCAAAACCTCCTTATCAACCGGATCAAAAAATCCGCGGAGGAATCATCAAAGATAGGATTGCCATTGATTACAACAGAATGCTGGGGAGTGGTCGATTATAAAGACTGGCCTTTGCTGAACTGGGATTGGGTAAAAGAATTATGTGCCCTGGGAACGGAAACAGCAGCTGCAACCGGTCAGTGGGTGGCCATTGCAACAAGTAATTTTTGCGAACCTCAGTTTAAAGGTATGTGGGACGATATTGAATGGCACAGGAGGCTGACTGATATAATTAAGAATTCTGCAATCAATATTTCACTGAATGAAAGTAAATTAGGGAGTAAATTCTTAAACAGGTTATCACGATGAAAAGAGTTGCTTTTAAAATGAAATTATTTCCAGGAAAGAAAGATGACTATATCAAGAGACACGATGAAATCTGGCCGGAATTAAAACAGTTACTTAAGGATAACGGGATTTCTGATTACACCATTTTCCTGGATGAAGAAACAAATATTCTATTCGCTGTTCAAAAGGTGGATGAAAATTCTGGTAGCTCACAGGATCTTGGAAACAATCCGATTGTAAAGAAATGGTGGGCTCAGAACATTGATATCATGGAAACCAATCCGGATAATTCCCCAGTAAGCATGCCGTTAACTGAAGTTTTTTATATGGAATAATGGATGGCAGGTGATTTATATTCCAAAACGAACTTTTAAAAAGAATCAGGATGAACTCCAGAGAAAGAGTATTTGCTGCGATAGATCACAAGGAGCCCGACAGGCCTCCCATGTATGTCACCCTGACGCCCCAGGTGGCAAAGGCATTATCAGAGCATGCAGGTTTGCCCTATGAACCACCGGTGGATTCACTGCTTTCAACAAGGATCTCCCATATGGATTTACTGACCTGGCTCGGAAATGATTGTGTGGGCGTTGCTGCCTGCCCTCCTGATAATAAACCCACCACAACAGATGAGAACGGTATCATTACCAACGAATGGGGCATGAAGTTTAAGTCCGCCGGACTCTATAACGAATTTTACGAATACCCGCTTAAGGGTGCACAAACGGTTGAAGATATTGATCAATATCCGTTTTTCGATCCATTTGCAGAAGGCAGATTCAGGAAGGCAGAAACGGCTATCAAAAAGTACAGCGAAAAATATGCAATCTTTGGCGACCTGGAAACGGCCATTTTTGAAACATCATGGTACCTGGTAGGTCTTGAAAAATTCCTGATGGACCTGGTGATCAAGACCCCTTACATGGACCGGCTTCTCGATAAAGTCATGGAAATCAACCTGGAAACAGGAAAGCAGCTGATTAATATGGGTGCTGAAGTTTTGTGGGCCGGGGATGATTTTGGCTCCCAACATGGAATGATCATGGATCCTGATCTCTGGAGAAGGGTATTCAAACCCAGGATCAGGAAAATGTTTGAGGAATTTCGCAAAACTAATCCCGGTATAAAGATTGCCTGGCACAGTTGCGGATCCATCCCGGAAATAATTCCTGATTTTATTGAAATCGGTCTGGATATCCTGAATCCGGTTCAACCACAGGCAAGAGGTATGGAGCCGGCTTACCTGAAAAATGAATATGGAAAAGACCTGGTCTTTTTCGGAGGGATTGATGTGCAGGGATTATTACCTTATGAAACACCGGAAAAGATAAAGGATGAAGTGAAGAGGATCTGTGAGATACTGGGTAAAGATGGAGGATATATCCTTGCACCTGCACATAATATTCAACCTGACACACCTGTGGAAAATATATTGGCTATGTTTGAGGCTGTTAAGTCAATTTAAATCTTGTTAAATAGTTATGATATGAGTAAATTGTAACATCATAAATCATAAAACCATAAAACGAATGAAAACGATAAAACTCTCTGCTATAGCATTATTACTGGTATTATTTTGTCAGACTTCTTTTATAAGTGCTCAGAATCAATCAGTTGAGCCTTTCCTTGGCAGTTGGGCTTTAACTCTCGATTATGAGAGCAACTCAGCCGGCTGGTGTGAGATCCGCCTGGATGAGGGATATCTTGATGCAGATGTATTGTGGCGCTGGGGTAGTGTATACGGTGCGGACTTTGTCTTCATCCAGGACGATCAACTGTTTATGACCAGTGGGAGCAGATTGGTCAGGAAAAAGGACAAAGATGGAAATCCTTTAAAGACACACCAGTATATTTCATGGATTAATGCCCGTGTTAAAGAAGATGGAAGCCTGGCCGGAACAGCTTTCTTTCCAAACCAGGATGGTATTGGAGTTGAATCTGTAGGATTCACCGGGGAAAAAATCCCGGCACAATCAACCCGTCCCGATCTGTCAAAAGTTACATATGGGAAACCGGAGAAATTATTTAACGGAAAGGATCTTACCGGGTGGGAACTGTTAGAAAAAGGTTCGGTCAACGGATGGAAAGCGGTTGACGGTGTATTGGTAAATGATCCGGTACAGAAAGAAGGTGAACATGTTTCTTATGGAAACCTGCGGACAACTAAAACTTTTAAAGATTTCAATATTAAGGTTGAGGTCAATGTACCCAAAGGGAGTAACAGCGGTATCTACATGCGCGGGATTTATGAAGTACAGGTGATGGACAGCTATGGCGAAAAACTCAACCCACATAATATGGGCGCACTATACAGCCGGATTACTCCATCGGTTGCAGCAGAGAAACCTGCCGGCGAATGGCAGGCAATGGATATCACTTTGTGTAAGAGGCACCTGACTGTCATTTTAAATGGTAAAAAAATCATTGATAATGAACCGGTTAAGGGTGTAACCGGAGGTGCTATGACCTCAGATGAATTCAATCCGGGCCCCATATACTTGCAAGGGGATCACGGTAAAATCAGTTACAGGAATATTGTGCTGACTCCTATAGTCGAATAGGCATTTTTGATATTTTCCCCGGGGATGGACCGGAACGCTACCCGGCATTCATTCCTGCCATATATTTCTGCAGTCTAACCGTCTGTTAATACTTGTGCTATGGTCAAAAAATGGATTTTCACTCCCCGGTATTACCTTTTACTTCTTACTTTTTTTACCGGTTTTACGGGATGTGTTGACCGGGTTGATCCCGAAGCTCCTGGTGAGCATCCTGTAGCAGTATTCCATCCACTCGATCGCATCATCTTTCAGATTGATTTTGCTGACAGGATATCAGGTATTTCACCGGAGTACAGAGATCAGTGGTCCCCGCTTCCTGAACAAGCCCACCAGTTGCTATACAATTATGTGGATAGCCTGGATCAGGAAAAGATTCTGGCGGCCATTGAGGAAGCTGATGTTGAGCTTTCAAATATCAGAATTTACCAGGATTTTATTGAAAATGGAACCTGGTCACCAGAACCGCATTCATTCAAAGATTTCGAATCAATAATCACACAGTTGAACGAGATGATCCGGTGGTCGGGACAAGGCCGGAAGAATTTACTGAACGCCAAAGGAATTGTTTATGATGCAATGGCGGACAAAGATGATTCACTTCTTATAGATCTCGTCGGTAGTGTTGAAAAAATTCTTGAACCGATAGGCCCCCTGGCCAAAACTTTTACCGTTCATTGTGTTGGCCATTCCCATATAGATATGAACTGGCTATGGCCATGGGAAGAGACGGTTAATATTACCAATGAGACTTTTACTACTATGCTTAATCTGATGGAGGAGTTCCCGGAATTTCATTTTACTCAAAGCCAGGCCAGTGTTTATGAAATAATCCGCGAAAACAATCCTGAAATGTTGGAGGAAATCAAGAAACGTGTTCAGGAGGGCAGATGGGAAGTGGCTGCCAGTCAATGGGTGGAAGGGGATAAAAACATGGCCTCGGGAGAAAGCCTCGCGAGGCACCTGTTGTATACCAGGAGATATTTAAAAGAGCAATTAGGCCTTAATCCGGAAGATGTAAGGATCGACTGGGAGCCCGATGCCTTTGGACATTCATTGATGTTGCCTGCAATACTTAGCAGGGGTGGCGTTGAGCATTATTACTGTGGCCGGGCCGGAGTGGACGCAAACCACAAATCTGAATACTGGTGGAAAGGGTTCAGCATAGACCGTCCTTCTGTTTTCTGGTGGAAATCGCCGGATGGATCGAGGATCCTTGTTAACTTGGAAAAGGAGAGCTGGTACAATGAAACCATCGATATTCAAAGAGCCGTCAATGCGATTCAACTTTTTAATGAATCAGGATTAAAAGATATCATGGCGGTCTATGGTGTAGGGGACCATGGTGGTGGTCCCACAAGGACTGATATCCTGAAATGCCTTGAGATGAACACATGGCCGGTCTTTCCTGAGTTCGTGATGACAACAACCGAAAAATATTTCGATGTCATTAAAAATTGCGGGATTGAATTTCCGGAGGTAAATGTTGAACTAAATCCGGAATTTACCGGATGCCTGACCTCTCAGAGCCAGATTAAAAAATTTAACCGCTATGGAGAAAATAAACTCTATGATGCCGAATATGCTGCCATATTAGCCTCACAATTATTGGGAAAACCCTATCCCACAGATCGTCTGCGTCATGGATGGATCAATATACTATTCAGCCAGTTTCATGATATTCTGCCTGGTTCCAATGTCCCCTTGTCTGTCGATTATCAATCCGGCCTGGCTCAGGAAACATTCGGGATTGCCAGTATGGTTCAATCCATTTCCTTCAGATCAATTACTGATGCGACTGACACTGAAGATGCTTTTGGTCAATTGATTTCAAAAGATAAAGGAATTGATGATTGGGCATATGGCGCTGGTGCCGGGCATGAAGCTACAACGGGTGAGATTTCAAACGTAGGATATTCGAGGAACAGGGCGAATTGTGCTGTCTTGTTTAACCCGCTACCCCGGGCCAGGAACAATGTTGTGAAAGTTACCCTTTGGGATTTTTCTCCGGATTTTTCCCTGGAGAAACAGGGTAACATCATTGTCACAGGTGCTGATGGAAGCACCCATCCCGTTCAGGTTTTATCGGATCAGGGATCTTTCTGGGCACATCGTTTTATCGAAGTGGCCATCCCGGCAACAATTCCCTCATTCGGATATAATTCCTACATGTTCAGTGCAGGAGATCCTGAAATTATTTCAAATGGTGCCCGGGTAGAGATGTACGACAATTCTTCTTATTGTCTTGAAAATGAGCTTATCTCAGCGACTATTGACCCGGAGACTGGTGGGATCTCAAAATTGATTGTTAAAAGTACAGGAACAGATTATGCCAGTCCGTCTGATCCACTTGCCACTCTGGAATATATCATTGAAGATGGAGGGAATGCCTGGACCATTGCTGACGCAAAAGAGAAGAATTTCCCGTTGCGTGCAACCTCGGTTTCAAAAGGATTTGACGGACCTTACTGGGCCTCTGTTAATGTTACAGCGCCGGTTGATGATTCAGAGGTATTGATAACTTACAGGCTGGCGTATAATAGTCCAATAATTGAAATTGACATTGAACTTGATTGGAAGGAGATTGGTTCTCAGGAAAGGGGCACACCTAATCTGCGGATGGTGTTTCCGCTACCTTTTATTGAGGCTAATGCCACCTATGAAATTCCGTATGGGTCGCTGAAAAGATCTGAGAATATGGGTGAAGAAGTCCCTGCGTTGAGATGGGCCAATGTCGACGGAAAACATATGCTTAACCAGGGACCGGCAGGAATGCTTTTGCTGAATGATTGTAAATATGGTCACTCCCTGGATGGCTCCACCCTTAAGGTTACATTGATCAGATCCACATTTTACCCTGATCCTTATCCTGAAATGGGTACACATCAGGTGAGACTGGCATTGATCCCTCATGGCCAGGAGATCGGGGAACCGGATTATGTTAAGCTGGCTTCCGATTTCAGTCATTCTGTCAAGGTTATCAATACCGATGTTCATCCTGGTGAACTTCCGGCTGTCACAGGGGATTTCATTCAAATTGAACCCGAAAATATTGTCCTGACTTCAGTTAAGCAAGCTGAAGATGGTGATGGTATTATATTGCGATTAATTGAAACAGCCGGAAAGAATAGTGCTGCGAAAGTAAAGCTTAGTCCGGATTTGTTTGGCAAGCTCAAAGCAGCTCAGGAGGTTGATTTGATTGAAAGACCAACCGGGAAGGTCCATATTGATGCCAATAATAATTCCATCGGGGTGGATGTGATGGCACATGGCATAACGACGATCAAAATATTGCATTAGAGACTTTAGAATTGGAAAAACTATAACAATAATAATTTGTTCATCATGAAAACCTTTTTGCATCTGCTGTTCATGTTTTTTCTTGTATTATTTTTTTCATCGTGTGATGAAAATGAATCATCCCTGAAATCGCCCTCCGGTGATCTTAATGTAGAATTTGAAGTTTCCGAGGAAGGATTGCTGTATAGTATAGAATTTAAGGGTGAAGATATTATTGATGACTCACCGCTTGGCCTGGAGTTTAATAACATGGATCCTCTTACCGGGTTAGGTATTCTTGAGGCCTCAGTTAAGGAAATAGATGAATCCTGGGAAAGGGTATGGGGGAAAAGCAAGAGTGTAAGAAACCATTGTAATGAGATGTTTGTATCGCTTCAGGAGAAAGAGGGACAAATGCGCAAACTTAATATTATTTTCAGGGCTTATGATGATGGTGTGGCATTCAGGTACCAGATCCCGGAACAGGAAAAAATAACAGATTTTGAACTGGCTTCTGATCAGACGCAATTTGTTTTTGCAGAAGATCATACTGTATGGGCAACTAACTGGGGCACTTTTAAATTATCCCAGGAAAAGGAATTTAATGAAGTAAGGATCAGTGAGTTTAAACCAGAAGATATCATAGGTACTCCTTTATTGATTAAGGCAGGTGAATATACCTGGGTTGCCATACTGGAGGCGAACCTGACAGACTGGGCGGGGATGTGCTTGGGCGGAGGGACAGACCCAAATTCTGTGAGGGCAAAATTGTCTCCTTATCCTGATGATGAGAATGTGGTTGTAAAATCCACTGCGCCAAGGTATTCGCCATGGCGGGTAGTTATGATTGCCGATCATCCCGGCAGGTTCATTGAATCCGATATCATCCATAACCTGAATGAACCCTGCGCACTCGATGATGTGTCGTGGATCGAGCCCGGAAAATGTGCATGGGACTGGTGGTGGAGCGACGGTTATGCACCGGATATGGGCAGGAAGCTTTGGGCCGATACCGATGCAGAGATATACTTCGTCGATTTTGCCTCAGAGATGGGTTGGGAATACCAGCTGGTCGACTGGAACTGGTATGGCCCACCTTTTACTGACGGGGGATTAACTACATCAAATCCTGATGTAGACATTACAAAATATACACCTACCTGTGTGGTCCCTGAGATTGCCATGCATGCCAAGGCAAAAGGTGTGAAGACCATCGTTTGGCTGGAGTGGCATCACGCTAATAATCAAATGGATGAGGCATTTCCACTTTATGAAGATTGGGGAATTGAAGGGGTGAAGATTGATTTCATGGACCGGAATGACCAGGAAATGGTTAACTTTTACCACAGGGCGATAAAGAAAGCTGCTGAACATCATCTGGTTGTTGATTTTCACGGCGCCTATATGCCCACCGGTATTGATCGTACATATCCCAATTTTATTACCAGGGAAGGAGTACTGGGAAATGAATATAACAAATGGAGCGACCGGATCACACCGGATCACTGCCTGACCATACCTTTTACAAGGATGCTTGGAGGACAAATGGATTTTACACCCGGCGGCTTTGTCCATGGAACCAGGGAGACTTTCAAAGTAGCAGAACAGGA
This sequence comes from Bacteroidales bacterium, assembly GCA_016783865.1. The sequence goes on from JADHVS010000061.1 coordinate 15,216, forward strand.
AGGATTACCCTACACCATGGTCAGGGGTACCCGTTGTTTCCAGCTTGCTATGTTTGTTGTATATGAGAGCGCCCTGCAAGTGATTTGCGATGCGCCGTATAACTACCGGAACAGCCCGGCTGGATTGGATTTTATCAACATGGTTCCCACCTCTTGGGACGAAACCCGGGTTCTCAATGGTGAAGTAGGTGACTACATCACCATCGCCAGGAGATCGGGTGATGAATGGTATATAGGATGCATGACCGACTGGACACCGCGTGAATTGGAAATTCCACTTGATTTTCTTGGCGAGGGCAGGTACACAGCAACAGTCTGGTCCGATGCCCCCGATGCAGACCAGCATCCTGAGAAACTTATTAAAAATGAAAATGGAGTAACGGGCGAGTCTTCTCTGAATGTATCTCTCGCTCCGGCAGGTGGCACAGTTATCCATTTATTACCAATCAAATAGAATCCTGCAACCTGCAACCTGCAACCTGCAACTACTTATATTTATCGCTTAAGTCCAGAAGCTCGACCTTTCTGAAATCAATGGGATGGCTCTCTGACTGGAGTGAAATGGTTCCGTCTTTAACTCTTGTTCCTTCCGGATACGGGAAACCTTCGGGCAGATCCCCGCCAATGTGGGGCCTCGTATATACCAGTACTGTGTCACCTTCCACCAGGTGATAGATGATGCTGTCGCCCAGCACGATAAACTCTGTTGAAACCCATTCCTCCCCATGATAGGTCTTTGAGGAGGAGTTAATACAGTGCTGGGTAACAAGGGTATCGGCCATGTATACATGGGTCCCTGGGGTGCACAAATTGGCTGTGGATCTTTCATTTACCCCATCTCCGCCCAGGAATTGAGCCTCTATACAAACCGGGAAGCTTTGATCGATACCCATGCTGGCGGCAGTCTGCCCATGAAGCATTGCACCGCTGTTTTTCCAGGCCCATCCCTGTCCGCCGGGAACCTGTTCCCCCACAAATCTGTACTCAACCCTGAGTTTATAATGTGAGAATATTTCATTGTAAAAAATGTGACCATACTGGTCGGTAAACTCTTCATACCCGTCGTAGCGGACCTTGAGTAAACTGTCCTCTACTCTGAATGTGTTGGCATAATTATCATTCAGTTCGTAACCTTTGATCTTCAGGTCCCAACCCGTCAGGTCAGTACCATTAAACAATTGGATCCATTCTTCTTTTTCTTCAGGTTTTCCTTTGGGATTACATGCCACAAGAAAGACGAGAAATAACAAAATTAAGGTTCTCATAATTTATTGGTTTAGCAGGTTATTTGGATTGTCAGTTTCTAAAATTAACTAAAAAACCTGATCAAACGATATCCTGAAATATTAATCGTAATTTTATATTGAACACAAACCATGCACAATGAAAAAATACCTTTTATCCCTTTTGCTGGCCATATCAGTCCTTCACGGATACACCCAAACAAAAGAAGAATACAGGACCATTATAGACCAATGTTTCGAGATCGCTGATTATAACTGTGCCATAAGGGCACTTGGTCCATATATGGCATTGTTGCAAGCTGAATCCGGCACGGAGACAGAAGACTACGCCTTTGGAATGATGGATATTGGCCGGTGTTTCTATTACAATCAATCATGGGATACTGCTTATCTCTACCTCTGGGATGCCATGTCGCGACTGCAAAATCTGGATAAGCTGGATACGCCAGATGCCACCGAACTGTGCGAATACCTTGGGGATGTGTTTGTTCAAATCGACAGTTTTACTTATGCCGGTCAGTTCTACTTCCTGGCTTCAGAGGGATATTCCCAACATTATGGTGCTGATAGTGAAGATGTTGGTTATGTGCAGTTTAAGCTGGGTAAGCTATTTTTTGATATGGCCGATTATGAATCTGCTGCTGAATATATGGAACAGGCGGGAAATATATTCCTGAAAAACAAAGAAGCACAGAAAAGCATTCTTGCCCCGGAAGTCCTGTATTATGCCGGCACAAATGCCATTTTTCTGAATGATTTCGATAATGCAGCACCCTGGTTGCAGGGAGCCCTTAAATTAAGGGAAGAGCATTCTTACGAGAGGGACAAAATGCATGGATTAACCTCTCAGAACCTGGGATATATTAAGTACTTACAGGGAGAAACAAAAGAGGCAATAGCGCTGTATGAACAGGCCACAGCAATCTATGAGGAGGTTACCGATTGGGTAGTTGACGGGGATTATTGGTTTGCTATGTCCAGTCTGGCTTTTGCCTATTATACTGCAGGACAATATGAGGATGCCGATAATGCATATAATGTAGTTTGGAGCATCTTTGGTGTAAATGAGTGGGAGAAAACACCGGAGTATATCACCCTCCTGGATGAAATGGCCGATGTCAGTTTTGCCCAGGGAAGATATACGGAATGTGAAGAGCTGTTGTTGGAAGTAAAAAGCCTCAGGGAGGAATTACTTGAACCGGATCATTTTGATCATATATTTTCAATCAATAACCTGATTTTCATATATCGCCAGTTGGGGAAAATTGATGAAGCTATGGATCTTGGCATGGAACTGTTAATGTTGTCACAAAATATTGATCCAAAAAAGAATTCCGACATCAACCAGCTGTATACCCATTTTGCTTTCCTTATTTCAATGACTCAAAAGGTGGATGAGGCCATTGAAATGTATAATAATAATTTGAAGGACCTGGCAACATCTTATCCGAAAACCTATCCGCTTTACTTAAAAACAATGCAATGGTTGGGTGATCTGTATATAATCAACCTGAAATATCCCGAAGCAGAACAAACATATAAAGAATTGCTGGAGCTAAGGGAACAAGCCACTGGCAAAACAAATTCCTTGTATGCCAATGTATTGAGCGATCTGGCGTATGTGTATGATGAGCAGGGGAAGTATGATCTGGCCGAAGCCGGTTATCTGGAGGTGCTTGAGATAAGAAAGGAGGTATTGGGTGAGGAACATCCTGATGTTTCGCTGATTCTGAATAACCTGGCATCGATATACAAGCATCAGGATATGTTTGATAAGGCAGAGCAAACCTTTCTTGAATCAGCCCGTATCAGCGAGCAGGTGTATGGAAAAAACCATATATTCTATGCTGTTTGTATGAACAACCTGGGAAGCCTTTACAGGACAATGGGAAGATATGAGGAAGCCGAAAAATATCTGATAGAGACGATGCAGATCAGGGAAGCGCTATTAGGAAAAGAAAATCCAATGTATGCGACCAGCCTTGGGAACCTGGCCTTACTATATCATGACATGGGAAGATATACTGAAGCTGAAGAATACTTTAATGAAGCCATCGAAATGTGTGAGCTCTCTATGGGAAAGGATCATAATGAGTGCGGCACATACTATAGTAACCTGGCTATGCTTTACACGGACCTGGGAAGATATATCGATGCTGAAAACCTCTATCTGAAGGTGCTTGATACCAGGAGAGAAGCCGTAGGCGACTTTGACCTGAATGTAGCCGTAGTGGTGGATAACCTGGGTTTACTGTATGCTCAATGGGGAAGGTATCAAAAGGCAGAAGAACTCAATTTACTGGCGATGCAGATCAGGGAAGCAGTGGTTGGCGTTAACCATTCCGACTACGCCGTCTCATTGAATAATCTGGGAGCCCTGTATATGGAAACAGGACGGTATAAAGAGTCAGAAGAATTTTTCCTGCAATCGATGAAAGTGTTTTCAGATCTGTTTGGGAGAAATCATCCCAATGTTGCTAGGGCTATGGATAACCTGGCTCAGGTATACATGGAAACCGGGGCACTCGAAAAGGTTGAATCACTTACCACCGAAGCCATGGAGATCAGGAGGGAGTTCTTTGGCAGTAATCATCCATCTTATGCCAATTCCCTGGATAATCTGGCCGGCTATTACTCCCTGGTTGGAAACTATCCCGAAGCCGAACGGCTTTACAAGGAATCTGAAAAGATATACCTCGACAATTTCGGAGAGCAGCATGAACAATATGCCATTTCCCTGAACAACCTGGGTGCATTTTATGATGAGGTGGGTGATTATGACAAGGCGGAAGATTACTACCTGCGTTCACTGGAAATCATATCATCTGTTCATGGTAAAGAGCATCCTGATTATGCCATCAGTATTGAGAACCTTGGTTCGTTCTACCAGGGCATGGGAAACCTTGAGAAAGCCATCCCGTTATATCTGGAAGCATTGGAGCTGAAAGAAAAAATATTGGGAGCAACCCACCCGGATTACCTGTCTTCCCTTGAAAAGCTTGCTATGTTAAATGCATCAAACGGTAATTATGAGCAAGCCGGGGAAGCGCTTCTGATGGTGCTGGAAATTAAGGAACAAACCATTGGAAAAGACAACGTACAATATACCAACACGCTGTTGAGCCTGGGTCATCTTTACCTCGATATGGGCAGGCTGGATGATTGCGAGAAATACTACCTTGAATTGAAGCAGAACATTGAGGAAACATTTGGGAAGGAACACAAATTCTATGGGAACCTGCTGAGTAATATTGCACTGTTATATGACGGACAGGGCAAATACAAACAGGCTGAGATATACCTGCTGGAATCGCTTGAGATCATTGGAAATACGGTGGGCAAAGAGCACCAGAAGTACCTGGTTGGACTGAGTAACCTGGGAACCCATTATGAAAGCCAGGAACAGAATGATAAGGCAGAAAGCTACCATGTGGAAGCGAACCGGAGGATCTTTGATCAGGTGCTGAAGAATTTTGCCTTCATGTCGGAAAAGGAAAAACAATTATTTATCGGGAAGTATAATTCGTATTTTATTGGTTTTCATTCATTTACTTTGAAGCGCTTTGGAGAGAATCCGGAAATTACCACCCATGCATATAATAATGAATTATTTCTTAAAGGGATTCTGTTGCAATCCTCCCGCCGTCTTCAGGATAATATTTTAAATGAGTATCGGGTGTTATACCTAAAATTCGTTTTTGTAACTGACACAGGCAATTAGTAGCCTGTCAAATAATTTTTCACCAAAGTATCTTCTATTATACTTATAGCAAAACTCATTGAGGTAGCCTTGTAAATA
>JADHVS010000062.1 GCA_016783865.1 Bacteroidales bacterium
ATCGTGAATCGTGAATCGTGAAATGAGAAGCATTCGCCGAAGGCAAATGGTTCGAATTCGCGAGGGAGGTTGTGATTGTGGCCTCGTGCGTGCCGAGCAATCGTGAATCGTGAATCGTGAATCGTGAATCGTGAATCGTGAATCGGAAAACGCTGAACGCTGAACTAATAATTATGAACAGTCTTACATTTTTAAATATACAGTCATGAAAAAAATAATAGCATCCTTAATAATAGCAGCCACCGCGTTAACTGCGGGTGTGGCTCAAAAATATGCCTTTGTTGATACTGAATATATCCTGAACAGGATACCTTCCTATACTTCTGCCCAGGATCAGCTGGATAAGCTTTCTGAGGAGTGGCAACAGGAGATTGAAGAGATGTATACCGCGATTGAAACGATGTATAAAAACTACCAGACTGAGAAGGTATTGCTTTCAGAAGATATGAGGGTCAAGAAAGAGGGAGAGATTATTAACAAGGAAAAAGAGGCCAAAGACCTGCAGAACAAATATTTCGGCCGGGAAGGAAGCCTGTACACAAAGCGCCAGGAACTGGTCAAACCTATACAGGATGAGATCTTCAGGGCCGTGAAGGAAATTGCCACCGAAGGTAACTTCGCAGTGATCTTTGATACATCCTCCGGCGCCAATATGTTATATACCAATCCCAAGTATGATATGAGTGATGATGTCCTGGAAAAGCTAGGATATAAAAATTAATTCTTTACCTTTGGGAAAATTTTATCCAACATCAATGAAAACTATTGTAACTTTCTCATTTATAGCAGTTCTGCTACTGTTTGGCGGGATCGTTAATGCACAAAAATTTGGCCATATCAATTCCCAGGAATTGCTTGCTTCAATGCCCGAGAGCGACAGTGCGCAAGCTACTATCGAACGGATGGCATTGGATTTCGAATCACAACTTGAAGAAATGCAGGTTGAATTGAATAAGAAGTATGATACATATCTGACCAAGAGGGCTACATATACCGATCTGATCAGGCAAACCAAGGAAAGTGAGATTGCCGATATGAATGAAAGGATCCAGCAGTTCCAGTCCATCGCGCAACAGGAGCTTGAGAATCAACGTAATACACTGCTTCGTCCAATACTGGAAAAGGCCAATAACGCAGTCACAGCTGTCGCCGAAGATAATGGTTTTATCTATGTTTTTGACCTCAGCCTGGGTAATCCTATCTATTTCTCTGAGCAGAGCGTGGATATCCTTCCAATGGTCAAAGGAAAACTGGGCCTGCAGTAAGTTTTTAACAAGTTTAAATTGACCGCAAAGACTGTTCAGCCACCGGACTCTTTGCGGTTTCTGTTTTTATGAACAATACCAGCAAGCAACCCATAGGGATATTTGATTCAGGCGTCGGCGGACTGACCGTGGCTCATGCCATAAAAACTGTCCTTCCCGATGAACAAATCATCTATTTCGGCGACACTTTCCATTTACCCTATGGGGATAAATCGAGCGAATCGGTAAAATACTATTCCACCCGTATCACTGATTTCCTGTTGGAGAAGCAATGCAAAATCATCCTGATTGCCTGCAACACAGCCTCTGCCAGTGCTTATGAGGAAGTGAAAGAACTAGCTTCCGGGAAGGCCACTGTTTTCGATGTGATAAACCCGGTAGTGGACTATATCGCCGGATTATCAACACAAGGAACCGTTGGAGTGATCGGCACCAAAGGAACCATCCAGTCAGGTACATACCAGCGTAAGCTTCAACTGGCCAATCCTGGTATGGAAGTAACCACACTGGCCACACCCCTTCTTGTACCCATGATCGAAGAGGGATTCATTTTCGACGATATCAGTAATGCCATCGTCAGGACCTACCTGTCGGACAGCGACCTTGGCCGTCCGGATACACTTATCCTGGGTTGTACTCATTACCCAATCATTAAGCGGCAGATCGAGAAATACTACAACTTTGAAACAGAGGTGATCGACTCCGGGAATATCGTGGCCAATACGGTTAAATCCTACCTCCAGAAAAATGACCTGTTCAATACCGGTCAACCGGCTAAGCATTCCTTTTTCGTGTCGGATTATACTGCATACTTTGAGAAGATCGCAAAGATGTTTTTCGAGGAAAACATCAGCCTTGAAGAGTTGAATATCTGGAAGTGATTGTTAATAGGTCATCCTGAAACAAGTTCAGGATGACAAAAGTTGAAAATATGTTAAATAATATCCGACAGGAATAATTTAACCTGCAATGAAAATGTTACTTTTGTATCGTATGTAAGTAAACATTGATTACCTGAGAGGAAATCTGAATTGTTAATGCATATAATCCGAATGATTGTATGCATATTTTTTGTAACTATTTTTAAACTAACGGTTAAACGATAAAATGTCGAAAAATCCGAAAGTAATTGAGTTAGAAGATGTGGTTGTCAAATTTGCCGGAGATTCAGGAGATGGGATGCAGCTTACCGGTTTACAATTTTCTGATACCTCTGCATTCATTGGACATGATCTCTCAACTTTTCCTGACTATCCATCCGAGATCCGGGCCCCGCAGGGGACCATTGCCGGTATTTCAGGGTTCCAGGTTCACATTGGCCATAAAGAGGTAACCACGCCGGGCGACCAGGCCGATGTGCTTGTCGCCATGAATCCGGCTGCGCTCAAGGCCAATATGAAATGGCTTAAAGATGGCGCGACCATCATCATCGATATCGATAACTTCGATAGCAAGCATTATAAAAAGGCTGAATATAGCGAGGATCCACTCGAAGACGGCAGCCTTGAAGGATATAATGTGGTTAAGGCCCCCATCACTCACCTGACCCGTTCTACTGTTCAGGAGTTCGGACTGGATATCAGGACGGCTGATAAGACAAAGAATCAGTTTGTTACGGGATTACTTTTCTGGTTGTTCAACAGGGACATTCTCTTAGGTGAGGAGTTTTTAAAGAGAAAGTTCAAGAGCAAACCTACACTGGTGAAAGCCAATATCAAGGTATTGCGGGAAGGGTATCATTACGCCGAAACCCTGGAGGCCATGGCTACCACTTTCCTTGTGAATCCAGCCAAAAAGGCCAAAGGGTTTTTCCGGAATATCACCGGTAATGTGGCTACCGCCTGGGGTGTTATAGCCGCCGCTGAAAAAGCAGGCCTGAAATTGTACTTAGGATCTTATCCAATCACTCCTGCATCCGAAATTTTACAGGAAATATCCGGTCATAAACACCTGGATGCAATTGCATTCCAGGCAGAAGATGAGATCGCCGGGATATGTTCTGCCATTGGGGCCAGTTTTGCCGGAAGACTTGGCGTGACCTCCACTTCCGGTCCCGGACTTGCCCTCAAGAGCGAGGGCATAGGATTGGCCGTGATGACGGAACTCCCCCTGGTAGTAATTAATGTTCAGCGCGGCGGTCCCTCCACAGGACTGCCAACAAAAACGGAACAGGCCGACCTGCTGCAGGCCGTTTATGGCCGGCACGGGGAGAGTCCTGTCGTGGTGCTTGCCGCCAGTTCACCGGCCAACTGTTTTGACTATGCCTACAAGGCAGCAAAGATTGCCATTGAACACATGACCCCGGTAATTTTGCTCACCGATGGTTACCTGGCCAATGGTTCAGAGCTCTGGAAAATTCCTGCCATGAAAGATTTGGAAGACATTAAAGTACCACGGGTGGAGGACAATGATCCGAATTACTTCCCATATTACCGCAGGCCTGAAAACCTGGCACGGCTCTGGGCCATACCCGGACAAGAAGGTTTAAGGCACCAGATAGGAGGCCTTGAAAAAGCCGACGTTACCGGTCAGGTGTCACATGATCCCCTGAACCACCAGGTTATGGTGGAACTGCGCGAAGCAAAAGTGATGAAGGTGCAGGATTTTATCCCCGACCAGGAGATTGTCGGCGATCCCGAAGGCGACCTGCTGGTAATTGGCTGGGGCGGCACATGGGGAGCACTTATTACTGCGGTTGAAGAACTCAGGGAAGAGGGCAGGAAGATCAGCCTGGCACAGTTTAACTATATCCACCCGCTGCCAAAAAATACGGGGGAAGTGCTGAAAGGATTCAAGAAAAGGATAGTGTGTGAAATAAACCTGGGACAATTTGCAAAATACCTCAGGATACATTTCGGGAAGTATGATTATTTGCAATACAACAAAGTACAGGGATTGCCCTTTATGATCAGTGAATTGAAGAAGAAGTTTAACGAAATACTGGAGGCCGAATAATGAGTATTAATGTCAATAACCTGCAACTGACAAAAGAGGACTTTAAAGTAGAACAGCCTGTCAAATGGTGTGCCGGGTGCGGTGGACATGCTGTATTATCAACTGTCCAGAATGCCCTGCCCGAAACACGGGTCAGGAAAGAGGATATCGTTTTTGTGTCAGGTATAGGATGCTCCTCCCGGTTCCCATATTATATCAATACATACGGATTTCACAGCCTTCATGGAAGGGGTGCCGCCATTGCTTCCGGTATAAAGGTGGCCAATCCCAACCTGAGCGTATGGCTGGTGACCGGTGATGGAGACCTGATGGCCATCGGGGGAAACCACTTTATCCATGTCCTGAGAAGAAATATCAATATCAATATCCTGTTGTTTAACAATAAGATATATGGCCTGACCAAGGGACAATATTCCCCTACAACACCCAAAGGAAGCATTACCAAAACATCCCCGGATGGTACCATCGAGAATCCATTCAGGCCCGGTGAATTGGTTATGGGATCCCAGGGCTCCTTTTTTGCACGGGTAGTAGATACTGAGCCTAAAATGATGAGGGAGGTGATCATTAAAGCTGCAGAACACAAAGGGACCTCAGTAGTGGAAGTGTTGCAAAACTGCATTATTTTCGCTAACGAGGTACATAAAGAAATTACCGGCAAGGATGTGAGGGACGATCACCAGATCTACCTGGAGCATGGCAAACCTATGATTTTTGGGAAAGGAAAAAATAAAGGACTCGTACTTGAGAAAGGAAGATTGAAAGTTGTTACTATCTCGAAAGACGGTTTTACACTGGATGATATCCTGATTCATGATGTCAAGGATCCGGATGATACTACCCATTACATGCTGGCCTGTATGTCACTGCCGGAATACCCTGTGGCCATGGGAGTAATCCGTGCATGCGCCACTACCGTTTACGAGTCGCTTTTATTCGATCAGATCAAAACAGCCAAAGAGACATCCAAAATCAAATGTATGGATGATCTGCTGAACAGCGGAAACGTATTTGAAGTAAAATAATTACTGTAACAGGTTGATTAACCGCAGGGGCCCAGGGCATTCAACCCAGTCTCTGCGGTTAATATTTTGTACCTTTACATCATGGTGAAACCAAAGGAACCGGATCGGATCATCGCCGAGAAGAAAGAGCGGCTGAAGGAACTCGCCTGCATTAACAGAACCACTCAGAAAAGGATATCGATCATTACCTGTAATAACAATGTACCACTGAATTAGAAATGAACACATCCCGTAAAAGCATACATACCCAAACAATAGATTACGGCCAGGCGTCATTCAGTTTGCTGATGCAGAAAAGGATCCGGCGGGTATTGTTGATCTGCAGTAATTATGATGCGTTTATGCTGGAAGAGGATGGCCGGATCGATGAACAGATTTTCAATGAGTATGTCTCGCTGAACCTTCGCTATCCTCCCAATTTTATCCAGACCGGATCCTCAAGGGAAGCCCAGGCAATCATGGAGAAAGAATCGATCGACCTGGTTATATCCATGCTGAATATTGAAGACATGGACGCCTTCAGCCTGGCCAGACAGATCAAGGTAAAACATCCCGCTGTACCGATTGTTGTACTTACACACTTCAACCGTGAGGTGACCATAAGGCTGGAAAAAGAGGACCTGAGTGCCATCGATTATGTTTTTTGCTGGCTGGGTAATGCCAACCTGCTGCTGGCAATTATCAAGCTTATCGAGGATAAAATGAACTGTGCGAATGATGTCGAAGTGGTTGGGGTTCAGACTATTTTGCTGGTGGAGGATAGCATACGGTATATTTCCAGTTATCTGCCTACGCTTTATAAGATTATCCTCAAACAATCGCGTGAATTCAGCAACGAGGCATTGAATGAGCACCAGCGGATGCTGAGGATGAGGGGCCGGCCGAAGATTTTGCTGGCCAAGACGTACGATGAAGCATTGGCTCTATATGACAAGTATAAATACAACCTTCTGGGTATTATCTCTGATGTGAGCTTCAGCAAAAGCGAAAAAAATAAGAAGAAAAAGAAATACGGTATTGAGTTTTGCCGGCATGTGCGTGGGGAGGACAAGTTTATGCCATTCCTGATCCAGTCGTCCGAAATTGCTAATAAGCATTATGCTGATGAACTGAAAGTGGGATTTATCCACAAATATTCGAAGAACCTGTTGTATGAGCTGAACGATTATATTATCAGGAATTTTGCCTTTGGGGACTTTGTATTCAGGGATCCTGATACTCTGGAAGAGGTGGGGCGGATATCCGATCTGCAGCAGTTGCAGCATGAGATGCTGAGATTACCGGATAAGGTTCTGGAGTTCCATTCCGGGCGGAATGATTTTTCAAAATGGCTCAATGCACGTGCCATTTTTCCGGTAGCGCAGTTGTTTAAATATGTGAGGAAGGAGGATTTTGAGAGCCTGGATCATATGAGGTCATACCTGTATGAATCCATTGCCAATTTCAGGATCAGTAAGGGCAGGGGTATCATTGCTTCCTTCGACAAGACGAAATTTGACGAATACTTAATTTTTTCAAGGATAGGAGAAGGATCTATCGGTGGGAAAGCCAGGGGGCTTGCCTTTATTAATAACCTTATTGAGAAGCATCATATTTTCAATAAATTCCCGGGTGTGGCCATTACCATTCCACGGACCATTGTCATTTGTACCGATATTTTCGATGAGTTCATGGAGTTCAATAACCTGTATGATATAGCTCTGGCGGATAACAGTGATGAGGATATATTGGCCGCGTTTATTAAGGGGAAACTTCCAAAGCGGATCCATCAGGATCTGTATGCCCTGATCGAAGTGATCGAAAATCCCATCGCCATTCGCTCTTCAAGCAAGCTGGAAGATTCTCATTATCAGCCGTTTGCTGGTATATATTCCACTTATATGATCCCTCCTGTAAAAGGGGATAAGAAAGCCATGATGAATATGTTATCCGATGCTATTATTAGCGTCTATGCTTCGGTGTATTTTAAGAGTAGTAAGGCGTATATGGCTGCCACATCCAATGTGATCGATGAGGAGAAAATGGGTATTATTATACAGGAATTGTGTGGTATTCAGTATGGAGATAGATTTTATCCAACCCTTTCCGGCGTGGCCCGTTCGATCAATTATTATCCTATACCTCCGCAGAAAACGGTGGATGGGGTCGCCAGCATTGCATATGGTTTAGGTAAATATATAATGGATGGCGGGATCGGATTAAAATTTTCACCTAAATATCCGAAGAAGGTACTTCAGTTGTCCTCTCCGGATATGGTGCTTAAGGATACCCAGAAATATTTCTATGCGCTAGATATGGATCCGGGTAGTTTTGTCCCATCGGTTGATGATGGCATTAACCTTTTGAAGCTTGCCGTTAAGGAGGCCGAAAAAGACAAGTCCTTCCGGTTTGCTGCATCGACCTTTGACCTGCAGAACCAGATGATCCGGGATGGAATGAACCAGCCGGGTAAACGGGTGGTTACCTTTTCCAATATATTGAATCACAATGCTTTCCCGCTGGCTGAGATACTTGATAGTTTATTGACTGTCGGACAGAAAGAGATGAATAATCCGATTGAGATTGAATTTGCAGCCAACCTTGACCCGGTCGGCGAGGATTCGAAAATCTTTAACTTTCTGCAGATCAGGCCAATTGTGCAGCATGACCTGGATCTGTCATTCGATCTGGGCGATGTGGATCCGTCCAAGACAATCATTCATTCTAAAGCAGCCCTGGGGAATGGTGTGTTCAGGGGATTGCATGATTTTGTTTATGTTAATCCTGCCTCATTCGATGCCTCTGCCAGTGAAAAGATTGCCGGGATGATCGGCGATCTCAATGACCAGTTTTTATCTGAAGGGAAAAACTATATCCTGGTTGGTCCGGGAAGGTGGGGGTCGAGTGATCCATGGCTGGGAATTCCGGTTAAATGGGCACAGATCTCTGCAGCCCGTGTAATTGTTGAAGCCGGAATGGAAAACTATCGCATCGATCCGAGTCAGGGTACCCATTTTTTCCAGAACCTGACCTCGTTTGGGGTAGGCTATTTTACAATTAATCCATATATCAAAGAGGGTTATTACGATGTTGAGTATCTGGATGGGATCGGAGCAGTTTATGAAAACGGGTTTGTCAGACATTTGCGGTTTAAGAAGCCGATTGTAGTAAAGGTGGATGGGAAATCCAGCGTCGGAGTGATCTTTAAATCGTGAATCGTGAATCGTGAATCGTGAATCGTGAAATGAGAAGCATTCGCCGAAGGCAAATGGTTCGAATTCGCGAGGGAGGTTGTGATTGTGGCCTCGTGCGTGCCGAGCAATCGTGAATCGTGAATCGTGAATCGTGAATCGAGGTGTGGGGTGTCGTATAACAGGTTTTGAGGATTCCAGGGTTGATTAAAGTCAGTAAAAATAACCCAGATACTTAATAATATCGAATAATCAATAAAATCCAATCATCATGAATGTTGATCTGATAATGAATGACCTGAGGAAAAAGCATCCGGGCGAAACCGAATTCCATCAGGCCGTACATGAAGTCCTGGAATCGATTGAGGATGTGTACAATGAAAATCCACAATTTGCCTCCAACGGAATAATTGAAAGATTAGTTGAACCCGACCGGGTGGTCATTTTCAAAGTGCCCTGGACCGATGATGAAGGAGGTGTCCATGTAAACCTGGGTTACCGGATACAATTCAACAATGCCATCGGGCCCTATAAAGGAGGATTAAGGTTTCACCCGAGTGTAAACCTGAGTATTCTGAAGTTCCTGGGATTTGAGCAGATCTTTAAAAACAGCCTCACTTCTCTGCCTTTAGGAGGTGCCAAGGGAGGATCCGATTTCAATCCGAAAGGAAAATCATCTGCAGAGATTATGCGGTTTTGTCAATCGTTTATGCTGGAGTTGTGGGAGCTTATTGGTCCCTCTACAGATGTGCCGGCCGGCGACATTGGTGTCGGGGGGCAGGAGATTGGTTTCCTGTATGGTATGTACCGCAAGCTGGCCAGGGAGAATACGGGGGTATTGACCGGCAAAGGTATCAATTGGGGCGGGAGCCTGATCCGCCCGGAAGCAACCGGTTTTGGTGTGGTTTATTTTGCACAGGAGATGCTGGCCACCAGGGGTGAGACAATTGAGGGTAAAACCGTGGCTGTCTCGGGATTTGGTAATGTGGCCTGGGGTGCAGTTACAAAGACTGCCGAGCTGGGGGCCAAGGTTGTTACCTTATCTGGTCCGGATGGTTATGTGTATGATCCGGATGGGATTTCCGGTGTGAAGATCGATTATATGCTGGAACTGAGGGCCACCAACGAAGATATTGTTAAACCATATGCCCATGAATTTGGCGCACAGTTTGTTCAGAGCAAGCACCCGTGGGAAGTTAAATGTGATTTGGCGCTGCCTTGTGCCACTGAGAATGAATTGAATGAGGAGGATGCCAGAAAGCTTGTGGCAAACGGCTGTATATGTGTCTGTGAAGCTGCCAATATGCCCTGTACGCCGGAGGCCATCGAAGTGTTACTGGAACATAAGTTACTGTACGCTCCGGGTAAGGCTGCGAATGCAGGTGGCGTCGCTACCTCGGGACTTGAAATGTCGCAGAACAGCATGAAACTCAACTGGCCCCGCGAAGAGGTCGACCGCAGGCTGCATGAGATCATGAAGAACATACATGAAGCCTGTGTTATACACGGGGAAGAACCGGATGGGTATATTAATTATATGAATGGGGCCAACATCGCAGGCTTTTTGAAGGTTGCCAATGCCATGCTGGATCAGGGGATTATTTAACCGTGAATCGTGAATCGTGAATCGTGAATCGGAAGAACTAGTACCCAGTACCTCGTAACTAGTGTCATGTCAACCATGAAAAAGCATAATGTCATGCTGAATTTATTTCAGCATCTCCTTGTAAAACAGTAGATTCCGAAACCCTGACCTTCGTCAGGGCAGGCGAGTTCGGAATGACGAATGCTACATTATATACTTAACATGACACTAGTATTTCCCATCCATTAGATAATCCCTGAAGTTTGAGTATTCTTCGGGTAGGTCGATAGTTTTCGATTCTTTTAACATGGTTTTCTGAAGAGCCTCGGGGATATGTACTTTTTCCCCGATCACTTTCTCTACAATTTCGTGAAATTTTGCGGGATGGGCAGTGGCGATGAAAAAGCCGGCGGCATCATCCCTGCCGTGTATTTCTTCGAAAAGCGACCTGTATCCTGTAGCGCTGTGCGGGTCGAGCAGGTAGCCGTGCCCGTGGTAAACCTTTTTTATAGTTTCCTTTATCTGCTGGTCGGTATATCTATACCCGTGAATTCTTCCGGCGATCTTTTCGTGTGAATGACCGAACATGTCGAGGATCCTTACAAAATTGCTCGGGTCCCCCACGTCCATAGCATTTGCAATAGTTGCCAGGGAGGAGGCAGGGGAATAGATCCCGGATTCCAGGTATTTAGGAACGATATCATTTATATTTGTTGCCGTAATGTATTGTTTTACAGGCAGTCCCATTGCCCCGGCAATTAATCCTGCTGTCAGGTTACCGAAGTTCCCGCTGGGAACAGAAATATAAAGGTCCTTCCCGGGGGCATCCATCCGTGCATATCCATTGAAATAATAAAAGGATTGAGGCAATAACCGGGCAAGGTTAATGGAGTTGGCTGAAGTAAGGATCAGTTTATCATTTAATGTTTTATCGGGAAAAGCAGCTTTTACCAATCGCTGGCAGTCATCAAAAGTACCATCGACCGACAGGGCGGTGATGTTCTCACCCAGGGTGGTGAATTGCTTTTCCTGCAGCGGGCTCACCAGTCCTCTCGGGAAAAGTATATGCACGTGTATCCCGGGCACTTTCCGGAAACCGTTCGCAACGGCACTGCCGGTATCCCCGGAAGTAGCCACCAGAACATGAACCGTTTGATTGACATCCTGTGTGAAGTATCCGAGGAGACGGGCCATGAACCGGGCACCTACATCCTTGAAGGCAAAGGTTGGTCCGTGGAACAGTTCCAGGGACCAGATGTTATCATGGACATGAACCAATGGTGTATCGAAGGAGATGGCATCACGGGTCAGGGCTTCAACATCGGCAGGAGGAAGGTCGTCATCGAATAAATGATGGGCTGCTTTTACTGCAATCTCCCGGAAAGGGATTTGTTTTATGTCTTCGAAAAAACCAGGAGGGAGCGGGCGGATATTTTCCGGCATAAAGAGCCCTTTATCCTCCGCCAGTCCCCTGAGTACAGCTTCTTTCAGCGAAGCTGTCAGGTTATGGTTATTTGTGCTGTGGTATTTCAAGGTTGATTTTTAAAAATATGTCATGCTGTCCGCTGGCTGGCGGACAGGATGACCAATTAGTCATTCCGAATTTAGTTCGGAATCTGTTCGAGATCCCGATCCGCTGGCTGGCGGACGGAATGACCCCACACCCACACCCTCGACTCACGACTCACGACTCACGATCCTGCAACCTACAGTGTTAACCCCCGAAACAAAAACACTGCATTTAATATTCATCTCATCCAGGACGGATTGTTTTGCCAGGGCGACTCTGCCGGCGATCTCTCTCGTTTCACACAGGGAAAAAACCGAAGGTCCCGAGCCGGAAATGCTTGAGCCCAAAGCCCCTGCCTGTGAAGCAGCCTCCCTGATCCTGTCGAAGCCGGGTATCAGGAACGACCGGGCAGGTTCGGCAATGACATCATGAAGCGAATCACGTATCAGCCTGAAATCGGACCGGAATAACCCGGTAATTAATCCGGCCACATTCCCGCTCTGGATGGTGGCAGTTTTAAGGGGTACGCTCACCTTGAGTATCTTTCGGCTGGATTCGGTATCGAGTTCAATCTCGGGGTGGACCACTGTGCAATACATCGATTCGGGAGAAGGCAGGCGGACCAGATCAAGTGGTGAATAACTCCTGACCAGAATAAAACCACCCATCAGCCCTGGTGCAACATTGTCGGCATGTGCCGATCCACTGGCAACTTCTTCGCCCTTCATCGCGAAAGGAACAAGCTCTTCGGCGGATAACGGGGATCCGAGCAGGTGGTTAACTGCAAATACAGCACCGGCCGAGCTGGCAGCACTGGAGCCGATCCCGCTGCCAGGCGCAATCTTCCCGAGAAAATTAAATGTGAACCTGGCATCGGATCCGAGATGCTGAAGCAATGCCATGGCTGCAACTGTAGCGACATTTTTAGCAGGATCCTGAGGCAGTTTTACATCCGTGCTGTTGATGATCTTATGTTCCTTTCCACGGATAAAACTCACCTGCATCTTATCTCCGGGCACATCGATAGCAAATCCCAGGATATCAAATCCCGGGCCGACATTAGCGATGGTGGCAGGAGAGAATATGGTGATGCTTTCCCTCATTTAATCCATGAGTTGATTCAGGTGTGAAGCATTAAACATTTGCAAAGATGCTAATTTCAGGTCAGCAATCGCAAATCCGGGATCATTAAAATGGGACTCATCCGGGACGACAACGGTTTTCATCCTGGCGGCTTTGGCAGAGAGCAGTCCATTAAAGGAGTCTTCAAATGCAATACATTCGACGGGATTAACCCCCAGACTGGTTGCGGTGGCAATATATACTGCCGGGTGAGGTTTGCCAAAGGCCTCATTTTCTGAGGTTTGATATGTGTCAAACTGGTTTTTTAAATTAAACCGGTCAAGAAAGGTCTCGATGAGCCGAAGAGGAGAGGAGCTGGCCAGACCGACTTTGTAATCCATTTTTCTGAAAAATCGTAAGATCTCCTCTGCGCCATCCATCAATTGCGCATCCTCCTTTATCTTTTTTTCGATCCGCCCGTAGAATTCATTCGCCAGCTCTTCCGGCGAGAAATTATCCCAGGGTTTCTGGTTATACCAGTGCAGAATGACCTCCCTGGTCTGTAATCCAAGAGTGGCATCCAATTGCATCTCAGGTGTAATCTCAATCCCATACCGGGCAAAGATCTCCCGCTCAGTATGCTTCCAGCAGGGCTCCGTATCAACCAGCAATCCGTCCATATCGAAGATGGCAGCTTTCAACATAAGCTAGATGTTTACAATGCGGATCACATCGGCAAAAATACCCGCAGCAGTAACATCGGCTCCTGCACCATATCCTTTAATGATCATGGGAAGTTCCTTATATCTTTCGGTGGTGAGCATAATGATGTTGTTTGATCCTTCAAGCGGGAAAAGGGGATGGTCGGCCCCCACATCCACCAGCTGTACTGAAGCTTTACCATTTTTCAACTGGGCGACAAACCTCAACTTTCTGTTCTTCTCCGCGAGTTCCATCCTTTTCTTTTCAAACTCGGCATCGTATTTTTTAATCTTATCCCAGAAGGCATCCAGGTCGCCTTTGAAATATTCATCGGGAAGGACAGGTGAAATTTTTATGTCCTTTTCCTCTATCTGGTAGCCAGATTCCCTGGAGAGGATGAGCAGTTTTCTCACCACATCGATGCCGCTCAGGTCAATCCTCGGGTCGGGTTCGGAATAGCCCTGTTCTTTTGCCATCAGGATGGCTTTGCTAAGAGGGATATCTTCGCTGACTGTATTGAAAATATAATTCAGCGTTCCGGATAATACCGCCTTGATCTCAAGTATTTTGTCCCCGCTGTTAATCAGGTCGTTGATCGTATTGATAATAGGCAGGCCGGCACCGACGTTGGTTTCAAAGATGAACCTGACGCCCCGCGACTGGGCGGTGTTTTTCAAATCTTTGTAGTTGGAATAAGCTGAGGAACAGGCTATCTTATTCGCGGTTACTACCGATACATAGGAGTTAAATAGTTTTTTATACAGGCTGGCCACATCGGGACTCGCGGTGCAATCAATAAACACACTGTTCCTGAAGTTCAGTAAGACCATTTCTTTGCAAAAGTCATCAAGATTTGCTTTCCTGCCATTATCCAACAGGTCGCTGTAATGCTCAATTGCAATACCACCCGGCTGAATCAACATTTTCCTCGAATTGACCAGTCCGATCAGGTTAACATTCAGCCTGTGATTAATTAAAAACTTCTCCTTCTGCTGGCTGATCTGGTTAAGCAACCTCTTCCCCACAAGGCCTGTCCCGGCGATAAAAAGATGGAGTTCCTTATAGTGTGACAGGAAGAATCCTTCGTGGATGACATTCAGGGCTTTTTTCAGGCTCTGTTTGGTGATGACCACGGAAATATTCAGCTCTGATGATCCCTGTGCTATGGCAATCACATTGATACCATTTCGGCCGAGTGAGCGGAACAGTTTAGCAGAAATGCCAGGTGTATGTCTCATTCTTTCACCAACAATGGCAATGATCGAGAGCTCTTTTTCAATCAGGATCCTGATCGATTTCATATGATCGACCTCATGCCTGAATTCTTTATGGATGGCATCTTTTGCCGTTTTTGTATCAGCAGGTTTGATGGCAAAGCTGATCGAAAACTCAGAAGATGCCTGTGTGATAAGGATGATATTTATATTGTTCTCAGCCAGGGTCGAGAACAATCTGCCGGATATACCTGTTACTCCAACCATTCCTGATCCCTGTATGGTGATCAGGTCGATGTCATCGATTGATGATATCCCTTTGATAGGAGATTCACTTTTGATATGTTCCTGCATCCCGATGATGGTACCTCTGGCCTTGGGATTAAAAGTGTTTTTGATCTGTATCCTGATCTTTTTATTCAACACAGGTTGGATGGTGGGTGTATATAATACCTTGGCGCCGAAGTGACTCAGCTCCATGGCCTCTGCATAACTCAGCGATTCAATGGAATATGCCTTTTCCACTTTTCGGGGATCGGCTGTCATGAATCCATCCACATCGGTCCATATCTCCAGCACAGATGCCTTAACGGCTGCTGCAATAATTGCTGCAGTGTAGTCCGATCCGCCCCTTCCCAGGGTTGTAGTTTCCCCTTCATCATTGCTCCCGATAAATCCGGGAACAATAGCTGCTTTTTTATGCGATTTGAAATATTCGCCTATCAGCTGATCGCTTTTCTTGAAGTCGACATTGGCACGGCAATAATTGCTGTCTGTTTTGATCAGGTCCCTTATCTCCACCAGGTATGCATCATCGATGACCAGGCTGATGATATATGATGAAAGCCGCTCACCAAAGCTGACAATGGTATCCATCGTTTTACAGGTCAGTTCCTTCAACAGGTAAACACCGTTCAGGGTTTCCTCCAGGGTATTAATAAGGATCTTAATACCGGCCAGGATGTGGCTCTGCTGGTTAATGCTGAAAAGGGCTTTAACTGCATCGTAGTGTTTTTGCTCAATTTCTTCCAGGATCTGTTTGTAGGAATCGTCCCTCTTTTCGGCCAGTTTACTGACCTTTATCAACTGATCGGTTACTGATTGAAAGGCCGACACAACAACGATGCAGGACTCTTTCTGGTCCTCAACAATCTGTTTAACAACCTTTATCCTCTCCGGAGTACCAACCGATGAACCGCCGAATTTTAAAACTTTCATAAGCTTTGGATGAAAAAAATGTAAAAATAGTGAAAAATAAATCTTTGTTGTGTAATTAACTAGAATTCAGAAGTCAGTAGTCAGTAGACAGTAGTCAGTAGGGGATCAGTGCTGCTACTAAAATCAAAAATCGTTAATCGTTAATCGTTAATCGTTAATCGTTAATCACTTGATCCCTTGGCCCCTTGGCCCCTTAACCCCTTGGCCCCTTGGCCCCTTGGCCCCTTTCTTCTTAGCCCCTTCTTTATGCACTCATCGTTTCCACATCCCGGTCTACTTTTTTAATCAAACCCTGAAGCACGCTTCCGGGACCAACTTCGGTGAACGAAGTAGCGCCATCCCGTAACATATTCATAACCGTCTGGGTCCAGCGAACCGGAGCGGTTAACTGGGCTATCAGGTTGGATTTAATCGTTTCGGGATCGGCAGAAGGCCTGGCAGTGACGTTCTGGTAGACGGGGCAGACAGGCACATTGAACGGGGCATTTTCAATGGCCGTTTTAAGGTCGATCCTTGCCGGTTCCATTAAAGGAGAGTGGAATGCACCACCTACGTTAAGCTTAAGGGCCCTTTTTGCGCCTTTCGCAGTGAGTGCTTCAACAGCCTTATCGATTCCGCTGATTGATCCTGAAATAACGATTTGCCCGGGACTGTTATAATTGGCCGGAACTACTATATCATCGATCTCATTACACACCTGCTCAATTACTTCATCCTCCAATCCCAGGATAGCAGCCATCGTGGATGGTTCGGCTTCACAGGCTTTCTGCATTGCACCGGCCCTCTGGGAAACCAGCTTTAGTCCGTCTTCAAACGAGAGCGCCCCATTCGCCACCAGGGCTGAAAATTCTCCAAGGGAGTGTCCGGCAACCATTGCAGGCTGAAAATCTGATATTGTTTTAGACAATATAACTGAATGAAGAAAGATCGCAGGCTGTGTTACCCTGGTTTGCCTCAGGTCCTCATCTGTTCCGTCAAACATCAGGTCAGTGATCCTGAATCCCAGGATATCATTTGCCTGTTCAAATAATTCCTTTCCTTCAGGGTAATTTTCATAAATGTCCTTACCCATACCAACAAACTGAGCTCCCTGTCCGGGAAATACATATGCCTTCATTGATTTACGATTAGAGATTAACGATTTTTGATTTTTGAAGTAGGCGAGTCTGCTAGTAAAGTGTTTTTCCAATGAGGCTAATAAATTCATGTCTTGTACTGACATTATTCAGAAACTCACCTGTAAAGGCAGAGGTGGTTGTTACCGAATTTTGTTTTTGTATCCCTCTCATTATCATACACATATGTCTGGCTTCAATGACCACAGCCACGCCAAGCGGATTCAATGTCTGATCAATGCAATCACGTATCTGCACGGTAAGTCTTTCCTGAACCTGCAGCCTGCGTGAAAAAGCCTCTACAACACGGGCGATTTTACTTAAACCTGTTATGTGCTTATCCGGAATATATGCCACGTGTGCTTTTCCCATGAATGGTATCATGTGGTGTTCGCACAATGAGAATAGCTCAATGTCCTTCACAATAACCATTTCCTGGTAATCCTCACGGAACCGGGCCGATAAAATAATGTCTTCCGGTTTGATACCATATCCATGGGTCAGGAACTGCAGGGATTTGGCTACACGTAATGGGGTTCCCTTTAATCCTTCACGCGATGGATCTTCGTTAAGCAACTGCAACACATCCTTATAGATATCTGCTAATTTTTCAGTTGTTGAGTCGTCAAATATGTCGACTCTGCTATATCCCTCATTCCCTGACGATTCTATTCCATTATTTTTGACATCCATTTTGTAAAGGTTTAATTTCCAAAATATTCCACATAATTGTTTTCGGTCTCTTCAAGCCGGACACAGTGCAATTCGATTCCCAGGTTTTTGATATGGGGATCGAGTTGTTCCCAGATAGCAGCGGCCAGGTTTTCTGTCGATGCCATCCTGTTATTCATAAAATCTACCTCAATATTGATATTCCTGTGATCTACTTTTTCAATTATATGTTTTTTTACAGTCTCGCTAAGTGTTTTTAAATCAACAACATATCCAAGGTCTGGCTTTACTTGTCCCTTTACCGTGACAAACAGGTTGTAGTTGTGTCCGTGCCAGTTTGGATTGGAGCATTTCCCAAATACCTCAAGGTTCTTTTCATCCGACCAATCCTCCCTGTATAACTTGTGCGCGGCTGTGAATCTTTCCCGGCGCGTAATATAAATCATATGTTGTATATTTATAAGTTGACAAAGTTAAAACTTTTAATCAGTTTACCACAAGCATTAAATGATCATAGTAACAGGTGCTGCAGGCTTTATCGGAAGTGTAATGGCAGGTCGTCTGAACCGAGATGGATTTAATGACCTGGTTTTGGTGGATGATTTTTCACGTGAAGACAAGAAAGCCAATTTCATGGAAAAGGAATACACCGCTCTGGTGGGACGGGAAGAATTTATACCCTGGCTGGAAAAGAACCATAGGTTTGCAGAGTATGTCATTCACCTGGGTGCCAGGACCGACACAACTGAATTTGATGTTAATGTTTTCAATCATCTTAACCTTAATTATTCCAAATCGGTATGGGAGGCATGTGTGAGCTACGGGCTTCCCCTTATATATGCCTCTTCGGCAGCTACTTACGGATCAGGAGAGATGGGATACCAGGATGATCATGATCTGGTGGAACAACTGCATCCGTTAAATCCCTATGGCCAATCGAAAAATGACTTCGATAGCTGGGCGCTGCAGCAGGAAAAGAAACCGTTTTTCTGGGCCGGACTGAAATTTTTCAATGTTTATGGTCCCAATGAATTTCATAAGGGAAGAATGGCATCGGTCATCTATCATGCTTTTCAGCAGATCAGGAAAACAGGCAAAATGAAATTGTTCCGCTCTCACCATCCGGAATACAAAGATGGGGAACAGATGCGTGATTTTATTTATGTGAAAGATGCTGTCGAGGTTATATTGTATATGATGAGGACCAGGAAGCATTCCGGATTGTATAACCTGGGAACAGGAAGGGCAAGGACCTTCTATGACCTGGTTACAGCAACATTTCATGCCATGGACAAGGAACCAAAGATTGAATTTATCGATACTCCGGCCGATATCCGCGACAAATACCAGTATTTCACAGAAGCGCAGATGGAGAAACTGAGAAGGATTGGTTTTCGGGACGAATTTACCTCTTTGGAGGATGGGATCACGGATTATGTTAAGAACCATCTCCTGACCAAAAAATATTATTGAATCACTGCCACAATTGTTCCTTCTCCCAATTAGTTGGGAATCCCATCGCACCAGGGTGAATATTAGTATATTTATTAAGAAGGGATTTAAAATCCACTACCATGGAGTTAACTTCATTTATACTATTTAATAGATATAAAATCATTGACAGAACATAATAGGTGCGATTATTAGGTATACTAGTATTCTTAAGCCATTGGTTTTTTGGTGTTAATGGTCTGACTGGTTGTATACGCATTACCCTGTTCCATATACGTGAATGATGAGCACAAACATTTCTAACGTAAACTAATCCATGCATCCATGACACCAAAGTTTTGTCGTCTAATCCAAAATATTCTGACACCATCCGTTTGCTTTTCCCAGATTTTATTAAAGCATATAATCGCGAAACTGAACCAAACGATATTATCTCAAAACCAGTCCATGAGGGTGGTAATGGATTAGAGTATTTCTTTTTATAGGCATTTATGAATTGAGCATCACTTCTATTATATTCTTCAGAGATTGTGGAAATTGTATCCGAATGAACTTTGGAATTCTTAAAATTAGATGGATCTATATACCAAAAAGGCCCGAATTGGTGAGAAAATATGTAAATCATTTTTGCACGAATAGCTACTTCAATTTTCTCCACTTCCTTGACAACCAGTTGTCTTAAACATCGATCAAATAGGTAAATATTGTAAGCTGTTTGAAAATTTGCACCAGCTTTAAAAATGTGTTTTGTCTTGTCTGATAGTAATGGATACCAGTAACCACTCAATCGGTAGTAACTCTTCTTTTCAAGTAATTCTAAGAATTTGGATTCGTCATTTATTACTAATCCTCTTTCTTTAAGTTTTTTTAATTGGTCGGCATAGGTAAGTGCAGGCTTGTTATATGGCACTTTTTTCATATTGATAGAAAAAAAAAGCTTACCCTGAGCGCGCTGTTCTTATGGGAAGCGGGGTAAGCATGTTAATACAAATATACAATTATATGTAACATTTTCAAAATGTTAGGATAATTTATTAATTAAGGCCTAACCTGCTTAAGCAACAAATAGATTAAATCTTTAGTATTAACCCACATTGCAGCTATCCATCGCTAATGTATTGATAATCTGACTTGTCATTTTTTAAAATTTCC
>JADHVS010000063.1 GCA_016783865.1 Bacteroidales bacterium
TGAGTATGAGAATGGCAGGTTTTTGCTGCCCCCCGACGATGCCATTAAGCCATATCGTGACAAAACTATAATAGAGTCAGCATTCAGAGATATTAAATCCTTTATTGAAATCGTACCAATCGGTGTCTGGACAAACAAACATGTTAAGGCTCATTTCACAATCTGTGTTCTTGCTTATTTTATAAACAGGATGATTTGCTTGCGGCTGCATCATAATCAAGGTGATCTGACAAAAGATGTCATTACTCATCAAAGCGCCTATAAAATTTTATCTGAGGGTTCAATTGATAAAATCCGTATCAAAAACGTTGCTGTACAAGGATTTAAATTATCCGGACTGAATGAGCGCATTTATGAAATCGTCAAGCGGCTAAAAATGCCGGAAATTACCAGGGTAAAGCATGTAATGGATTGATTCCTAACAGGTAATAGCTTTTCGTAGACGTAAAATATTGCGTTGAATTATGCCTTATGTGCTGTTTTACAGTTATTTATGCAAAAGAGGGTGGTAAACTTGGGGTAAATCAAACTCTTTACCACACAAAAATAACATACAAATGAAAAAATTATTTCTGACATTAGCGGCCTTTTGCCTGTTTATCCTTTCTTGTTCACAGGTATCGGTCGATAGCCGAACCGACAGCATTACTTCGTTTATTGAGTCATACCTTGAAACAGAGGGGGAGCGTCCGGTAAACAGTATCCTCGTTTATTATGAAGATCCGGACTATTCTTATTATGATGCAGTTGGCTTAGCCGATGGTAAATCCGTAAAGGTGGAACCCGATTTTCAGTTTAAAATAGCCAGTGTAACCAAAACCTTTACATCCACCGTGATCCTGCAGATGGCGGAAGAAGGGTTGCTTAACCTTGATGATCCCATGTATACCTATTTATCGGGATGTGATTTTATCAGGATTGATGAGATTCACCTGATCGATGGCAAATCGTGTGGTAAAGAGGTGACAATCAGGCAATTACAGCAACACAAGAGTGGCATCGCAGATATGTTCTTTGATAAATTTGAAGCTTTTATGGACCACTGGAACAACAACAGGATGAAACAGTGGAGCCCGGAAAAGCTTTTCGCTTATTTTTATGAGCAGGAAATCAATCAACTGACACACTTTCCTCCCGGGGAAGGCTTTCATTATTCAGATGTGAATTACTTTCTGCTTGGCTTGATAATCGAGCAGGTGAGCGGCACATCACTTCCACAACAGATTAGGGAGAGGATACTCGAACCTTTGGATATGAATAACACCTGGTTTGAATATTATGAAGATCCGGTGGGGCATCAGAAAATAGCCCATTCTTTCCAGGGTCCGGAAGACATAACAATGTCAGGAAACACTTCATTTGACTGGTCGGGAGGGGGATTGGTCTCCACCACAAAAGACCTGGCCGTTTTCATAAAAGCCCTGATGACCGATAAGCTTTTTAAAAAGCCGGAAACACTTCCGCAGATGATGGATATTTACGAGACAGGATGGCCCTTTGATTATGGACTGGGATTGATTGAATTCAACTTTAATGGTATGAAATACTACGGCCATTCCGGTTTCTGGGGAGTGGTTATGGTTTATCAGCCCGAATTAAAACAAACACTATGCCTTTACTATAGCCAGGCTGCTGCCCCATTTAATTATATGAAGTTTTCTGCAGACATAATACGGATAGCCAATATGGAATAACATGGATAAAGCGAGAATAGTAATTCTGAGAGGTATCATGAAGTTAGCGAGGAACTTATGCTGACCGAATAATACCCACACCCTTAACCCACACCCTCAGCTCACTGCTCACAGCTCACTGATTATTCTTATGCTGAATCATGCCGGTATCTTCGCAGCAACCATACTCCATCTGCAGGGTAACATGATGAATATGATGTTTCCCGGCGAGCAGTGATTCAATTTTTTCCCGGATCTGATCTGTTTTACTTACCATCAAATCTTCTGAGAGGTCGATATGGGCTTCAAAATGTATCTCGTTTTCAGTCAGGTTCCATGCATGGATATGATGAATATTCTGAACCTCTTCAATGTTTTCCAGGTCGGCCCTTATCTGCTCAAGGTTGATATCTTTTGGTGAGGATTGCATCAGGATATTGAAAGAATCTCTCAGAAGATTAATTGTCTCCCTGAAAATATACAAACTGATCAGGATGGTTATTAGCGGATCGATCCAGAATATTTCGAAGAAATAGATTAATACACCGCCAATTATTACCACAACAGAAGATAATGTGTCTCCCAGCAGATGCAGATAAGCCGCCCTGATGTTCATGTTTTTTTCTGCATCAGGCCTGAGCAGAACAACAGCAAGCAGGTTGGCTGCCAATCCAATACCAGCCACAATGAACATGATCAATCCTTTGATTGGCTCGGGATCATGGAAGCGCCTGGCCGCCTCGACTATCAAAAAAATACAAATGGCGACCAGAAATACTGCATTAAGCAAAGCTGCCAGTATTTCGATACGCTGATAACCAAATGTTTTTCTTGCATTAGAATCTTTTTTACTGATCCGGTTGGCCAGGTATGTGACAAGTACTGCTATTCCGTCACCAAGATTGTGAAGGGCATCTGAGAGCAGTGCCAGGCTGTTGGAAAGTAAACCACCTATAAACTCGGCAGCGGTGATGGTAAAATTGAGAACTACCGCTATCAACAGATTCTTTTCGCTGATATCTGACCTTGCATGATGATGTGCTTGAAAGGCAGTATGTTCCCTTTCTTCAGATACCATAGTCAAATAATTATTGAATAAAAAGCAACAGGCTGATAGCCATAACAACCATGCCGGCAACCATACCATAGATTGCCTGATGGTGGTGACCATATGCCCGGGCAGTAGGAAGCAATTCATCTATGGAGATGAAGACCATAATTCCAGCCACTCCGCCAAATAAGACACCCATTAATGAGTCACTAAAAAATGCAGATAGCAGGAAATAACCGATCAATGCACCCAATGGCTCGGCTAATCCAGATAGCAAAGAAAGAAAAAAAGCTTTTTTTCTATTTCCTGTAGCATAATAGATTGGTACTGATACGGCAATTCCTTCCGGGATATTGTGAATGGCAATGGCCAGTGCAATTGGTATGGCTATTTTTATATCCGCAATACCGGCTGCAAAAGTGGCAAGTCCTTCGGGAAAATTGTGGATTGCAATAGCAATGGCCATAAAAATACCCATTCTCATCAGACCGGTCATATTTTTCTTTTTCCCGTTATTATTTTTCAGAGGGATTTCTTCTACACGATGGATCTCGTGTGGATTTTCATATGATGGAACAAGAATGTCGATGATAGCAATGATAAAAATCCCGGCAAAGAATGAAATTACAGTAAACCAGTTACCACTAACTTCTCCATATTTTCCAACAAAAAGTTCCTGTGATTTTCCCAGTATTTCAGTAAATGCAACATAAATCATTACACCTCCGGAAAATCCTAGCGCCCAGGATAGGAATCTGGTATTGGTGGTTTTGGTAAAAAAGGCCAGGGCACTACCGATACCTGTGGATAGTCCTGCAAAAAGGGTAAGACCAAATGCTAATAAAACGTTTCCTTCCATGAAATGATCTGTGACAACAAGTTCGTTAAAGAGAGTGCAAAATAAGCCAATAATCTTTAATTCACCAAGCCGGGTAAAATGACAGGCCTCCAGCTTTGAGAAACAGGACTATTTAAAGCTATAAATATTGACAGGGGCTAAAATTGGAATTACGGAGTAAATTATTATGATTCTTTCATCGGCCCTGTTTCTTGTGGTGGGATTTTTTTGTCCCTTCTGTAGTATAGATAGATAATGGTTAATCCAATCAATACGAATGGAATACTTAACCATTGCCCCATATTTAATTTCATCCCTTCCTCAAAAATTACCTGGTCTTCCTTGATGAATTCAATCAGAAACCGAACCCCGAATACCAGGATCAGGAACAATCCAAACAGAGTTCCATCGCGAAACCTGGCTTTTGTTTTTAAATAAATACCAAGCAACAAACCGAAAACAGATAAATAAGTGAGGGCCTCATAGATCTGGGTTGGGTGCTTTGGCACAATTTCATGGTTTCTGAGGAAAACAAATCCCCAGGGCAGACTTGTTTCAATACCATAGATCTCGGAATTCATCAAATTGCCCAGCCTGATCATCGCTCCAGCCAGTGCGACAACTACAACAATCCTGTCGAGGATCCAGATGAATTTCATTTTATATTTCCTGACAAAAAGATATAGCACGATCAGGATACCAATGGCCGCACCATGGCTGGCGAGCCCACCCCTCCAGATCTTGAGAATTTCGATGGGATTTGAAAGGTAATAATCTGGTTCGTAAAAGAGGCAGTGCCCGAGGCGTGCACCTATCACCGTTCCGATGGCCATGTAAATGGTTAACTTATCGAGCATTTCAACAGTCAGCCCTTCCCGCTTAAAGAACTTTAAGAAAATAAGGTATCCGAAGAAGAACCCTGAAGCAAAAAGTAATCCGTACCAGCGAATGGCAAAATTTCCTATCCTGAATATTTCCGGATTGACATTCCAGTTAATGGCATCGATTATCATGACAGAAAAATTTAGGGTGTAAACTTATAAATAATAATTTATCTAACCTTAGCGGGTTTGAAGAATTCCCCTGAAAATGTAAGGACAGATAATAATTATCATTATTTGTAAGTTTGTAAATTATTTAAAATCGGTATTGAGACATTTTACCTTCATATTTATCCTGACGATCTCGCTCGTTCTGTATTCGGCTTGTGCGAGAATAGGCAGTGTAGCTGGCGGACCTAAGGATGAAGATCCCCCTGTCGTGTTGGGATCAGAACCGGAAAATTATTCACTTAATTTTAATGATGACCGGATAGAGATTGAGTTCAATGAGTTTCTGCAGCTGAAAAACATCAACCAGGAGCTTGTAGTCTCTCCTCCTCTTGAAGAACAGCCTGTGGTTAGATTAAGAAACAAATCGATCGTAATAGATTTTGAATCAGAATTTAGAGACAGTACTACCTATACATTGAATTTCGGGCAGTCTGTTGCCGATAATAATGAAGGGAATGTGCTGGAAAACTATGAATTTGTATTTTCCACAACAGACTATATTGATTCACTCGGTATTGCGGGTACGCTTAATAACGCTTTCGATCTGAAGGCCATTGAAGAGCCGGTAACAATAATGCTTTATGATACAATCTATGATTCGATCCCGTATCTTAAAATTCCGGTCTATGTTGGAAAGACATCAAAGTCAGGGATATTCAGTATAAATAATATCAAGCCAGGCATATATAAAGTATTTGGATTGAAGGATGGGAATTACAATTTTCTCTATGATTTGCCGGATGAATCCATCGCATTTCTCGACACAACTGTCATGTTATTGCCCGACTTTATTAGCGGAATGCTTGATTCTTCCATTTTATATTCCGACACGATCCCGGTTGATTCCGCCAGATTACGCCTTTTGGATTCAACTGCTACCAGGCTCGACACCTTGTTGGCCACCCGGGCCGGAAAGTATTCTATATTTGTTGATATGCTTTTGTTTCAGGAAGACAATACACCACAGTATATGTCAGAATATGAAAGGCCTGATCCCAGAAAACTGGAATTTTATTTTAACCGGCCATTGGTGGACTCATTTTATGCTGAACCCTTGAATTTTGAGGCCGGACCTGATTGGTATATCCGGGAAGATTTTGTAATTGGAGACACCCTGGTTTACTGGATTAAGGACTCCCTGGTTTATAAACAGGATACGCTTAAGTTTCATCTGAATTACCATGTTACAGATTCTGTTCTAAACTATGTTCCCCTTGACGACACGGTTACCATGATATATAGAAAACCAACATCCAGTCGAAGAAGGAAGCAAGCCGAACAGGAAGATGAAACGGAATCATTGGAATTGAGCATCAATGTAAGCAACGGAGCGACGGTAGAAATGAATTCATTGATCCGGATCGTTCCTGGTCACCCCGTGGCATTAACCGATCCATCAAAGATCACTCTCTTTTATATGGAAGATACAGTGGAGGTTCAGGGTACGTTCAGGTTTGACAGGGATACAAATCATCTGAGGAAGTACAATTTAGCAGTGGGCTGGGAAGAAAGGATGGATTACAGGCTATTCCTTGAGCCCGGGGCATTTACTGATATTTATGAGCTTACCAACGATACCATCAATATGTCGTTTAAAACCAGGTCGCTGGAATATTATGGAAAAATTATATTATCCATGTCAAATGTTACTGATAACCTGGTAGTTCAGTTAATGTCGAAAGATCAAAAAGTGCTCATGGAAAAATCGATTGCTGTTGATGGCATACTGGAATTCCCGTTCCTGCCCCCTGCTAATTACATGTTTAAGGTGATCTATGACAGTAATCAAAATGGGATCTGGGATACAGGAGATTATCTTAAAGGCCTGCAACCGGAACGGGTAAATTTTCGCACCGGAGAAGTTAATGTGAGATCAAACTGGGACATGGAAATTAGCTGGCGGCTCGGGGACTGACTAGCTCAACAATTCATTCCATATCAATCCACCTGCTCCAAGCACTGCAGCATTTTTATCATGGAGGCCGGAAGGCAAGAGCTTAACCTTGTTCTGAAAGATTTTCAGGAGGTTTTTTTCCATGTGTTCTTTGGTGGGTTTAATGATAAGATTTCCTGCCTGGGCGAGTCCGCCAAATAAAAAGATAGCTTCAGGACTTGAAAAGGCCACTGCATTAGCCAGGTTTCTACCCAGGATTTTGCCAGTGATCTCAAAAGCCTTCATTGCAATTTTATCGCCCCTGCCAGCCGCCTCTGCAATATTCTTTGAAGTCATCTTATTAAAAGGGATATCTCGCAGATCAGTTGGTTCGCAACGTTCTGAGAGCAATTCAAAAACTGTTCTTTTTATACCAGTGGCTGAAGCATAGGTTTCGAGGCAGCCTTTCTTTCCACAACCACATTGACGTCCATTATCTACCGCAACAATATGTCCCATCTCACCTGCAAATCCATCGTGCCCGTAAACTACTTTACCATTGATCACTATTCCGCTACCAAGCCCTGTCCCGAGGGTAATCACTATAAAGTCTTTCATACTTCTGGCACCACCATACATCATCTCCCCGAGAGCAGCAGCATTGGCGTCGTTTGTTAAAACGACCGGCACATCGTGGAATTTTTTAATCCGGTCGGCAAGACGAATGACCCCTTTCCAGTTCAGGTTAGGAGCATATTCAATAGTCCCGTTATAATAATTGCCATTCGGAGCACCTACACCAATTCCCTTGATATTAAATTCCTGGTCAGCTTTTTTCAAGGAAGCATTAATGGAAGAAAACAGGTTTTCCAGGTAGGAGTCTATATCCGGGTGGCCTGCAGTATCAACTGAACCTTCCATGTAACTATTACCCGATCGATCTACAAAACCGTATTTGGTATAGGTTCCTCCAATATCCATTCCGATGACAATATCCAGAGACATAATGTTATGTGTTTAGCGTTTTAGAGAAATGCAAAAGTAATACAAACCATATAGATCGCAAAGGGCAGATGTGGCACTAAAAATCAAACAAATACAAAAAAAGCATGAAACAAGCATGATAATAATTTTCATCGCGAGTTACTTGTGGCCGTTGAAAATAATTTATTATCACAGGAAAATGAAAATAATTCTTTAAATTAGTTCCATATAATATAAAGGTAAATACAGCATGAAAAACCTGATTGTTCCCATCGATTTCTCAAAAGAATCATTAGCCGGTCTTGATCTTGCAATGCTCTTCACTAAGAAACAGCAGACCACAGTGCAAATGGTTTATGTACAAAAGAAAAGTTCGGATTATAACAGCCCTGGTTATTTCAAGGAAGAAAAAGCCTATGCTGAGAGGGAATTTAAGAAAATTGTAAAGCAATATTCGTCAAAACTGAAAAACGACTCCAAGCTTAAATATATCATTAAATCCGGCAGGATTTACCGGGAAATTGTTGGCCAGGTTGAATCCTTCGATGACGCAATGGTGATTGCTTCAACGCATGGTGCTTCAGGTTTTGAGGAATTTTTCATTGGCAGCAATGCCTATAAGATCATTTCAGCTACCCACCAGCCTGTCATGACTGTCAGATCGATTAAGGCACCTTCTGAAATAAAAAAAATTGTAATGCCTATTGATCTAACATTGGATTCGAGGCAAAAAGTTCCTTTCACTGCTGAATTGGCTCAGTTATTTGATGCTGAAATTCATATCATTACAGTTTCCTCTTCCAAGAGTAAAAGAATCATTGACCGACTAAACGCATATGCAGCCCAGGTCGAAAATTATGTGAAAGCCAGGAAAATCAAATGCAAGGTTAAGTCACTTGTGGGTGAGAATATTGTTGACCTCATTACTGTCTATGCCGATTCGGTAGATGCCAACATGATATCCATAATGAAGGAACAGCTCAAAAACTTGAGTTTCCTTGGCAGCATCACACATCAAATTGTGACCAGGTCGAAAGTGCCTGTTCTTTCCATATCTGCTAAAGAGATCCATATTGCAACCGGATTCAGTTCCACCGGAGGATAAGGATTGGCCGACATCCCCTGAGGGATTCTAATTACGCGGGGCGAGGAGTTTCAATAGTCTATTCCACCTTGTAGCTGTAATTAATAAAGTCGATGAATGGCTTCATGATCCTGAATCCTTTTCCAAGCTCTTTTAAAAGATACTGACCAGTTATTATATCGTCCGGAAGGGGTTTCCACACGGTATAACCTTTATGCTTTAAAAGTTCGATATGTGGAAAATCTGCAGGGAAATCCTTGGGCGGTTTCACCAGTTTTTCATCCATGATCTCACCAAAATACTGATTGAAGCTTTTATCTTTAATAATACCCAGGAATTCATCAATATTCTCATATATTTCTTTCCTTAAGACTTTGAGTTTGTCGGGAGGTGGCATATGTGCCCCTCCAGCCAGAAAAGATCCGTCGGGTTCCAGGTGAAAATAGTATCCGGCATTACCCGATTTTTTCCCACCAGCCACCACATGCGCTCCCATGTTAGTCTTATAGGGGGACTTGTCTTTTGAAAATCTCACATCCCGGAATATCCTGAAGATAACTGATTTAGGTTCTATGGGCCCAATCTCGGGACTGAACTGGTTAATTTCACTTATCAGGCTGGAAATAAATGCCTCGAAATCCTTTTTTGATTCTTTGTACCACTCCTTGTTGGTCTGGAACCAATCCCGGTTATTGTTGTTTTTCAACTGAACCAGGAAATTTAAAGTTCTTTTGCTTATCATTATTAGTAACTTTGGTAACAAATTTATTGCGGGATAAGATATGAAAAAATATGTAATCATCGTGGCAGGTGGAAGAGGTGTTCGGATGGATTCCGAGTTGCCCAAACAATTTATTATCCTGTCAGGGAGGCCCATAATATTGCATACGGTCTTGTTGTTCCAAAGATTTGATCCCACGATTGAGACCATCATTGCTATTCATCCCGACTATCAGGATTACTGGAAGCGGTTATTGGATGAGTATCAGTTCAATTTTAAACATATACTGGTAACAGGAGGATCTGAACGATTCCATTCAGTAAAGAATGCCCTGGATCATGTTCGTGACGAAGGCATCATTGCTGTCCATGATTCTGTTAGGCCCCTCGTTTCCCCGGGAACTGTACAACGGAGTTTTGCCATGGCTGAAGAAAAGGGTACTGCCGTTCCATGCCTTGGGATTCCTGAGACGGTAAGAAGCATAGATCCGGATGGAAGCAGAGTTGTTGCCAGGGATAGGTTAAGGATTATTCAAACTCCGCAGGTATTCCATTCACAAATACTGAAAGAATCATATCAGACTGATTACCGGGAGGAGTTTACCGATGATGCCAGCGTTGTGGAAAAAGCCGGGCATACTATCCACCTGGTGGAAGGGAATGTTGAAAATATAAAAATTACCACCAAAGAAGACCTGAAACTGGCTGAATTTTATTTAGCGCAGTAATTTTCTCAGATGATCCCGGAGGATCACTCATGGTAGGTCTTCACAATTTCGCCCCCCAGGCTCGTGCTTTGGTTCAGCTTTTCAGGATCGCCGATATAGCCTATAAATCCTTTAGAATTAGCTGTGGCATCGAGGGACTTACTGACAGCAATTTTGGCTTTTCCTCCCGAACTGGCAAGAACAATGGCCTGCTCACTCTGGAAATCATATCCGGAGAATGTAGCCCCGGTACCAGCTTTCACGTTTAAATAACTGGTCTGTCCTTTGAGAAAAAGAATAGCTCCTTCGGCCACGGATGCAAACAGTGAATCTGAGTTTATTCTCAGTCTCGTTTCGCCCCCGTTCCCAATATTTAAATGGATCGTTTCAACGTATAATTCTTCTTCCGACCAAACAGATGCTCTGCCTGAAGTAGTTATCGAATTCAGCGATGTGTAGTATAACTTAACCAGAACCTCGGCTTCTTTATTCCTGCCTTTCGTTGCGCGAACTTTTAAGGTCATGTCTGATATTTCATGGGTGACCTTATCAGGTTCCAGGTTTTTAATATCAATTTCTATGGCATTTTCCCTGGCCATTATTAATTGAACATCAATGCCATTGGAAACATCGAGTTTATTGAATTTTTCAAGTGTTGTTTTCTGGCTGAATAGTCCTGCCGGTAAAGCAAGCAGGAGAATCAATGAAATGGAATAGCGGGAAATATTCTTCATGATATATTTTTTAAATATTAAATACAAATGTAACCAATTATCAAAGTTATTTGGTTCAAATTCACCGTTCTATTTGAACATTTTACCGGAGCGATGAGTTAGTTTACCTATTTGTATATGAATTCAGGGATATTTAACTTGAACTTCAACTCCTTAGTGTCCAGCGTTAATCCATTCCTCTTCCATCCGATCATTCCTTCCTTCAGGTTGAAGACATTAGTAAACCCTTTTTTTACAATCATTTCGCTGGCAGTAATACTCCGGATATTATCGGAACAATAAACAAAAACCGGGGAATCAAGGTCAAGGGTATCTGTAATTCTGTATAATTCTTTACTATTTTCCGCGAGAAAAGCTCCCGGGATACGTTCAATCCTGAACTCATCGTATGTCCGGGTATCAATGATAATATGATTATGGTGCAATTGCATCTGGATATAAAATTCCTCTGAATCCAGGTGACGGACCATTGAATCAGGATCGGTTTGGCCCGACAAATGCTGAATGAACATGAAAGAAAATATCAGGAAACGAATATTCATGACTATGGAACGATAAATTACAAAAAATTCATATAACAATGACTTGATTTGTACGATATCATGATAAAATTGGGATTAAGAAAAAACGATATTATCATGGAATGTTTTATGGATTTTATCAATCTTATCTTTCCAAAAGTTTGTCCGGCCTGCGGGGAATTACTGATGAAAAATGAATCGGTGATTTGCGCTGGTTGTTTATATGCCTTACCCAGGACTAATTTTCATCTTGAACGAGACAACCCGGTTGCAAAAACTTTCTGGGGAAGGGTAAGGCTCGAAAATGCAACCTCCTTTTATTCGTACCAGGC
The DNA here is from genome assembly GCA_016783865.1 of Bacteroidales bacterium. Next base: position 11,570 of record JADHVS010000063.1, read on the forward strand.
GGGGAGCTATCTCAGAAGGCTTATCCATGAGCTAAAATATAAAGGCTTTAAGGAAATAGGGGAGGAATTGGGAAGGCAATTCGGGAATGAGCTGCAAGCAACTGCATTTAATGAATCAGAGTTGATAATACCGGTTCCGCTAGGCAAAAGAAAAATGAAGAAAAGAGGGTTTAACCAGAGCGAATGCATCGCAAGGGGATTATCTCTTTCAATGGGAAAAGCAGTAAACACAACCGCCGTCATCAGAACCAGAAACACCCGCACCCAGACAAAAAAGTCACGATACGACCGGTGGCTGAATGTAGAAGATTCCTTTCGGGTTGTGGATGCCAATGCCCTTCAGGAAAAACATATTCTGCTCGTAGATGATGTGGTTACTACGGGAGCTACTATTGAGGCCTGTGCCTCTGAAATATTGAAAGTCCCGGGAGCTAAAGTTAGTGTTGCTACACTTGGGGTGGTACTTAGATAAAGCAGTTACAAGTTGCAGGTTACAAGTTGCAGGTTACAGGTTACAGGTTACAAGTTGCAGGTTACAAGTTGCAGGTTACAGGTTACAAGTTACAGGTTTCAGGTAAAAAGAATAAAGAGAATGAAAAGTTATAGAGATCTTGAGATTTATCAGAAAGCCTTTGATTTAGCTATTAAGGTTCATAAATTTTCCTGGGAATTACCAGCCTATGAAAAGTTTGAAATAGGCAGTCAAATTAGAAAATCAGCTATGAGTATTAAAGATAACATGTGGAAGGATATGGAAGAAGAAAATATAAGCAGGAATTTATAAGATTTCTTGTGATAGCACATGCATCTTCTGATGAATTAATCTCACAACTTGAAACAATCAAGATTCTATATCAAGAATTACAAGTCAATGATCTGCTTACAGATTATTATAAGCTAAGTAAGCAGATAAATTCCTTTATAAGGTATATAGAAACTAATTGGAAAACCTAAGCCCACCTGCAACCTGTAACCTGTAACTTGCAACATCAGAGATCTAGCGTGAGATCTGGTAATATACACCGAACATTAGCACATTATTATACTGCCCCCTGTTAAGCAACCATTCCTGTCCGCTGGCATGCTCCCGGATAGGTATTACTGAATATCCGTATCGGACGTTGACCGTGATAACATCCCAGAATTTGTAACCAATACCGCCCAGGGCGCTGAGCGTAATTCTGTGGAATTCGGGTGATTCTTCAGGAGTGGGACCGTACTGATCCTCTTCGCGGTCGTACACAATAAATTCAGGAGAGATCCCCAGGTCGAAAATCACATTCTCCTTGTAATGATACTGAAACATCAGGGGGATATCGACATAATGCAGAACCAGTTTATAGTAAAATGCATCATTCTCATTATCTGAGGCATAGGCACCTTTCATGATATATCTCAATTCCATCTGCCCCCCAATGGTATAAGTGAACATCCTCTTGGCATAACCACCAGCCATAAATCCAAGCTTATTAAAACCGGAATAAGTGTCGCCATCCACCTGGCTGGCAGTTAATCCGCCTACAACGCCACCTTCAAAATATCTTGATTGCGAATATCCAAGCAATGGAACTAAAATGAAAAGAGTTAAAATGAAAAGTTTTCTCATGGCAAAGGTTCTTGAAAGGCTAAGAATATTTTTCCAGCAATTGCTTTTTCATGATGGGAACACCAATGCTGGCTTTTTCCTTGATGAATTCAACTTCGCGGTACCAGGATATATTCATTTCATTCGGATCGACAAGGTAAATAGGTACACCCTGCGGCACATAGTCAAGCAGTCCAGCTGCCGGGTAAACAACCAGGGAAGTCCCGATAACTGCAAAAATATCGGCCTGGCGGGTGAGCTCAATGGCTGATTCCATCTTGGTGACAGCTTCTCCAAACCAGACAACATGCGGCCTGAGCTGATGGCCATTTTCACAGGTGTCGCCACGGTTCAGCTCCCACCCTTCAATTTCATAAACAAGAGAGGGATCAACCGTGCTCTCAGCTTTTCTGATTTCACCATGAATGTGCAAGATCTTTTTGTTTCCGGCCCGCTCGTGAAGGTCATCTACATTCTGGGTGACGATCTCAACGTCAAAAAACTCTTCCAGTTCAGCCAGGGCCAGGTGACCGGGATTAGGCTCCGAATCCAGCAATTGTTTGCGTCGCTCATTATAAAACCTCAATACAAGGTCCATGTCTTTTTCCCACCCTACAGGACTGGCTACTTCGTGAACATCGTATTCTTCCCATAATCCTCCCATATCACGGAAGGTTTTCAAACCACTCTCTGCGCTTATACCACTACCGGTTAATACAACTAATTTTTTCAATGTAATTGGGATTGGTTCCAGACAAATTTAAATGTTACCTCAAAGATCGCAAAATAAATATCCATTTCAGAGATGTATAATATTTTACAAGAATATATATATTTAATTAATTGGCCTTGTGTAACTTACAATGATAATATTTCAATTACTTTTTGTGATAATAATGAAAATATTATCATGGACGTTTCCATCTATTTCCCTAAATTAGTAGCTGGTAGTTCGAATGTATAAATAACAGATAAATAGGCGGTTAAATTTTATGATCGACCGGCAAACCATCGACAGGATATTTGAAACAGCTGATATAGTTGAGGTCATTTCTGATTTTGTGACGCTTAAGAAAACCGGACAGAATTATAAGGGCTATAGTCCCTGGACAAACGAAAAGACCCCTTCCTTTTTTGTTTCCCCCTCTAAAGGGATTTATAAGGATTTTAGTTCAGGAAAAGGTGGAAATGCTGTGGGATTTCTGATGGAGCATGAGAAATTAACCTACCCGGAAGCGCTTAAATATATTGCCAAAAAGTACAACATTGAAATTGTTGAAAAGGAACAGACTGCTGACGAGATCCAACAACAAAACGAAAGAGAAAGCCTTCTACTGATAAATTCTTTCGCACTAAAGTATTTTACTTCAAGTCTCCTTGACAAGGCTGAAGGACAATCGGTTGGCATGGCCTATTTCAAGGAAAGGGGATTCAGGGAACCTGTTATAAAAAAGTTTCAACTCGGATACGGCCTTGAACAACGCGACGCTTTTACCCAGGAAGCCATCATGAAAGGATATAAGCAGGACCTGCTGGTAAAGACCGGGCTTACCATAGATAGAGAGGGCAAACACTATGACCGGTTTCATGGCAGGATCATTTTTCCTATTCATGGATTATCGGGAAATATTCTTGGATTTGGTGGGCGAACACTCAGGTCTGGAGACAAGATCGCAAAGTATGTTAATTCCCCGGAATCTGAAATCTACCAGAAAAGCAAGATCCTGTATGGCTTATATTTTGCTAAGCAGGCCATTGTGAAGCAGGAAAAATGTTATTTGGTTGAAGGCTATACAGATGTTCTCGGATTACACCAGAGTGGGATTGAAAATATTGTGGCATCTTCCGGTACTGCGCTGACTCCTGAGCAGGTAAAGCTGATTAAACGATTTACCTCCAATGTGACCATTATTTTTGATGGCGATGAGGCTGGCATTAAGGCATCATTAAGAGGGATCGACCTGATACTGGAAGAAGGCTTGAACATCAAGGTAGTACTCTTGCCCGAAGGAGAAGACCCCGATTCATATTCAAAAAAACTGAATTCCAAAGAGTTCATCTCATACATTGAAAACTCTGAAAAAGACTTTATCACATTCAAAACCGGATTATTAATAAAAGAAGCCCAAAATGATCCGGTGAAAAAGGCTGGTTTGATCAACGATATCATTAAGTCCATTTCAGTCATTCCCGACACCATTACCAGGTCGGTATACATTAAGGAATGCAGCAAGCTGCTTGATACGGAAGAAAGAATTCTTTATTCTCAGGTTTACAGAATCAGACGGAAGAGGGCAGAAGACAGGTACAGCAGGAATACAAGGCAGGAGGCGGTAAAGCTGCAATCGACTACCCTACCCGCATTTATCAGGGAGATCTACAGCGAACCTCAGGAAAAACAACTGATAAGATTTCTGTTACAATTTGGCAACGAAAAGCTTTTCGAAATCGAGGATGATCAAACAGAAGTGGAGTATATATCCGTGGCTGAATATATTGTGAATGAAATACTCAATGACGAACTTGAGTTTAAGAACCTCCTGTATAAAAGAGTATTTGAAGAAGTACATGGATTTATTAAACGTGGCGAAGTAATTGATATAAAGCATTTTATTAACCACGAAGAAGATCAGATCAGCCAGCTGACAGTCGACCTGTTAAGTTCAAAATATGAATTAAGCAAGTTGCATAAGAAAAGGGGTGCCAGTATTGAAACCGAAGAGATGTTGTTAAGGAAAAACGTGCCCAAGGCCATCATAGAATACAAGCGAAAGATCCTCGAAACGGCCCAGAAAGAAAAAGAAGTAGAAATAAAGGATGCCCAGGAAAACAAATTGCCAAACGAAGATATCAACCAGCGGATGATGCAGTACAAAACCCTGGCCTCTTTAATCACTATGATCTCAAAAGAACGGGGCTGGGTTGTACTTAAGTGAGTCGTGCCTGCCGGCAGGCACTATTCACGATTTTATCCCAAACTTGACAACTTACTGATTTAATATTAACTTTATAAAGACTCTAAAATCTTAAACTCCAGCTTTGTTATGAGAATAGATTTATCTAAGTATTTAACGGAAAGATATTTAGAATCGATCTCTGAGCAAAAGTTCGAAGGGCCGGTTATAACGATTTCCAGGGAATTTGGATGCCCAGCCAAAAAAGTGGCAGAAAAACTGGCATCCAGGCTTACTGAAATAAGCAGCCCTATTGCAAAAAAAATGAAGTGGAGATGGATTAGTAAAGAGATCATCGACGAATCGGCCCGTCAGTTAAATATGGATCCGGCAGAGATCCAGTATGTATTCAGGTATGAAAAGAGAGGCGTTTTCGACGATATTTTATCTTCCCAATCTAAAAAGTACTACAAAAGCGACAGAAAGATCAGGAATACCATTGCAAGGGTAATCCGTAATATTGCCAGAGAAGGTAACGTAATTATTGTAGGAAGGGGTGGGGTTGCCATTACCAGGGAAATTGAAAAATCACTGCACATTCATCTTGAGGCACCCATTGGCTGGAGAGCATTGCGTGTGAGCGAGAAATATTGCCTTACCCAGGAGGAGGCACAAAAATATGCAAGGGATATCGATAACAAAAGAAAAGCATTCCGCGATTATTTTCATGGAAAAGGAAGTGATTATTCGAGGTTTGATATAGTATTCAATGCTATGACCCTGAGTGTTGATGAGATTGTTGAAGGAACCATCGGAATGTTGAAATTGAGAAAAATGATCTAAACCAGATTTAGGATAAAAAAACACATATAATCCTTACTAAAATCCAAAAACTAATAATGATTTTCCTCCGGTCCGGTTTTTTCACCCTGATCGTTTTCATGGTGGCCTTTTTCAGTTGTAAGGATGCTCCTAAAGAGCAGGATAATGCCTTTTCCGTTGAAATAAATGAAAAGCTGGACAGTACACCTGCTGAGCCAAGAGCGATTTTTTATCACATGTTGTTACCGGTTGAAATGGCCCACCTGTTCGACCAGGTTGGTGCCAATTATTATCCGGATATTTTAAATCCCTCTGATAATTTAAGCCGTTACGACACACCCGTAAAAGTGGCTCTGAACCTGGGAGTTTATGGTGCAGACCTAAGCTATGTAAAGATGTTTCAACGTAAGGACCATTCTGTGAAATACCTTTCAGCTATTCATTCAATGTCAGCTGAACTTGAAATTCCGGGCCAATACTACGATGATCTGCTTGATAATCTTGAAGAATATGTATCCAATAAAGATTCCCTCGCTAAGATTTCAGTAACTTTATTCAAAACCGTAGATGAATACCTGAGATCAACCGGAAACGGATCGGCTGCCGCTCTTATAATGATGGGAGGGTGGGTTGAATCCTTGTATATATCAACACAGATATATTATAACGATCAGCAAAACATTAAGCTGCTGGAAAAGATCGCCGAGCAGAAATACTCTCTGAACAGCCTAATCTCACTGATGAGCAATTACCATAGTGAGCAGGAAATTACGGAGTACCTGCTGATGCTGAAAAACCTCAGAAGGTCATATGATAAATTTGAGATTTATTATAAAGTGGAAGATGTTGATGTTGACACAATAAATAAAAAAATCTCGGCCAGTAAGTATTATATTAATGCATCTCCTGAACAAATCCTCGAAATAAGTGATAAACTGGCAGCACTGAGGGAAAGGATCATCCGCTAACAAGCCAGACTGAATCCTGCGAGCGCATTCGCGAGCAGATTGGGTCTGTGGCCCTGCGCGAACTCTAATCTTTGTTTTTCCTGGTTTTATGTATTTTGTGATATTTATCTTAAAGTCTTATATGCCAGGCTGTAAACATAAAATAGCAAGAAATTACAAAGTATCAATAACCTTAAAACTGTATCCAAATATGTATCCATTATTTTTGTATCTTTGAGTAAATTTAATCAAATATACAATGGCCTCAGTCAATTATTACCTCAAAGGTGCAATAAGTGAAAAGCATATTGAAGAATTAACGAGGAATGAAGATACGGAATCTCTCGATGAATTGCTTAGACACCCATTACAGATATTCTTAAAAATATCTTCACAAGGAAGAAGAATTCAGGTTTATACTAAAAGAAGAATTGCTCAAAAATACTGGGACAGTTCCAAACAGGAATATAATCCACGGAGGTATAGAGACAACTGTGCTGCAAAAAATGCATGGCTACGTGAATTAAAGAATGAAGTTGCCGAATTGGCCGATAACAATGAGAGGAATGGTTCCATAACAACATCTCAGGAAATCAAGGAAATTCTTGCCAATAAGATTGTAGGTAAACCGGTGAAAAAATCATTTGAAGAACTTCTGCATTCATTTCTTAGAGACCATAGGAAAAATGATGGTCATCCCGTGAAAGAAGGTACCAGACAAAGATATTTAGCGGTTAATAATCATTTGTTGGAATATACAAGGTCATACAATATGACATTGGAGATTGAAAGAATTGATGAAGAATTCTTTCAAGGTTTCAGAGAGTATCTTTCCAGGATAAAAGAATTGACCGATAATACGGTTGTAAAAATTATTAGGACTTTAAAAACATTCTTGCGTCATTACCAAAAAAAAGGTATAATTAAAACTTTTGATTTGAGTGAAATAAAAACCTTTGAAACGGAGGGGGAAATTTATGTATTGCCAATAGATAGGGTTCTTGAATTGCAATATGCTGACATTGAAAACGAAAGATTGAAAAGAGTGAGAGATGTTTTCTGTTTTATGTGTTGGACCGGTCAGAGATATTCAGATATTGTTAAAATAAATCATAATGATATAGTGGAGAAATCAGATGGACAGAAAGACTGGAATCTAATTACCTTTAAAACTCAGACAAGAGTGTCTGTTCCTATTGTTCAGTACGCAGAGGAAATACTTGAAAATTACAAAGATTATGAGACACCTATCCCAATCTTCTCAAACCAGAAAATTAATAAATATCTAAAAGAATTGGGAGAAGATGTAAATTTTGATTGGCCTGTTAAAATCTCTAAATATTTTGAAGGACAATTGCATCAGGAAGAAGTACCATTTTATGAGGTCTTGACTACACATGTTGGAAGAAAATCTTATATAACAAATAGTCTGATATTGGGTGTTCCGGAAAGAGTTGTAAAAGAGGTATCAGGACACAAAGATGAAAGGAGCTTCCGGAGATATGTAAAATTAGCTGAGACTTATAAATCCCAGGTGATAAGAAAGGCATTTAGCAAGGATAATATCCGGAAGATTTTACAGATGTAAACTATCCTGCTTTGTTTAACATTCAAAACGAGTAGAATTTTGGTAAATTTTGGCCATTGGGCCCGGAACGATCTACCTCCTCAGATGAGGATCGTATAACCTGGCACCGTAATCATACCAGATGAAAAATGATAATCTCAAAGAACGTTTCATTGTAAACTTTATGGCCTTAATCAAAATTAACAAATAATCCTCCCCCAAACAATATCAATCAAAGATTAGGATTAAAATGTAGGTTTTAACCTCCCCCGTATATCGAAAGTAAAAAAGTGGACCATGCCGATCCGGGATTGGGGCATGATCTTGCAACAGTTTTTAATTAAATTTGATGAAAGATGCAGAATTTGAATTTAGGCGTTTACACAAAGTTTTCTAAAGACTCAGATTTGGATATGGGTATGGCAGAATGACCGCTTTACTTGGTTGCATGGAACCAATAACAGGGGATACAAAACGATTGAAGAGAACTTTCCTGAAGGATTTGAGAATGCTGTTCTGGTACACGATTGCTGGAAGAGTCATTTTCAGACAGATGTTCAAACTCACCAGCTTTGTACAGCTCACCTGCTGAGAGAACTTAACTACCTTGATGAAAGATATGGTCATCGCTGGACTGGCAGTTTTATAAAGATTATTCTTGATGGTATTGAATTGAAGAAAA
>JADHVS010000064.1 GCA_016783865.1 Bacteroidales bacterium
CTCGGTTAACGTTTCAGTGGCCGGAGATATCCTTATCCGGTAATGGTATAAATCCGGATAGGTCCTGTATGCATGCCGCACCGTGATAGGAGTTCCTCCCACTCCACTCACCCTGTGATCGATATTCAGTGTGGGATTTTTCTTTTTTCTTAACTGGTAAGGATACCAGGCAGTATTCAGGTTGGAATAAGGATTCACGCTGATATTCATCAGGTCTTCTGCGTAAAACGCAAAACCTTTACCGTTTTCGTGTGTAAGAACTGTCCACCTGACATCAGTATGATTCCCAAACTCCTGCGGGATGATATAAGGCATTTTAATGTCCGCTATCACCTCACTGTGAATACCTGTATAGGCCCCGGTTTTCCTGTCGGGATAAGTCTCAAATGGTCCCTTACCAAACCAGGTGATATCAGTCATGTGTTCAGATAGTTCCATCTGCAGACCGACTTTCTGCAGCCAGTTAACATCATCGCGCGACCGCCGGGCAGGGTCCTCAATATGACATTCAACCCTGTGGTCGATGATCAGATCCCCACCCCCGTAAAACGTATAAACAAATTCATTCTCGAATTGCAAGGCCCGTTCGATATAGGAAAATGAATTAATCTTTGTTCTTATAACATATTCATTTTCAGATATTTTTTCATAATTTGCCCATTCAACCTCATGGATCAGGGAATCCAGCCCCCATTCATACCAATCCTTGTACTCAGCACGTGTCCAGGTTGATATCTCGTTCACAATGGGTGGACGGTACACATTCAGTTCAGGACCAGAAACCAGCATAGGTTCACCCAGTACTGATATCTGATCAAGCTTCGCAGTTTTTTTGTCAAACACATAGGACACATCCATTCCCTTAATGATGAGTGAGGATTCATTTTCTTCAACTTCGAGGCTTCCCTTATCTCCTTCATATAAAGGTTTTCTTCCTTGCAACTGCCAGGGTAACAGGAATTCTTCAAACGCCACTTCATAAAACTCACTTGCCCAGTGGCTATTGCCACCGGCATGAAGTTCAATCCTGAGATGGTATTCTGCACCGGGTTTTATCTCCGGCTTAGTCAGAGGAATTTCTACAATTTTTGATTGAAGGGGCGGAATATCAACAGTTATTTCTTCAAACTCAATGCCAGGGCCATCCTCAGTGATAAAACAGGCCAGCACAAATTCATTGAGGTTGGTAAAATGATGGCGGTTCTCAATTTTAACTGTAAGTTTATCGAGGTTGACAGGAGATATCTTTATTGGTGCATGGCTCTTTTTCACCTGCCATGACTCGGGCTGATATTCCCGCTCAGAAAAAATGATCCCGTCCATTGTTGCAGATCCTTCCGGTGTAGCACCATAGCAGAGGAATTCTCCATCCCGTGTATAGTCTTCAAAAGTAAGCCAGAGTAAAAGGCTGGGGTCTGTTTCGGTTATTTCAGAATAGAATCCCAGCTGTTCCGGCTTTAATGCTTTATTGTGGATCATCGATTCGTCAAAAATCGCATTGGATATAAATCCTGGAATCTGTTCGTGATCACGCTGATGATTTTTCCCGATAGTTACGGCATAAAAAGTTCTTTTAATATTACCACTTGCGGGATGAGTTGCTATACTTATCCCGTCAAGGTAAATACTAATCTGCTTCCCGTCATAAATCCCCGCCACATGATGCCAGTTATAATTCCAGTCGCGGGGCAGGTAGGCCGAAACCTGATACATCCTGTCGGTATGAACGGTAAAATAAATCGAATCTTTGTGATTCTGCTCAAGGGCAAAGGAATGGTTCCCTTTTGATATCATCGAATTAGAACCATTCCAGCCTCGTGGATAGATCCAGGTCTGCAAAGTCAACTCATCCCCGGTAATATTCAACTCAGGCGTAGAAGTAACCTCGACAAAATCATCGAGTCCATTCAACAAAACAGCCTTCCCCCTTTTACCCTCCACATGTTCTGGTCGCCCCATTAATGCTACCGTCTGCTTATATTGAGATCGATCGGTAGTTTTGAACAGGTCGACCCACAAACCCTGGTTTACCCAGTCCCAGATATAACCACCCTGCAATGATGGATACTTGTAAAACCTGTCCCAATATTCATCAAAATGTCCCATTGAATTGCCCACTGCATGGGCATACTCGCCGAGGATAACCGGCCGTTGTGTAGTATCGCCAATAGCATCCAGCATGGAAGGATTGGGGTAGCGGGTGCCGCAAATATCGGCAAATGGCGCATCACCGTTTGGGTAATTGGTCTGGTGATATACAAATCGTGTCGGATCAGATGCCCTCACATATTCTGCCATTTTATAATGGATAGGGGCCAGTCCGCATTCATTTCCCATGCTCCACATGATCACACAGGGATGATTCTTATCGCGCTGAAGGTATCTTATCGTACGGTCCATAAATGCCGTTTCCCAACCCGGCTGCCATGCCAGGAAATGCTCGCCGTAATGACATTCGGCATTTACCTCATCGCAAATATAAAAACCCCATTGGTCAGCAAGGTCGTAAAACAGGGGGTCATTGGGGTAATGACAGGTCCGTATACTATTGATATTCAACTCCTTCATCAATTGGAAATCCTTTTCGATTGTTTCCTTTGTCATGGTGCGGCCCAGGCGGGGATCGTGCTCATGCCGGTTGACGCCTTTAATCATTACCGGAACCCCGTTGACCAGCATTTGAGCATTTTTGATCTCGAGTTCCCTGAAGCCAATTCTCTCTTCGAGTATTTCAATCACTGTACCTGCGGCATCCTTCAATTCAAAAACAAGGGTATAAAGGTTTGGTTTTTCTGCCGACCATTTCAGGGGATTTTCCACATCACCGGTGATGACCAGCTTTGCCTGATTGCCTGCCACAATGGATTTCAGGCTGCCGCTGAACACGTCCACCTTATCACCCTCTTTGTCAAGCAACTGGACATCCACTCTGGTCTTTGATAAATCTGTCTGAGATTCATTGTTAATCAAACATTCAATTTTCAATGTGGCATCCTTGTATTGGGCATCAAGGTCGGTTGTGACAAACATATCCTGTATATGTATTTCGGGAAGGGCATACAGGTAAACCTGACGGTATATCCCTGCAAACCGCCACATATCCTGGTCTTCGAGGTAGCTGCCATCGGACCATCGGACCACCTGAACAGCTATCTTATTAGCTCCGGGTTTTACCCATTCCGTAACATCAAATTCACCGGGCGTCATGCTGCCTTTGTCGAAACCGGTATATTCACCATTGACCCACACCCAATAAGCCGCTTTCACCCCATCAAAATGAAGGATGATCTTCTTACCGGTCCAATCTTCAGGAATATTAAATTCCCTGATATAAAAACCAGATGGGTTGAAATCTATAGGGACCATTGGCGGATCATAAGGGGCAAATTCCATCGGGATATTCCTGTAGATGTAATAACCATATCCCTGCATTTGCCAGGTACCGGGGACCCGGATCTCAGCCCAGTCAGATGCATCAAATTCTTCCAGGTAAAAATAATCGGGTGCATCCAGGGGAGTTTTGGTCCACTGAAATTTCCAGGATCCGTTCAGGGTTTGATAAAACGGTGAGTTATCCCAGTTGCCATGGAGGGCCTGGCTGACTGATTCGAATGGCACGTACGGGACATGAGGAGGCAACTGGTTTTCCTCAACGAGGGAGGGATTCTCAATGTAACTTGACAAAGCTTCCCGGTCCTTTATTTGTGCATTCTGGACCTGGAATAAAAACAATACAATGACTGAAATGGTAATTAAGTTTTTCATAGTGAGAGGCTTATAAAAAGTTCCTGTCAACAGGTAGTTATGAGCTACTCTTGACTTCTAAAATCATAAAACGTTAAATGCGAAGTAATTGCCTTCGGCGAATACTTCGCATTTCGCGAGGGCGGTTGTGCCTGCCTGCCAGCAGGCAGGATTGTTGCCTTGTGCGGGCCGAGCAATCATTAATCTGAGATCACAGACTTCATAATTCGTAATTCGTAATTCATCATTCTTCATGGTTCCAAAGCAACTCCACGGTCACTCCCCCGGCCTTTTCCAGGTCGATGTATTCATACCTGCCTGAACCTGGTTTTCCTTTCTCGCCCCAGGTACCACCCATCGAATTAATATATCCCTTTGATTCGTAATCGCCGAGCACCTCATCCATATCCGAAACCGAAAAAGCCAGGTGATGGATCCCTTCCCCGTGCTTCTTAATGTGGTCATCATAAACGATGGGTGGTTTAACAGGGATACACCATTCATAGGCAACGGTTCCATGCCTCTGCCAACCCTGGATCAGGCTGTGATCGGTAAGCTCTCCATAATAATGCATATCGCCCAATACCGGATGGTTGATCTGAAACTCAGGTTGTCCGAGACGGGCCCAGAAGGCAGATACCGGTTCATAATCAGCAATGGCAAAGGCATACTGGTTTATTTTCATGTGATGGAGGTTTTCACCGGACAGTTCCGCAAAAAACCTGTCATCCGTATCCCCGGTCGTATAACCCAGTATGTACTTCCCTTCCTCCTGTGTGTCCATGAACACATAGGCCAATTCACCCATGGCGGTCTCTATAGTCACCTTCTCAAGCACATCCACACCAAGTCCTGCCAGTCTCTCAATTTCATGGTCGAGTGCTTCCTGACCTTCCAGCCGGTGGACCAGGCTCATGGCCCCGTCGCCATAACCGGAATGAAATGTGGCAAACAGGGAGTTTTCATCCATGGGCTGGATCCAAGTGATATGTGCTCCTCCCAGGTTGGCCTTTGCCATTCTAAGCGGTACTGACTCACCAGTTGATTCAAAAGTACACACCAGGGTATCCGGATCATTCACCTGGTCAAATCCCAGGTTCCCCCAGTGCATTATTACATTATCCAGGTCATCAATGATCCATACCACCTGGTCGACTTTTTTAAAATGTTCGGGAACCTGCTTTTCCTGCGCAATGCAGGAAAAAATCAAAAACGGAATCAGAAAAATGGTTGATCTTTTCATATTAAGGTTTTTTATTATGGTTGTTATCAATCTATTGGCAAAAGGATTACAGGTATGTTTTAATGCTTCGAGTACAACTGTAAAATTTGTCTCCATTTCAGAATTAATAACTATTACAGACTTTTCCCGATCCAACCTTCATGCCTTATTGCATCTGAATGATCATACCAGGCTCGGATAAATCTCCTTCAGTGGCTGATTTAAGGCCAATGGTTGTTATCATATCGCCCGGTATGAAAATTCTATTTTTATTAATGTCCACAAGATGGGTTATGTCCTCAGCCTTATCCCCGGCCAGGTCCTGGGCATACAATTTCAGGCTTGTTAATTGTTCTCCTTCGTTGAAAACAAGGGTCAGGCTTTTATACCTTCCGAAGATCCCGACAGGTTTTCCGGTATCTGTAATTTCTATGGAAACATCGGCCAGTGGATAGCTTATTTTCCCCGTTTCCAAAACCCTGGGAAGCGCAGCCACGGCTACAGCCCCGTTGGGATGCCTGGAGCAGAGGACGTAGGGAGGATCACCGTCGCAGGTGACTTCCGGCAACGGCATCCCCCTGGAGACCCTGGCCGGAGCTCCCTGTACTGCAGTTTTTCCGTTCATCCAGACGGCCCAGCCGTCGCCTTCCCTGAAGGTCCATGAATCATTTAACCTTACAGAATCCAGTGTATTTTCACTCATACCAGCGCCAAAAGCTGGTGCCAGGCGGTGCCACCTGACCGTGCGAACCACTTCGTCCACCCGGTACTTAAAATCAAATGGATCATACTCGTGATTTTCCAGTTCGATCATATGCGGATGCCGCAGGATACCGACAGCACATCCAAGGACGGCTCCCAGGTATGGTTCATCTTCGCAATTTATGATCACTTTTTTCCCTGTCCCGGACAATTCAGCCAGTACCTGGGCAACCCGGTCGAGGGTGGTGGGAATGGATAGTTGCTGGGTTATGTCGTAGGTTCTTAGAACGGAACTTATCCTGGCAGTAGCCACAAAGGCTTCCAAAACAGCACCTTCATCCCATGACCTGAAACTACCTGACCGGTGAAAGTTTTCTGTATCCCAGGGGCATTCTTCGTCGTTAAGCGGACCGCTTCCCCTGCTGTGTTCAATAATTAATTCCGGGTAATACTCGCGGGCAAGTTCTGTTATTCTTTTCCGCGGTTCAATTCCGCCCCTGTAGCCATAGTCTATTTTCCAGTATTTTATCCCGGCAGCTTCAGAAAGTTTTATCGCATCAATATAATACCTCTCTACCTTAGAGTCTTCCATCGGTATGCCATCCTTAAAGTCTTCAAAAGGATGTGACGGCAGCCACAGCCCAGTGCCTTTCCAGTGATGTTGGGTTACAAGTTCATTCAGCGATACCATCCGCTCCAGCCGGGTCCCCTTGCAGGAAGGAAACTTTTCCTGGACAACCATCAAAGATCCCAACCTCCAGTTCTCCGTGCCAATTTTTGTCTCTGACGGCACATCCCAACCCAGATCCAGGACAATAAAAAGATCCTTCTTAAGCTCATCAGGGAAAGCAGAAGACCAGCCGTCCTCACCAAATAAATTTTCCTCATTTAAATTTCCGGCAGTTAAAGAATGTCCTCCCAGGGAGAGGCTGTACAGAACAGACTGCGTATCAATAGCATAATTCTGTGCACCCCAGGTACACCAGTAATCGGGGGATTGATTTTGTTTATCAGGAATCAGACTTATATCTGTCCTGCTTTGATGCGACTGCATGCATGAAACAGAGGTTAATACCAACAGCCAGTAAAACAGGTTCCTCATATATTCAATCTTTTTTAGTATTAGATATAGTTTACCTTATCAGGTGAATCCGGAACATCCCGACACTTGCATAGTACCCATCAAATATTGAATCATCATTTATCTGCCAGATATTCGGGATACCATACATATCCTTATTATATGCTGTAAAAAATACAGTAAACTGATCTTCACTTTCCGGGACCAGCCCCAGTGGCGTTCTTGTCAGTCCCCACCATGGATCGACTTTTTTCCCAAGATCAAAGTATTTTGCTTCAGACCAGTGGATCCCATCGTATGATATCATATATCCGATCTGTTTAGCCTCATCAACACCGTCAAACAGGGCGACATACCTTCCATCAGTAAGCCTGGTAACAACTGGATTTTCGATTGCCCGGCGAACAGGATTGAAATCTGATTTTCTTTTCCAGGGACCATCAAGGGCAGGTGCCTCAGCTAATCCTACTGATACCGGAGAGCTGCCATAAAATGCTAACCAGCCTTCCCCAACTGGAAATGGATAAAATGAATCTGTTCCCATTAATCCCTCCCATGGATCAGAATCTACACCTGGCTGTAATAGGATGGTTGCATCTTTGTAGGGTCCGCTTAAACCGCCGAAACCTTTAGTTTCAGAGATGGCCAGCCAAATCTTCCCATTAAAATTTCTATACCACCCCTGCTCAGTATTTGGTTTGGAATTATAGGCAACATATGTCAGTTGCCAATGTCCATTCTTCGAATCATATAATGGCATGGGCGACCAAAGGCATGCCCTCGGATCTTGTCCTGTAAAATCCCCTGTCGACTCAAAATCAGTAGCCACTCTATCCCAGGATGATCCATCCTCACTTTTCCAGTGGGCGAGCCTTGTATTTGTCCATAAGGGATTATCATACATTTCCGTTGTGAACATATGATACTCACCATTATACTTTATTACCCGTCCTCCCTCAAATCCATATTTATTCTGTTCAGTTCCGGAATCCCCTTTTGTCAATACCGGATCTTCACTCACCCAATCGATTTCAAATACGGGCATGATTGAGTATCCCTGAACGCCTGCGATTTCATTACTATTTTTGAACTGATTTTGTGTATCAGTGGATTTGCAGGTTATTAATACAGATAAAATTGATATCCCGGTTATCCAATGCCTGCCAGCTGACGTAAATGAAGAATTAAAATGCATACCGTTTATTGGTTTCAATGACGATTCGCAAAGAAAAACACTCCGGTACGGATCACACAATATATATTAAATGTATTATCAACATTTAATATAGAAGTAAATATAGTATTAATAATCTACCAAGTCAACCTGAGCGGTAAAAAACTTATATCCGGGAATAAAAGATTGCAGGAGTGGCTATCTAAAGGATAAAATTAAAAGTAAACCAAAAAAATCCTTGGCCTCTTGAATCCTTGGCCCCTTAAACCCTTCTTAGTTAACCAGGGCCTGGTAAGTCAGCACCTGGAATTTAGGATGAATATCTCCGTGCCAGTTGGGAAACATCTGCACGAAAAACAGTCCTACCAGGTCTTCTTTCGGATCCATCCAGTAACTGGTGGAGAAATAGCCTCCCCAGCTGTAATTGCCTAATGAACTGAGGGTTTGGTGGAGATTTTTTTCGGTGACAAGCCCGAATCCCAGGCCGAAGGGACTGGCGTCCGGCAGATGGGCGATCTGGTTGGTGATCATCAGGTCAACGGTTTTCCGGCCCAGTATCTGCTGGCCGTTAAAGGTGCCACCGTTCACCATCATCTGCATGAATTTTGCGTAGTCTTCGATGGTACAGCATATTCCAGCTCCCCCTGAAAAGTTACTCTTGCCCCCTTTAAAGGGATAATTGTAAGCGTCCACATCAGATGGCTCATAACCGTCATCAATACTTGCATAAACAGGTACAAGCCGGTCCAGTTTTTCATCGGGAACATAGAAACAGGCATCATCCATCCCCAGGGGGCCGAACAATCTTTCATTCAAAAATTCCTCAAAGGTCATCCCGGAGATCACTTCCACAAAATAGCCCAATAGGTCGGTGTTCAGTCCGTATGTAAATTTCTCACCCGGCTCATGCAGAAGGGGCACTTTTGCCAGGGCCGGCATGGTTTCACTCAGTTTCTTATCGGTTATAACGAATCCATCCGGAATGCCCAGCTCCTCGCACAGCGGCCTGAGCTTGCCATGAATAAAAGGGTAACATATTCCGGATGTGTGGGTGAGCAGGTGACGGATGGTAATCTCTTTTTCAGCGGGACGGGTGAGCAGGGAACCATCCGGCCTTACACTCTCGAGCACTGTCATCTCCTTGAATTCGGGGATGTATTGAGACAGTTTGTCATCGAGCAGGAAATGTCCTTCCTCATACAACATCATCACAGCAACACTGGTGATGGCCTTGGACATGGATGCGATCCTGAATATATCGTCTTTTTCCATGGGATCGCCCTGTTCCGGATCCCGCATCCCAAAACTTTTGTGGTATACTACTTTGCCCTTCCTGGCAATAAATCCCACAGCCCCTGGTATCTTGTTTTCTTCAATATAGCTTTCGACTAATTGGTCGATCCGGTCCAGCCGTTCACTTGAATAACCAACCGATTCGGGTTCAGCGACGACAAATTCCTGCAATGGTTTACGGGATTCGTTTGATCGATGGTCATCCTCATGGCAGGAAACCAGGATCAGTGCCAGCGAGGCCAGAAGAATTTTAGATATAGTTTTCATGTGGAGTATTTTATGATAGGTTAATAAATTTAAAGTCCAGACAACCTCGTTTGGTATTCCGGATTCTATATTTCTGTTTTACATGCTCGACTCCCGTTTCCCTTGCCCCACCTGACCCCTTGAACCCTTAAATCCTTTCTTCCTCTTCACTCGTCACTTCTTTTATCCGCCTTGCCAGTGGTTTAAAACTCGAAGTCGCCAGCATAAATACACCGACCACCAGCATGGCCAATCCGGTCCACAGATTAATATTGATATTGAGTGAACGGACATACAGCTCTTCGTTACCCAGTGTCGACAGGCCAAAAACAGCGAGTAATAAACCCAGCAGGGTGAACATTAATCCAATCGGAATTTTTATATCTAATCCCATAGCTATATATTTTTACCAGAAGATTATACTTAAAATCAATGCAACAACACCCACGAGGATGGCCATAGAAACCGGTTTCCTGTGCCATGGCACGTCATCTTCCTGAAGGCGAGGTGTGAGAGAATAAACAAGCCCTTTTAATTCATCATTTGTCTTTAATTGTCGTGTAATAACCGAGATAATAAAGGTCATCACGAAACATGCAGTAAAGGCATAAATGGCTGTCCAGAAGTTCTGGGCCATTTCGCTTGGATAGGTATGCACGATATTTCCCATCCATCCACCTTTGATCAATGACTCAGCTCCTGCCGGGGCCGTAAGTCCATGATGAAAAGCAGCTGCTACAGTTCCGGATATCAGGCCCAGAAATGCTCCATGACCGGTGGTCCGCTTCCAGAACATTCCAAGCAGGAAGGTGGCAAAAAGGGGCGCGTTGATAAAGGCAAATATCAATTGCAGGAAGTCCATAATGTTATTGAATGACCTGGCCAGGTAGGCCGCTCCAATACTCACAATAACTCCAAAAACAGTGGTTAACTGGGCCACTCTCAGATAATGCTTGTCGGATTTACTCTTATTAATGTAACTCTGGTACAGGTCGTATGTAAACACCGTATTAAATGCTGTAACATTACCCGCCATTCCCGACATAAAGGATGCCATCAGGGCAGTAAGCCCGAGACCAAGCACACCGGTCGGGAAGTAATGACCCAAAAGCATAGGGATAACTTTATCATAATCATACCCTGTGCCTTTAACAGGCAACTCGAATCCAGCTTCGGGTATTTGTGTTAATCCAATAGCAATCATGCCGGGTATAATGACAAGAAAGGGAATGAACATCTTGGGAAGGGCGCCAATTAAAGGAGTTTTCCTGGCTGCTGTCATTGAATTGGCTGCCATGGCCCGTTGAACCACCAGGAAATTGGTGCACCAGTAACCAAAGGAAAGCACAAAACCCAGTCCCATGATCACGCCGAACCATTCAACTCCCAGTGGATTGGTGTCGGGACTACCCATGAATTTCCATGAGTTCATCCAGGCTCCTGCCTCATACCCGTTAGAGACAGCCACATCCGCAAGGCTTCTACTTAATCCGTCCCATCCTCCAATATTAATCAGTCCTAAAATCACTAGTGGCAGGAATCCAATGACAATCAGGAAGAACTGCAGCACTTCATTATATATGGCAGAAGTAAGTCCTCCCAGGTAAACATACACCAGCACGATGGCTGCCGAAATCAACAGACTTAAATTAAAATCCCACCCGAGCAAAGTCTCCATCAGCATGGCAAGTGCATACATCGATATCCCCGATGCAAAAATGGTCATCACAGCAAAGGAGACTGCATTGAAAGCCCGTGTTTTTTCATCGTATCTGAATTTCAGATATTCAGGCACCGACCTGGCTTTTGAACCATAGTAGAAGGGCATCATGAATAGCGCAAGGAAGATCATGGCAGGTATGGCACCGATCCAGTAAAAATGCACCGTGGCCATTCCGTATTTAGCGCCTGAGGCGGCCATCCCGATTACTTCCAGGGCCCCCAGGTTAGTGGCGATAAATGCCAACCCGGTTATCCAGGCCGGGATCGACCTGCCTGCCTCCAGGAAATCGGTCGAGGATTTCATGAACCGCTTGAGTGCCCATCCAACACCCAGCACAAAACTGAAATAGACGATCATTATCACATAGTCTATCCAACTCAGATTAAATATTGTTTCCATGTGAATTTTTTGTTATTAAGGTTTTTAAAAATAACAAATAAATATCATAGTGTTCATTCAGCTATAATTTTAATTTTGCGATAAATATTCTCAAAATGAAACAAACGATCCATTGTTTAATACTTATCCTTCTTATCTCAGGTTGTACGCTTCAGAATAAAGAAGCCATGTATCTTCAGGAAATTGCAGATTGGCAAAAGGAGAGAATCCAATCCCTGAAAGCAGAGAACGGCTGGTTGAACATTGTAGGATTATTATGGCTTGAAGAAGGTGAGAACACACTTGGGACTGATTCGGCAAATTCAATTATTTTCCCGGGTGAAGGCCCGGCGAACATCGGTACAATAGTACTAAAGGATTCAATGCTGAATTTCCGTTCTGACGAAAGTACAATTGTCACCCATGACGATAATCCGGTTTCAGAAATTGAACTGAAAACGGATATGAATGGAAAACCAACTCTGCTCAAAACAGCTAACTATGGATTTTTCATCATTAAACGGGGTGACAGGTATGGGATCAGGTTGCGGGATTATAAAAGCCCGCGGATCGAATCGCTGGATCATATTGATATGTTCCCGGTGAGCCAGGATTGGATTGTACAGGCCACCTGGGTGCCATTTGAAGTGGATACTTTTATTAATATACCAAATGCACTTGGCATGGTGGATAAAACAAAAATACCAGGTAAGCTGGAATTTGAAATTGAGGGCCAAACATGCGAATTATACCCGATGGAAGCGGGTAAAAAGCTGTTTATTATTTTCGGGGATGAGACCAGCGGGTTCGAAACATATGGAGGAGGCCGGTTTATTTATGTTGAAAAACCGGACAAGAATGGAATGGTTGAGATTGATTTTAACAGGGCCTATAATCCACCCTGCGTATTTACACATTTTGCTACCTGTCCGCTGCCACCGGCCGAAAATATTCTTCCTTTGAAAATTACAGCGGGGGAGAAAAATGTACCACACTAAGAAGAATACAGAAGTCAGTAGACAGTAGGCAGTAGACAGTAGACAGTAGGGGTGTGGGTGTGGGTTTGGGTGTGAATTTTTTCTCGCAGACTTGCAGACTCGCAGACTCTTCCTAGAGGCGTCGTCTGTGGGGAGAAGGTTCCCAGCGATAGATGAGGTTAACGGAGGCCATATAATAAAGATCGTTGGCTTTGGAAGCGGAAGGTGAATAGCCATCAAGATAATCAACTGTTAAATATCTCCCTCCGAACTCTGCGCCTAAAAGCCATTCCTTATTAAGCGTGTAGATGAATCCAGCTCCTCCAATGACTGTCCATGTGAATTTCGAATAATCTGTAGACACACTTGAAAGGTTTTCCCCTTCAACCTTTGGATTAAAATAAACTCCACCTCCTCCACCGAAAAGATATGGCCTGATCCTGGGTACTGATATCAGCCGGCCCATCCGGTCAAAACCTCTTCTCTCTTTGAAAAAGAAATACTCAAACTGGACTGTTGGCTCCAGCAAAAAAGTCTTATAGCTTAATCCCCGGGATTCATTCCTCGTATTGGCATCACTTCCGAGTGCAAGAGCCGGATGAATACTTGTCGCAATTGAGAAGTTATTATTAAACCTGTACCTGAATCCTGCATTAAAGGCAGGTCCTATACCGTAAACACCTATGTCACCCAACACAGTCGTAATGCCTGCTCCGGCCATAACCTCCATCACTGGCCAGTCTTTTCTGTACTGGGCTGAAGTGGAAGCCGAAAAAATGAATACGGAAATTACCAGCAGATATCTCATTTTATTTGGGATCACTCTCTGTCATTTCCTGAGGGCCGAATATCTCCACCTGTAGACAAGGTTTATGGTCATAAAGTTATATAGATCGTTGGATTGTGATGATCCAGGGGAAAAACCATCCAGGTAATCTGTCATAAGGTATCTGCCACCCAGCTCGACTCCCCATAACAAATGTGGTTGAAAATGATGGAGGAAACCTGCTCCCCCAACTATTGCCATCGAAAACTTCTTATAATCTGTTGTAACTTCCGAGAGGTCATCACCACCAACTTCCGGCATGAAATATACACCACCGCCTCCCACAAAGATATAAGGACGGACCTTAGGTCTTGTGGTCATTTTACCATGCCGGTTACTGGCTTTCTTTTCCTTGAAAAAGGTATACTCAAATTGTACTGAAGGTTCTGCTATAATGGTCATGTAATCTAAACCACGGTCTTTATTTTCCGTGCCGAGGTCATCTCCCAGAAATATGGCGGAGTGCACACTTAATTTTAATGAAAGGTGATCGCCCATACGATATCTGAAGCCGGCAGTAAGGGCAGGACCGAGGCTTAAATCGCCTATATCTGCAAAGACGGGTGTGACGCCAACTCCTCCATTGACTTCAAACAATGGTCCCTTTTTTCTATGAAACTGAGCCATTGATGTAGCAAAAATCAATGACAATATTATTGAAATGATAATCCTCATACCTTGAAAATATACAAGAATACGAAAATAGTAAAGAAAAGTTACCCCGGAATGAGTTAAAAGTGCATAATAGAGGTGCAGGTCAGGAGTTACTGGTTGTTTTCGGATCACCGGTCACCGATCACCGATCACCGTTTAATACATTCTATTGATCATTTCTCCGATCTCATTCCTCTTTTTAACCTTAAAGAGAAACTCGTTGCCATCCTTTTTCACAACATTTAGTCCATTGGAAAAAAGTTTGCCAATTTTACAGAAAATTACCTCCTTAATATCGGTAGGCATGATCTCAAGATTAAATGTATCAGCATGACCATTTGAGGGTCTGAAGTATATCCTTTGGTTTGTAAGAATTAGTTTTCCATCAACTTTGTCGCTGTTGATATAATATGTGGAGTCACCTGCTTTGATGACCTGTTCGTTAGCCTGCAATGAAACTACCATTTTACCGGAATTAGTGGTTCAACATGTTATTCTCTATAGGAAAAGACGACGTATTGCATTTTTTGTTGCATTTTCAATGCCAAATATCTTAAACTTTTATTTGCCAGACTGTTAATACCCTGTTAATGTTTCGTTAAAGATTCTTTCCCTGTTCTAAAATCGAACATCAGTGTTCGAAAATGAAACATTTATATATTAGACGATTAAGATGGCTATTCGTTACACAAAAGCATTTCATTATCTTTGAGCACCCTTGCAGGATTACCCAGCCTGCATCATATAAAAAGCACAGGACAAATCCTCAGGATGATCTATTTTTGGATTATACTGACGGTGATTTTTACTACCATTTCAAAGTTGGGGATCTGGTTGACGGCAAGTGCGATGCTATTTACATTTACACAAATGCTGTTAACCCGGAAAGAAGAATTCCATCCTGAATATTATTTCAGAAGACTGAACTTCTATATGCTGCTGGTTGTAATTTTGATAATCCTGGACAGGCCGGTCATCCTGAACCTGTCATCATGAACTCCTTTCAGGATCTATTATCTTAAACTCAAAAGGCAGTCCCACAACTGCTTCAATGTCTTCCCCTCTTTCCAGCATCACCACATCATCATGGAAATGAAACCAGATGATCTTAACATTTGATCCATTGTCATACAATTCTTCGAACCGCTCGAGTATCTCAACAAAATATCGTGCGGTGGAGGAATTAAAGTAGTCCATCTTGAATTCAATTACTGTAGAAGGATTTGGTGTTTGTATGTAGGATTTAATCCAGTCCAGAACGGGACTAAAAACTTTTCCTGGATCTTCAGGCATAGAACTTCCGGTAAACTGAAACATGTTTCTTTCCTTGTCAAGGATAATTTCCGGTTCGTCTTCGGTAGGGTTATTCAAGAAGGGGATCTGTGCCACAGGATCGCTCATAATAACACATTTAAATAAAAAAGTGTTTTTACCTCATCCAGTTTTACAAACTCGAAACGCAGTTGCTGTGTGCTGGCTCTCATGATATCAATAAATCCCAATCCTGCTCCTCCATCGGGACTTGCCGGACCTCCTTTTAATATCGATTTATACTCCTCCTTCAGGTCATTCATGGTCATCGATATATACCGGTCCAGCTTATTCTTCAATTCATCAACCTTTTCATTCAGGATATAGTTTGCTGCACAAATATTATATTTTTGATCGGTAATTCCAATAGAAAAAATCCCTTCTCTTCTATCTTCCGCTAAAAATCCGTGATGCATTACATTTTGAAGCATCTCTACCAAAATATGGAATAAATTCTTGTTGATTGCATTTTCGGCTTTCTTGATATTCAAATTCTTATCGATCATATTTAGCAACGGCAGGATTGAATTCTGCCTGAAATCACCCTGGTAAGCCATCAGGATATTATTTCTCTTTAAAATATCATTCAATTCAATGGCATTTGATATGGGTGATTCTACAGGTTCGGGTTCCGGATCTATTTTTTTACTGACCGGAATCAGAATCTGCATATAAAAGAAGGTTAGCTTGTCATTGAGCCTGTTGAAGGCAACTTCAAGTTCCCTGCCGGATTTCCTGGCCATTTCTATCAATCCCAGGCCTGCTCCTCCTTTACTGGAAATCTCATCCGACCCGAGAACCTTCATATACAGATTTTTTAACTCGTCTTTGTCCAGTTTGTTGATGCTGTCGATTTTTGATTTCAAATTCTCAACAGACTGATTATCAATCAAATTTCCGGAGGAAATAAAGAAATTGCCCATTATATTCCTCGATACAAAATAGCTTGAATGTTCGGGGAACCCCTCATCGGCAGGATCAACATCACCGTGTCTGATTACGTTCTGGAAACATTCCGCCATCAGGAAACCGACCTTCTTCTTCATACTCGTCACTTCGCTGTTATCACCAAAATGAAGATCTGAAATATCAATCAGGCGCACCGTAATCTCATCAGCGAAATCACCTCTGTAAAAAAGACTCAGGTTATCCTTTTCAACGATCTTGTAGAACTTTTGAAAATCGTTCCAGTTCATTTATAATGTCTTCGCATTATCAATTGAAACCAAAAAAATAAATTTACTGTTTCTTGGAATGATATCATAATTTCATATCACTAATATTGGCTTGTTCATATAGAAATATTATCCATTCAAGTAATAAACAATTATTTGCGGTACTTAAAATGACCTCTAATGATCAAAATGCGGAGTTTAGGAATCAGGCAAAATTTCAGTTGTAAAGTCAATAGTCATACGGGTGACACCTGAATGGCAATTAAACTCGGCTCCCGTTAATTAAAAGATAAAAGAAGAATTTGTCATTCATCAGGATTGTTATAATTTTAAAATCCTCAGGAAACAACCAATTTGAATAAAAATTACTTATATGAAATCAAGAAGGGATTTTATAAAAGCATCCGGACTGGGTATAGCCGGTGCTGCTGCACTCCAGGGACGTCCGTTCAGTGAATTGGCCGAACCCAAACTGTTTGGCCACAATGTTCCCTTTGAGCTGGGAATAGCTTCCTATACCTTTCGAAAATACTCGCTGGAAGCGACCCTGGAGATGACGAAACGTTTGGGTATCAAACACATTGCATTTAAAAGTTTTCACCTCGAACTGGACAGTACCGATGAACAGATCAAAGAAGTGGTAAAGAAAGTCAATGACGCCGGGATCATTCTGTATGGTGGCGGAGTTATTTATATGAAGAATGAGGAGGAAATTGAACATGCTTTTGAATATGCAAAGAAGGCCGGCATGAAAGTGATCATAGGGGTACCCGGCCACGACCTGATATATCTCGTTGATGAAAAAGTTAAAAAATATGACATCAAAGTGGCCATCCATAATCATGGCCCTGGAGATGAAGTATATCCAACAGCAGAAAGCATTTATGAGAAAATTGAGCCGTTCGATAGCCGGATCGGGATTTGCCTTGACGTGGGGCATACCCAGCGCGTAGGAGAAGATCCTGTAAATGATCTGGACAGGTTTTTCGACCGGATCCTGGATGTACACTTAAAAGACGAATCCGAGCCGACACCCGAGGGGAAGCCAGTGGAAATGGGGCACGGCTGCCTGGACATACCCGAAATTCTAAGAGTGCTCGTAGCAAAGGGATATAAAGGCATTGCCAGCTTCGAATATGAAAAAGACCCGGAGGATGTGTTGCCGGGACTTGCGGAGAGTGTTGGTTATGTGAGGGGAGTTCTTGATGCTCTGTAAAATAATAAAGGGGCTGTCGATGCGACAGCCCCTTTATTATTTTCTTAATCTTCCGACTCACGATTCACGATTCACGATTCACCTAAAATGACCTCCACGTCATTTTCCGCTTTCATTCGAATAACAGGGACCTCATTCCCTATCAACTTTTCTCCGTTAATTATTGTCATTTTCACTCCTTTCTGGACTCCATCAGGATTCTTTATGTGAATATTCAGTACTTTTCCCCTGAACCTCCTGGTAATTTTAATCTCTTTCCATCCTGGTGGTATACAAGGATCAATCTTAAGACTCCCGTACTCAGGCTGGATCCCAAGAATATACTGGGTGGCAGAATAGTAAGCCCAGGTTGCAGAACCACTCAGCCAGGGAACCCGTGAAGCCCCATACCTGGGACTGTATTTGCTATGCGTCGATTGACAATAAACGTAGGGTTCTATCTGCCTGATTTCAGCCCGGTCGTTATAAGCCGCCGGCATAAAAGCGTTAAAATATTCAAAGGCTTTTTCACCATTGCCCAGCATGGCTTCGGCCATGACAGCCCATCCCTGTGTATGTGTGAAGATACCTCCATTTTCTTTCATCCCCTGGTTCATCAGGGTAGCCCTGATAACAGTATAATCGGTTTCTTCATAAGGTGGATCACATATCATCAGGCCATAATCAGTAAACAACCTCTCGTGTACTGATTGCATGGCTTGTTTTGCCTGTTCGTCAGTTGCCAACCCGCTGATAACAGCCCAGGTTTGGGGATTGAGCCAGATCTGGCCTTCCTTACTGTCTTTGGTTCCGAATTTTAATCCGTCATACCTGTAGGCGCGCAGGAACCACTCACCATCCCAGGTACTTGATTGAAGGTTGTTGTCCAGTGCAGATAACTTCTCCCGGGCCCAGGTTTCTTCCTTTTCCAGTTCCAGGAGATCTGATATCTCAATGTATGTTTTCAGGGCATAGCGCAGTTGCAGGCTAACAAAAACACTCTCACCCTCATAACCCAGTTCAAGGCAATCGTTCCAATCGGCACTCAATCCGCATGCAAGTCCATGTGAGCCAGACCTTTCAAGGTTAAATTCAATGGCTCTCCTGAGATGACCAAGTACTGTATCATCACCTTCATCAGCATAAGGTAACACTGTATTATAGAAGTCAATGTCACCTGTTTCTTTAACATAGGCAGGAACGGAATTAAACAGCCAGAGACAGTCATCCGACCGGTATTGCTCCTTTTTAGGCTGCGTCTCCTTCCCGGGAAAATGGGCAAATGGTTTCACAACCGGCATAGCTCCACCCGTCGAGACTTGTCCCGTGAGCATAAGTTCAATTCGCTCTTTAACTTCACCAGGAATGGTATGGGCAACTCCAAGGAAATCCTGGACCGTATCCCTGTATCCGAGACCGTCTCTTTCACCGGCATAAATAAGGCTGGCTGTCCGCGACCAGTAAAAAGTCATCAGGCAATTAAACGGGCTCCACATATTCATCATGCTGTTAAATGAAGGATCGGGTGTTTCAACATGGAAGCCTTCCAACCTGCTGTGCCAGTAAGATTTAAGTTTTTGGAGTTCATTTTTAACAATATCCGGATTACCTAATTCTTTAACGGCTTGTTTGCCTTCTTCCTCCGCTTTGCCAATTCCCATCAGTACAACCAATTCCCGGCTTTCACCCGGTTCCAGGTCAATATCAGTTTGCAGCGTGGCACACCCATTATCTCCCGCGGCAAGGGAATTTCTGCATTTTCCTTCTTCCACAACAACGGGATTTGCATAGGTCCTGTATGGCCCGAGAAATGCCTCCCTGTCGGTATCAAATCCTGCAATATCTCCACCCGTAAGTGTGAAGAAGGTGTGCCTGCCCTGGTCTTTTTCTTCAAAATTATCGGGCATAGCAGGAATATTGACATTGGTTCCGTGATCGATTATATTATCTATGCACGACATTTTCAGGGTGTATTGGGTGTATTGAAGATTGACCTGGTCATCAATGGCATTCCAGTTACCGACATATTCCAGGTAGGTAAACAGGCTTAGTTTTCTTCTGACCTTATCCTTATTGGTAACTTTTACCAACCAGCATTCCATTTCCCGGTTGAGCGGTACGAAATAAGTTGTTTCAGTTTGAATGCCTGAATATTCCGAGGATATTTTAGTATATGCCGTCCCATG
>JADHVS010000065.1 GCA_016783865.1 Bacteroidales bacterium
TCACCCTCATAACCCAGTTCAAGGCAATCGTTCCAATCGGCACTCAATCCACATGCCAGTCCATGAGAGCCAGACCTTTCAAGGTTAAACTCTATGGCTCTCCTGAGATGACTTAGAACTGAATCTTCACCTTCGTCAGCATAAGGTAAAACTTTATTATAGAAGTCAATGTCTCCTGTTTCTTTCACCCAGGCAGGAACGGAATTAAACAGCCAGAGGCAATCATCCGACCGGTATTGCTCCTTTTTGGGTTGCGGCTCCTTCCCGGGATAATGAGCAAATGGTTTCACAACCGGCATGGCTCCACCCGTCGAGACTTGTCCGGTGAGCATAAGTTCAATTCGCTCTTTTACCTCACCAGGAATGGTATGGGCAACACCAAGGAAATCCTGGACCGTATCCCTGTATCCAAGACCGTCTCTTTCTCCGGCATAAATAAGGCTGGCTGTCCGCGACCAGTAAAAAGTCATCAGGCAGTTAAATGGGCTCCACATATTCATCATGCTGTTAAATGAAGCATCGGGTGTTTCAATATGGAAGCCTTCCAGCCTGGTGTGCCAGTATGATATTAGCTTTTGAAGTTCATTCTTAACAACCTCCGGATTGCCCAACTCTTTAACGGCTTGTTTTCCTTCTTCTTCCGCTTTGCCAATTCCCATCAGCACAACCAATTCCTTGTTTTCACCCGGTTCCAGGTCGATATCGGTTTGCAGCGTGGCACACCCATTATCTCCCGCAGCAAGAGAATTTCTGCATTTCCCTTCTTCAACAACCACGGGATTTGCATAGGTCCTGTATGGCCCGAGAAATGCCTCCCTGTCGGTATCAAATCCTGCAATATCTCCGCCGGTAATTGTGAAGAAGGTGTGCCTGCCCTGGTCTTTTTCTTCAAAATTATCCGGCATAGCAGGAATATTGACATTGGTACCGTGATCGATTATATTATCTATGCAAGACATCTTCAGGGTGTATTGCGTATATTGAAGATTGACCTGGTCATCAATGGCATTCCAGTTACCGACATACTCCAGATAGGTAAAAAGGCTTAGTTTTCTTTTGACCTTATCCTTATTGGTAACTTTTACTAACCAGCATTCCATTTCACGGTTAAGCGGCACGAAATAAGTTGTTTCAGTTTGAATGCCTGTATATTCCGAGGATATTTTAGTATATGCCGTCCCATGCCTGCACTCAGATTTGTAGCCCGACAATTCTTTGCCTGCCGGCTGCCATGATCCCGACCAGTAGTCTCCGGAATCCCTGTCGCGCAGATAAATATATTTACCGGGCTGGTCCATCGGGACCGAATTAAACCTGAGTCGTACAAACCGGCCCTGGGCAGCTGATTTATAGAATGAATATCCACCGGCATTATTAGTGATTACGGCTCCATATTCCCTGGTTCCCAAATAGTTGGACCATGATCTTGGAGTGGCAGGATTAGTGATTACATATTCCCTGTTCTCATCGTCAAAGTATCCGAATTGCATATCGTTATAGTTTTTCAGTTTGATATTGAAGCTCCTCGCCCCCGAGTACTCGGGGGAAATGCGCTCGCAGGATTCAAAGTCACCTGGGAGTTTTAAAATTAGTTAAAAAATAACTTATCAAAATAATTATTAAACTTGTGATATGGGGTTCAGGCAAATCATTATATCATCTCTCCTCTCAGTAATATTCTCTTCATCCCTGCTTTGTCAAAAGACTATTGAAGCAGGATATTTGAAAACTCCTCCTGTTATGGATGGAATAATTTCTGCCGGGGAATGGATGGTGGTTGACTCAGCAACAGGATTCGTCCAGATGGAACCGCAAAAGGGTATGCCCGCAACAGAAATCACAACTGCATATGTGGGTTATGACCAGGAAAATATTTATGTGGCTCTAGTCAACTATTACACTGATCCTGCTGATATCGTCGCCAGGTTGCAGCAGCGGGATGAGCTGACAAAGAATGATGACCTGGTGGCAGTCATTCTGGATACATATAACGACAAAAGAACCGCGTATGTTTTCTTTGTAAATGCACTGAATACCCAGATAGACATGCGGGTATCCGATGATGGCAGGAATATGGACCTGAACTGGGATACTGAATGGATATCCGCTGTTCAGAAATCCGAACATGGATGGGTGGCTGAAATAACAATCCCCTTCAGAAGCATTACTTACAAAACCGGATCAGAAACATGGGGTATTAACTTTGGCAGGATCATCCGGAGTAATTCCGAGACTTCTTACTGGTCCGGAGCGCTGAGTGATGACTTCAGGATCTCCCAGAGTGGCATTTTGCAAAACATTGTTCCTCCTGAACAAAAAGCAAGGATCAGGCTGTTTCCATATGGGACATTGAGGTATGAAGACAGTGACCTTACCGGTGTGTATAATAAATGGAAACCTGACGCAGGACTGGATGCCGAGGCAGGAATCACTTCACAGCTTACGGGGAACCTGACCCTCAATCCCGATTTTGCTACGGTAGAGGGCGACCAGGAACAGATCAATCTTACCCGGTGGGAGCTTAGTTTCCCGGAAAAAAGACATTTCTTCCGGGAAGGAAACGACATGTTCGGAACGCGCATTCAAACATTTTATTCAAGGCGTATCGGGGATATCAGTTATGGCGGAAAAATTACAGGCAAAGTTGGCGGCTTAAGCATGAATGTGCTGTCTGCCCATTCTTTAGATGAACCGGATAGTGCTGTAACCTCAGCCTGGTATTCTGCCATCAGGCTTAAGCAGGATGTATTAAAATCATCTTTTGTAGGTTTAACCTTGGTAGATAAGTCGTGGACCGGAGGATTTACCCGGTCGCTGAGTGCTGATTACCTGCTCAACCTGGGGAAAACATGGAAGCTAACCGGCCAGTATGTTGCAAGCTCACCTGGTGATTTACTTACTCACAGTGCCTGGTTTACTAGGTTTGCAACAGAAAACAATTTATACCATTTTCATGTCCGGTACTCCAATACAGGAGAGAATTTCAGGGAGAATGTGAACCAGACAGGATTTATCCGGGATGACGATATGCGGGAGTTGGACAGTGATGCAACCTACAAGTGGTGGCTGGAAGATAACTGGATCAAGTACATCAGTGTCTCTACAGTGAATAATATTTTCTGGAACCATGAGGGTACACTTCGGAGCTGGTTCGTAACGGAGAGCTTTCGCATATATCTTCAAAACAGGCTAAGTCTGGATCTTTCTTATAACAATGAATTCAAACTGGATGAAAAGGAGTATTACAATCACCGCTGGGGAGCTGAGTTGGGATACAACACCGATGAATGGGCTTCCGCAAGTGTTTCACAATACTGGGGTAAAAACTACGACCGTGATTTCTACCTGACAACGGTTGGTGCCAGCATTAAACCACTTCCTAACCTGGCATTAGAGTATTCCTTAAATATCTTGAATTATGATCCCGATACGACTTACAGTTCGACTGTAATCAATGTCCTGTCAGCCACATATAATTTTACCAATGATCTATGGATCAGGGTTTTTGCCCAGAACAATACATCGGATGACCGTATCTATCTTTACAGTATGGCGGGGTGGCGCTTCAAACCTCCCTTTGGTGCACTGTATCTTATCTATACTTCCGACGACTGGGTCCAGATGCCCTATGAGGATAGAAAACAATCAAAGATCTTCTTTTTCAAACTCACCTACCCCATACTCATTGGAAAAGGTTAGATCACCTCCCACGCCCACACCCGCACTCTCGATTCACGACTCACGACTCACGATTCACGATTTTTTGTAACTTTATTCCCTGTTCGGCGTCATATTAATATATTTTCCTCTATCAACACCTTAATCATACCGGAATGATTTTAAATATTCTGAAGGTTGCTATGCGTAACCTTATCCGACAATTCGGATATACCTCAATTAATATCCTTGGACTGGCTATCGGACTGGCCAGTAGCATTTTAATTCTTCTGTACGTTGTCAATGAACTGACCTATGATACCTTTCACACAAAAGCTGAAAACATTTACAGGGTAGGTGTGCAGGGACAGATGATGGGAAATGAACTCAACCAGGCTGTAACAGCTGCACCCATGATGGAAGCCATGCTGAATGACTACCCGGCCGTAGAGAATGCATGCAGGATCGCTGAATTTGGTGGCTGGCTGGTTCGAACCGGTGACAGGAAATTCAATGAAACAGAAGAAGATTTCATTTTTGCTGATTCGAGCTTCTTTGAGATTTTCGACTTCAAGCTCAAAAAAGGCAATCCGGAAACTGCCCTCAGGAGTCCGAGAACGCTTGTTATGACGGAAAAATATGCCCGGAAATATTTCGGGGATGAAGATCCTATAGGACAGACACTCAGCGTAGAAGAAGATACGGTTATCTATACCGTAACAGGTATCCTTGAAAATGTTCCTGTGAACTCCCATTTCCATTTTGAAATGGTAGGGGCTATGAGTTCAGTAGCTCAAAGCAGGCAAACCAACTGGTTAAATCATAATTACTATACCTATATCTTACTGAATCCGGAGACTGACCTGTCAGCATTTGAGCCAAGCATGGATTCAATGATTTTCAAATATGTAGGTCCACTGATTGAGCAATTCATTGGTGTCAACATTGAACAATTTACAGCGGCCGGTAATTCATTTGGATACTTCCTGCAACCCTTGCTTGATATTCACCTTCATTCTGATCTCCAGGTTGAAATTGAACCAAATGGCAATCCTGCCTATGTGTATATATTCTCCGTTATTGCCATTCTTATCCTGATCATTGCCTGTATCAATTTCATGAACCTCGCCACAGCACGTTCTACTACAAGGTCAAGGGAAGTAGGTATCCGAAAGGTAGTGGGTTCTAGCAAATCTTTGCTGATCACCCAGTTCCTCACCGAATCTGTTATTCTCAGTATATTCTCTCTGATCCTTGCGGTAATCATTGTCTATTTTGTTATGCCTTTTTACAATAACCTGATCAGGCTTGAACTCAGTTTTGATATATTTCACAATTCCTATACGATACCTTTACTATTCCTGCTTGCAATACTGGTTGGCTTGCTAGCAGGAAGTTATCCGGCTTTTATCCTGGCCTCCTTCAAACCTGTATCAGTGCTGAAAACTGAAATGAAAGGAGGATCAAGTAAATCAACATTGAGAAGCCTGCTGGTTATTTTTCAATTTACAATTGCCATCGCTATACTGGTTGGCACATCGGTTGTATTCAGGCAATTGAGCTTTATGCAGAAAAAGGATCTTGGATTTGAGAAGGAAAATGTGCTGGTTATACGTCGGTCCGATGCCCTGGAGGAAAAAATTGATGCCTTCAAACAGGATCTGGTTCAACACGCCAATATAATTAGTGTGGCTAATTCAACCCATATCCCATCCACCAATTACTGGAATAATGCGCACTGGTTGGAGGGTCAGGACAAGAGTATAACGCTGTTATTAATGACCGGTTATACCAGTTATGAATACGCCGATGCACTGGATCTGAAGATCCTTGAAGGAAGGTATTTCAGCCGCGACATGCCTACAGATTCAGCCGCTATAGTATTAAATGAAGCCGCTGTCAGGGTCCTTGGATTAACGGATCCCCTTAAGACCAGGTTTATGAATCCGGGTCAAACGCCTGAAGAGGATGAGTTCATGCAGGTCATTGGGATCGTCAAAGACTTTCATTATGAGTCACTCCACGAAGATATCCACCCCATGGCCCTGCATTTTATGCCGGGAAACTGGGAAGGATATATCATCATCAGGTTGGGGGATGGGAATATTCCCGCCACGATAGATTTTATCAGTCAGACATGGGATGAATTCGGTGTGGATTATCCGTTGGACTATTTATGGCTCGAAGATGAGTTCAATAAACTATTTGATACCGACAGGCGGACAGGTCAGATATTGCTGGTGTTCTCCATCCTGTCTATCTTCATTTCATGTCTTGGACTGCTTGGACTGATATCCTATAGTACAACCCAACGCAACCAGGAAATTGGCATCAGAAAGGCCATGGGATCTTCCTCAGGTCTGATTGTATTGCTGCTGACAAAAGAAACAGTCAGACTGATGCTTATTTCAGCACTGATTTCTGTACCGTTTTATTTTGGTGTGAAAGCCTGGTTGCAAAATTTTGCATACCATATCGCTTTTAACTGGATCTGGTATATTGTCATTCTGATTGTAGTAGCCATTGTGGTTTCGATCATTGCCATACTTACCGTTAGTATACAGTCATACAGGGCAGCTGTGACCAATCCGGCGGAGAGCCTGAGGCAGGAGTAGGTTCATCGTTCATCGTTCATCGTTCGTCATAATTCGTTATTTATAATTCATAATTCGTTATTCCCTTAACCCCTTAATCCCTCAAATCCTTAAATCCTATTCTTCACGTTACCAATGATCGCTCATCTGAGAATTGCTCATATTCTTTATTCTCAACAATTTCCTTAATCCTCTGAATAGCGAGGTATATTTCTTCGAAGCTTGTATAAATGGGGGCAATTCCCAACCTGATATTATCCGGTGTGCGGAAATCCGGGATGATCTTAATGTCGGGTGGTTCAGCCCCGATCATGGCCCGGTTGATCCGGTAAGCTTCCGGATGTCTTACAGAGACATGCGAACCCCGTATATCCGGATTGCGTGGTGAGCCCAATTCAAAGCCCAGTGGCACCAGCCATTGATCAAAAAGATATATAAGATATTCTGTCATTTGAACACTTTTCTTTCTCAGGTTCGACATGCCTGCTTCCAGATGCAGGTCTAATCCTGGTTCTATGGCCAGCAGGGAAAGAACAGGAGGCGTTCCTACCTGGAACTTTTGCATACCGGTCGCAGCCGTGAAATCCAAATCAAAGGCAAAGGGATCAGATGAACCGAGCCAACCCCGGATAGGCTGCCTCAGCTTTTCCTGTAATTCCTTCCTGACAAAAAGAAATGCAGGAGCACCCGGTCCTCCATTCAGATATTTATATGTACATCCGACCGCCAGGTCAGCATCACAACCATTCAGGTCAACTTCCACCGAACCGACAGAATGACTGAGATCCCACAATGCCAGGGCACCCCTGTCATGCGCCGATTGGGTCAGCCACCTCATGTCATGTACATAGGCACTCTTAAAACAGGTATGGGTCAGAGTAAGAAGGGCGGTATTATTATCCAGCAAAGATTCAATTGATGCCGCTTCAGTTATAATTCCATCCCTGGATGAAGCAAGACAGATCTCATGACGGTTGCCCAACATGTCAATAATTCCCTGCATCACATAAAGGTCGGATGGGAAATTCAGGTCATCACTAACAATTTTGGTTCTGGCAGAATTGTGCTTCAATGCGGCTACGGCCAGCTTAAACAAATTGAGCGACGTCGCATCTGTAACAATCACCTCATCGGGTTTGGCCCCGATCAAACCTGCCAGCTTCCCTCCTATCCTGGCTGACGCTTCAATCCATCCTTCGTTCCAGCTCCTGATCAATCGTTCACCCCATTCCTTTTTAACAGCCTGATTGATAAGGTTTATGGATTCTTTGGGCAGACGGCCAAGCGAATTGCCATCCAGGTAGATCATATCGGCATCAGAAATGTAAAACTCATTTCTAAACCGGGCCAGGGCATCTGATGTATCCATATCCCTGGCGACCTTAACATCAGTTGAATTGAATTTCATTTTAATAAGCTGATTTATTGAACTAAGATAGGCTTTAGCCTTAAACACACCAACATTCAGTTGTGCATAATCTGATTTTGCTTACATGTTTTCCTTTTTGGTTAACTTTATTGAATTATTCTACTAATAACCAAATATTATTATTCATGATGAAAGTTAACCAACTCATGTTTCTCTTGGTGATACCATTATTCATTCAGCAAGCATCAGCCCAGGGACAGGAGACTTCACCTGTAAAATTAAAATTGATTTCCGGCAATGTTTATGAAATTCTCGATGGACGGGGATCAAATGGCGGTGCATATATCGGTGAAAATGGCATCCTGGTAATTGATGCTAAAATGGACCAGGAATCTGTTGACCAGACCATCTCCGAATTACAAAAAATATCAGATATGCCAATCTTATATCTGGTAAATACACACAGTGATGGTGACCATATCAACGGTAATCGTTATTTCCCCGAATCAATAACGATCGTTGCGCACGAAAACTGCCGGAACGACTTCTTCCTGCCAAAACGTGACGGATCTCCGTCGGATTGGAATAATCCGGAACTGGCTCCATTCACCCCTGAATTGACTTTCTCAGAAAAAATGGATATCTACCTGGGCCCTGAAAAAGTGGAGCTCTGGTATTTTGGAATCGGGCACACTACAGGAGACATTGTTGTTTATTTTCCCGAAGAGAAAATCGCATTTCTGGGCGATCAATTATTCATTGAAAGGCCTCAGTTAATTCACTCATACAAAGGGGGTAACTCATTTGAGCATGTGTCCACACTTACCAGGATGTTGGAAACATTGGATGCTGAGAAGTTTAGCAGCGGACATAGTGAAATATGTGACAAGGATGCCATCCTTAAACATATATCTGATATCCAGGAATATCAGAAGAAAGTGATTAAACTGGTTGAAAATAATAAAACCCTGGAGGAAGTAATAGGCAACTTTGGTGAAAATGAAGCCAGGTTGGTTACATCAATTTATAATGAGGTTAAGGAGACCGATTAGTGATATTCTGCGATTATTCATCAACTTAAAAAAATATTTATCCTGAAACTTTATTTGAATGAGCAGACTTTCAGGAATTAGAATTTTACTTATCTTGATTCCTGATATAAATCCATTTAATGAAATCCGCCACAAATATGTCTCAAAAGTCTAACATTCAATCCAATAAAGGTTTCGACAGCGAAGCTTATCTGAACGAACAAACAGCCTCTATTCTGGAACGCGTGCATCGTTTCCAGGATAAATTATACCTTGAATTTGGGGGGAAAATCCTATATGATTATCATGCGGCGCGGGTTTTACCAGGATTTGATCCCAATGTTAAAATGCGTTTGCTCCAAAAACTCAAGGATAAGATTGATGTAATCATTTGCATTCATGCCGGCGCTATTGAAAGAAGAAAGATCAGGGCAGACTTTGGAATAACATATGATGCAGATGCACTGAAAACCATTGACGATTTCAGGGAATGGGGAATCGAGATTACAGCTGTTGTGATCACCCGCTACCAGGATCACCCCTCAGCCAAGGCTTTTAAGAATAAACTTGAAAGAAATGGCGTAAGGGTTTATACCCATACAGCAACCAGGGGATACCCAACTGACATCGATGTGATCGTAAGTGATGAAGGATATGGGGCCAATGAATTCATTGAAACAACCAAACCGATTGTTATTGTAACCGGACCCGGACCTGGTAGTGGAAAACTGGCGACATGTCTTTGTAATTTGTATCACGAGTACAAAACCGGCAGGAAACCCGGATATGCCAAGTTTGAAACATTTCCTATCTGGGACCTTCCACTTGCCCATAAAGTAAACATTGCATACGAAGCGGCCACTGTCGACCTGAAAGATGTGGTATTGATTGACCACCATCACCTGGAAGCCTATAATCAAAAAACGGTCAATTATAACCGTGATATTGAAGCTTTTCCATTGCTCAAAAGGATCCTGGAGAAAATTACCGGGGAAGAATCCATTTATAAATCTCCTACTGATATGGGAGTTAACCGTGCCAGCGCGGGTATTCTGGATGATGAAGTCATACAGAAGGCATCCCACCAGGAAATCATTCGCAGATATTTCAGGTGTGCCGTCGAGTATTCTGCAGGATTGGCTGACCGTGAAACACTCAGCCGGGCAGAGCTTATTATGGATAAGGTCAATGCCAGGGTAGAAGACAGGAAAGTTGTGTTACCCGCCAGGCAGGCCGCCATAGATGCGCAAAATACAGGAAAAGGAAATGAAGGTGCATATTGTGGTGCAGCCATAGAATTGGGTGATGGAACGATAATAACCGGGAAAAATTCACCTCTCATGCATGCTGCCTCAAGCCTTATACTGAATGCTACCAAACACCTGGCAGGATTGCCCGACAATATCCACCTGCTGCCAAAGAACCTGATTGATTCACTTACCTATCTGAAGAAAAATATCCTGAATGGAAAAATGGTTAGCCTTGACCTCGAAGAAACCCTTATCGTTCTTGGTATAAGTGCCAACTCTAATCCGGCTGCCCAGTTAGCCATTGAAAAGATCAAAGAACTCCGACAATGTGAAGTCCACCTGACCCATATCCCCACACCCGGAGATGAAGCAGGTTTACGAAAAATACGGGCAAACCTTACATGTGATCCGGAATTCGCCGGAAAGAGTTTGTTCTTCCGTGAAGCCTGAAGAGAGGATTCAAGGGGATAAGGATTTAAGGGGTTAAGGGGTTGAGGATTTGAGTGATAGGACGAGATCAGGCATGGTCATACTGTCTACTGTCTACTGACTACCTATTCAGACTTCTCCTGATCTCCTTCAACTCCTTCAATATCTCCTCCAGGGTATTCCTGGATTCCGGTTTGGTTGAATCCACCGTGGCGGCCGTATCGGTTCCCGGGTGCAACGACCTGATCCTGGCCCTCAAATCGGTATGCAGCGATTCATAATCAAGCAAACCCGAAAGGCTGCCCTCATACTTGGAACCAGACTGCATCGACTTCCCAGCCGTTTGAATTTTGATTGATCCGATCCCAAGTGCCCGGTCATATAAGGTCCTGACCAATGCAAAATCAGTAATGGCCCGGAAAGGTATATTCTGCACTGTCTTGGTCAGGATACCTTTGTGTATAGATACCCTGTCGTCATAAATCACATATTTCAGGTTTTTTATCCATAACACAATGATGGGATAGCTGATGATCCATTTAAGGATGATTATTCCTGCCGCACAAATCCAGACTTTGGCCTCTGCCATAGGATCTCCGGGGGTTAAGAGAAATATCAGGGTCAGGATGGCGGCAATCACAACAACAAGTCCGCTCACAGTGACAAGGATCCAGATACTTTTTGAAAAGTATTTCGGATCGGGTTTTATTGAATTTTCCATGATATTAAAATATTTTAAAACGGCAAGTTAGTAAATATCAATTTATGATATCGAAATATTTATCATACTATATACTCCTGATAATAACCTAAAACTATAATGTCTTTGAAAGTGGTTGAAAATAGGTTAATTTGTAAATGCTGGTTAGCGATTTTATCCCATGATTTCAAAAAATCTACAACATAATGATTACCAAATACTTAAGATTAATTACCGTTTAAACACACGAATCTATTACCTTTAAAATCGAAACATGAAAACTCTGAAGAACTTATTTACGACCATTTTCCTGTTTGCTTTAGTATTGGTCAGCTGTCAAACTGCCAGTCCACCACCTGCTACCGCGCTTGAATTTGCTTTGGTCAGCCAGGTTGAAAAAGGAATACCTGTTAACGTTCAGATGACTGCCTATCGCACAACATTAGTAGCGGATGGACAGGACTATACCCTTTTAAGAGCAACCGTAATCGACAAAGATGGAAAAGAAATCACATCAGCCGATAATACACTCCGGATCTATGTTGATGGAAATGCATGGATCAGCAGGAACGGAGAAGATGAACCATTGCCATCAGCTATCGATTCAACCGGCCGGGAATACTTTAAAAACAAGCTTGATAACGGCCTCTGCCTGATGGATTTTCATGCCGGGACCGATCCCGGTAAGATCAAGGTTGAAATCATGAGTGACACACTCTGGCCTGCCTCTCATGAAATACACACAATACCTTCAGATGTGGTGCTTATGCAACCAGATTTTGATACCCTTACAACATCAGAGAAAAAGATTGACCGGATGATTGGGGCCGACATTTCCTTTCTTCCTCAACTTGAAGCATGGGGAATGAAATTTTATGACCAGGGAACAGAAAAAGACGCCATAGAACTTTTAAGGGATCATGGTTTTAAT
This sequence comes from Bacteroidales bacterium, assembly GCA_016783865.1. The sequence goes on from JADHVS010000065.1 coordinate 11,962, forward strand.
TACATAAGGCTCCGGATCTTTGTCAACCCGGAAAATGAAAAAGGATATTCACCCGAAAAAGGATTCTGCGGATTGGATTATACACTCGTAATGGCCAAACGCGTAAAAGACGCAGGCATGAAATTACTGCTGAATTTTCATTACAGCGACTATTGGGCCGATCCCCAGCAACAAAACAAGCCATTAGCCTGGGCTGAACTGGATTTTGAAACCCTCAAAGATTCACTTAAGCAATATTCCAGTAACGTATTACTTGCCTTTGAAAAACAGGGAACCCCAGCGGATATGGTACAGGTGGGCAATGAGGTCAACCATGGTTTTTTATGGCCCGATGGTCATATCAGTAATCTCGATAACCTGGCGGAATTACTCAAAGCCGGAGTGGAAGGTGTTGTCTCGGTCGATCCGGATATGCCAGTTATGATGCACATTGCGCTTGGAGGCCAGCATGAAGAATCGGTATTCTGGCTCGACAACATGATTGCCCGCGGAGTTTCCTTTGACGTCATCGGTATTTCCTATTATCCCAGGTGGCACGGCACCCTGGATGATCTGAAAAGTAACCTTATCAATTTGTCCGGACGGTATAAAAAGCATTTAAATGTAGTTGAATATTCCATTTTCAAAAAAGAGATCCATGATATTGTTTTCAATCTGCCTGATGGACTGGGAACAGGAACCTGCATCTGGGAACCACTTGGGACAAGGTGGGGTGGAATGTTTGATGAGAATGGTGAAGTAAAGGAGGTGATCCGGGTGTACGATGAATTAAATCACTTGTACCTGACAGATGATCATGAATAAACATAAAAAGCACAACATTATGAAAATCATTCCGCAAATAACAAGCCTGATTGTTGTAATTATTCTAATTAATATCAACCAAATTGATGCACAAAGGATTACAATTGAGGGTAATAAGTTCATGGTTGGTGACCGGGAGATCTTTATAAATGGGGTGAATACGCCATGGGATAACTGGAATGATTTCGGTGGAAATTATGACCATCTTTTTTGGGATGAGGAATTTCAACAGATTAGGGAGGCAGGGGGAAATGCAAGCCGGATCTGGATCACATGCAACGGTGATGTGGGGATCGATATTGATGAATTGGGATCTGTTAATGGGGCAACACAGGCACACTGGGAAGACCTGGATGATATGTTTGCCCTGGCTGAAAAGCATGGCATTTATATTATGGCCACCCTGACATCGTTCGACCATACCAAGAATACGTATACTAAATACCAGCGATGGCGGAAAATGCTTGCCGATGATGAAAAGACAGGAAGTTATATCGACAATTATGTTATCCCGTTTATCAACCGATATAAGGATAATCCCTACCTCTGGTGTATTGATGTCTGCAATGAGATCGAATGGATGCATGAAAATTCTGAATGCGGAAATATTCCGTGGAACAGGCTCCAATACTTTGTAGCCAGGGTCGCAACGGCTGTGCATGAGAACAGCAATGTCCCGGTTACTTTAGGAAGCGCTGCCGTTAAATGGAACAGCGATTGTAACGGATGTGAGGGAAATTTCTGGAACGATGCTAATCTCCAGTCAGCGTACAGCTCATCTGAAGCCTTTCTTGATTTCTATTCTCCACATTATTATGGCTGGGTAGTAAGGTGGTTCGGCAATTTTGCAGTGGACAAGACACCTGACGATTATGGGATTAACGATCGTCCCTGTATGGTAGGAGAAAATCCAGCCAATGGCGTTTACACGCAGGATGAATCATGGAATAATGTACTCGTAGTGCCTATATCCGAAGCCTATATCAAAACGTACCAGCAGGGCTGGAAAGGATTAATGGTCTGGACCTCGAACGGGGTGGATGGAAACGGCAGCCTGGCCCATTGCGGTCCTGGTCTGACAGCCTTTTACAACCAGTATCCTGAGTTGGTTTTCCCAGGTTCCTCAGGCAGCGAAATCAGAATAAATCCGAATAAAGAGGTGCAGCTATGGCCAAATCCTGCCAAAAATCATATAAGTATTAACAGGCCCGAAGGAGATGAGGTTCTGGTTGAGCTATATGATATATATGGCAGACAAAAATTAAGTGAATTACTATACACTTTTGAAAATTCTGGAATTGAAATATCAACCTTACAGCCGGGGATTTATTTTGCATCCATTACTTTTGGGAAGAAAAATAGTCGGTTGATACTTCTGAAAGAGTAATAACCTCATTTCCTCACAGTTAGCGTTCATGCTATAGCAACACTACGATAAACGAAATACTATGAAATCCCAACGCACAAATAGCACATTTGCAAGCTCTAACCCACAAGCCCATGCTTCAGCTTGCAAAAGTTTTAACACCGGATAGGAATGGTACCACCGGACAAGACAAAATGATCCCACCCCTTTGAGTTATTGATTATTTCTATGATCCAGGACACTATTTTTTTCTTTATTCCGGTGGAGTTTAGCATGTTCGATTTTTAAGTTAAAACGAGCAACTTTCCCAGAGCGGTCTACAACTATGATTTCAAGGCGTATTTCAACCGTCATACTGTTGATTATAAGCGATATAGAGACAACAAAAAAGGCACCAACCATTGTCAGCACCTTTTCTTTTTCGAGATTTAACCGGATTGTATTACCCTGTTTCAGATTTTTCCTGTTTTTTTCCAGCATATTCTTTCTGTAGTAATTCACTCTGGTACATTCGGTAGCTTGGCCCATTGATTCTTACAATGACCGAGTGGTGGAAGATACGGTCCAGGATGGCTGATGTCGTGATGGGATCTCCCAGGAACTCTGCCCAGTCCGGCTCCTCTACGTTGGTTGTAAAGATCAGGGATTTGTTATCGTTGTAGCGCTGGTCGATCACCTTAAACAGCAGGTGTGCTTCCTTAACCACCTGCAATTCCAGCCTGAAATCCAAAGGTTTGGATTTCAGGCTTTATCCAAACAAAAATAAAATCCAAACCTTTTTGTAAAAAGCTTGATTCACTGCCCTTTCTCACGGAAAAGGTTTGGATTTTTTATTAGGTTGTATGCCTAACTTATTAAATTTTAAAGGAGGTATACACATGAACACACAACACTTAGAGGATAATTATCCTCTTCTCATTTCTTATATGAAAGAAAGCGGTTATTCTAAAACCTACATTGACAAATTTAGGCGGGAAATAAACCGTATCCTTTCTCTGGCTCCGTCAAAAGACTGGTCGTCCTATATAGATATCTATTGGGGATACACTAAATCATGCAATTCTAAGGAGTATCTCCGAGAAAAAAGGGCCATTATAGGTGGCATTGAACAGTTTGATGTTTTTGGGCGCTATCCTGATGGACGGCGCAGACATGAACTCTATTCAAGGGGTAGCTACAGCTTCCTTTTCGAAGATTTTAAGTTCGTTATTGACTGCTATTGCGAAGTGGCAAGGGAGGGTGGTAAAAAGGAATCAACCATTTATGCCAAATCGCATAGTGCGGCTCCTTTTCTGCTGTCACTTCAGGAAAAAGGCATGAATGCCCTGGATGAAATTTCTGAAGAAGCCGTGATGGGCTTTTTTGTTTCATCGGATGGGACAAAATTACGGGGCTGTTCCACCAAAAAAAATATAGCAGCAGTTTTTAAAGCATGTGAGCCATTCTTTCCCCAAGGGAGCTGCTCAAAGGTACTTACATTCCTTCCGGCATTGCGTGAGAGAAGAAAAAATATACAATACCTCACCTCAGAAGAAATCGTAAAAGTAAAGGCTGCTCTGGCCTCAGAAGAATCATCACTTCACTTACGGGATAAGGCTGTGGGGCTACTTGCATTGTATACAGGGCTAAGGTGTTGTGATATTGCAGGAATGACCTTGGATTGCATAAACTGGCCAGAAGATCTGATTCGTGTAAAACAGCAGAAAACGGATGTGCCATTAGAGCTGCCCCTGACAGCAATTGTCGGTAATGCCATTTTTGATTACATAACCAAGGAACGTCCGAAGACGGGACGGGCTGAGATCTTCCTTTCCCAATCTCGTCCATATGGCGCACTAAAAAGCGCGAGCCTTTCGCATGTTGCGAATAAAATTATGAAAGCTGCCTACATAAGGCAAGGAAAAGGCAATCGCAGAGGTTTCCATATTTTCAGGCATCATTTGGCAATAACTCTTTTAGGAAACGGAATTCCCCAACCTGTAATCAGCAGGGTTCTTGGGCATATGTCTACATCTTCACTTGATGCTTATCTCAGCGCTGATTTTCCGCACCTTAAGGAATGTTCCCTGAGCGTAGAGCGCTTCCCATTGCGAAAGGAGGTGATGCAATGAAAAAATTTAATTCTTTTCTTTCTCCACTCATCCAGGCATATGTTGATTATAAAAAAGCCTCCGAACATTGGAATGTAGCCTCTTATGAGCCAAACCTTCTCCTTTTTGACCGTTATTGTCAGAAACAGTATCCTGACGCCACCGTATTGTCCCAGGAAATAGTAGATAACTGGTGCAGAAAACGCAAAACGGAGAATAATAATTCATGCAGATCCAGAATCTATGTTGTGGTCAGTTTCATCCGGTATTTGAGAAAACGTGGAAAAACAAATATCAGGGAACCTGAAATTCCGAGGAAAGAACGGAGATCCTACATTCCTCATGCATTTACGGAGGCTGAACTGAAAAATTTGTTTTATGCCTGTGACAACCTACTGGGTGAACCCCTCTCAAGGGTACAGAGGTACAGAAGAATCACAATCCCCGTATTTTTCCGCCTTCTTTACAGTAGCGGGATCAGGACAAATGAAGCCCGTCTGTTGCGTGTCGAAGACGTAGATCTTAATCAGGGCATTCTGGATATCCGTTGTTCCAAAGGCTATGCCCAGCATTATGTTGTACTTCATGATTCCATGTTGGATATCATGCAGCAATACGATGCCCTTATCAGGAAGCAATATCCTGCCAGGACTTATTTTTTCCCAGCAGGGGGGGATGCTTTTTATACCCGAAAATGGGTACAGAGAAAATTCCGCCAGATGTGGGACAAGTATAACAACACTCCTGCAACTGCATACGAATTAAGGCATCATTATGCGACAGAAAATATTAATGGCTGGATGGATGAAGGTTTTGGATTTGATGCGAAACTGCTGTATCTAAGTAAAAGCATGGGCCACAGCAAGCTGGAAAGCACCAGGTATTACTATTCCTTGGTGCCCGGTTTGGCTGATATCCTAAAAGATCGTACAGGGGAAACTTTTGACAACATTGTACCGGAGGTGGGTGATGAAGAAAGCAACTGAAGAAGCCGTCATGATCGCTCGCCATATGAATACCTTTTTGTATGAATATGTTCCTTCCCAGAAAAGCCGTAGCAGTCATACTTTAAGATCCTATAGTTATGCGTTAACCTTGTATGTCGGTTTCCTGGAGACGGGAAAAGGCATCCATGCGGGAAATCTGCACCGGGAATGTTTCAGCAGGGAGTATATCGAAGAATGGCTGGCCTGGCTTATGGAAAAACGTGGATGTAGCCCTGAAACCTGTAACAACCGTCTGTCATCATTAAGGGCATTTCTTAAATATTTGGGGATCAGAGAAATTTCATTTCTATATCTCTCAGAGGATGCATCAAGGATTCCCAGAAGAAGAGAAACGCATAAAAAGGTAAAAGGAATGAGTAAAAAAGCGGTACAGGCATTGTTATCAGCTCCGGATCTGTCTACAAAAGCAGGGCGCAGGGATCTGGCGCTGATAGTTATTATGTATGGCACGGCTGCAAGAATGGATGAACTACTATCCATGAAAATAGGACATCTCCATCTGGATACCGAAAAACCAAATGTTTCCATTATTGGCAAAGGCTGCAAAATAAGGACGCTGTATCTACTTCCAAAGGCTGTCGCACATTTAAGAAAATTTCTGAAAGAATTCCATGGTGACACCCCCCAGGCAGAATCCTATATTTTTTATTCACGAAACATAGGCCCTGCTGGAAAAATGAGTCAGCCAGCAGTAAACCAGCAATTGAAAAAACATGCACAGACTGCACATGCTCTATGCAATGAGGTGCCGGTAAACCTGCATGCTCATCAGATTCGACATGCAAAAGCATCCCACTGGCTGGAAGATGGTATGAATATCGTACAGATATCATTTTTATTAGGCCATGAGCAACTTCAGACATCAATGGTATATTTAGATATAACTACTGAACAGGAAGCTAAGGCACTTGCGACTCTCGAAGATGAAAGCGATAGTGGTGTATCTAAGAAATGGAAAAATGATAAAAGTAGTCTTGCAGAATTTTGTGGTGTGAAAACAATGAAAAAGTAAATAAAAAATCCAAACCTTTTCTGTGAGAAAGGGCAGTGAATCAAGCTTTTTACAAAAAGGTTTGGATTTTATTTTTGTTTGGATAAAGCCTGTCATGTCCCATTTCATCGATCATGAGCAAATCCGGATTAGTATATTTTCTCATCCTTTTCTCCAGGGTTTTTTCATACACTCCTGCATTCAGGTCATTGATCAGATCGCTACAGGTGGTATAATAAGTTTTGTATCCCCTCTGACAGGCTATTAAGGCAAGACTTCTTGCGATGTGACTTTTTCCTACACCGTTCATTTTGCTTGTGAACAGGATCGATTCGTTTTTTTCGATGAACTGCAGCGATGCCAGGTCCATGATCAGCCTGCGGTTCAGCTTGGGCTGGAAGTCAAAATCAAAGTCTGCCAGCATCTTCAGTGGCTGGGGCAGCCTGCTGCTTTTAATCAGGGATTCAATGCGCCTCTGCCTCTTGGCTGCTGCTTCGGCATGTACGATATTATTGATAAACTCATAGTACCCGACAGAGCCTTCATTGGCCCGATCAACCATCTGCTGGTACTCCTCTGCCAGGAGCTTCAGTCCCAGGTAGCGGCAACCTTCGATGAACTGCTCCTGCTGCTGCCTGGTATTGCTTTTACTGTTGCCTCTCATAACCGTTATTGTTCTTGGGTTTAAAGGATAACTTGATGCTGTAGCGCGGCTCAGAGTTATTTTCCAGGAACCTTTCGATGGCACCCGACTCAAAGATCTTGTATTGCCAGGCCCGGCGTATTGCCACCAGGATATCTTCCACGCGGTAGTTTACCTTCAGGGCCAGCAGGCTTCGAAGGTGGTGGCGCCAGGATCCGGTTTTGTGCCGCTTGACCTGATCGATGTACTGACTCATTTCCGGTGAAAACGCTTCCAGACGGGAGATCACATCGGCGATCGATAGATCGGGTTTCTTGTGGGGCTTCTGATGGTTCCCCACATACCGCTCCTTACGACCCTTCTCGGCCAGGGGATGGCAGGCGATCTGCTCACCCGCAGGAGAGTAAACTAACATCTTATGATCCTCGGTAATACGCAACGGGCATAATTCAAACATGTATTTCTCAGGTACCACATACTGGTAACCCTCCCAGTAGATGCACGATTCCTGGTTTACTACTTTTTGTGTCACCAGGGAGGTGTCATAATGATTTGCCGGCAAAGGTTGCAGGTAGGGTTGCTCCTCGATGTACATATCAATGGGTCTTTTCTTTGTCGTGCCATGTATACGCACATCATTGACTTCGTTAAGCCACTGCCGCAATTGTTTTTTCAGATCCTCCCTGTCTTTAAACTCACGGCCATTCAAAAAGCTTTTTTCCAGGTAATAAAAGGGTCGCTCTACCTTCAGGTTTTTATGTAAATATTTACATAAGAACCTAAATGTAAAGTTTATTGTTATGTAGATATTTCCTTTTAAGTCCCTATTAATCAGATCTGATTTGCATTTTTTCTTTACATAACATTGCTTTGAATACTTTTAGGCATCAATCTATTAAACATGAAAACGATG
>JADHVS010000066.1 GCA_016783865.1 Bacteroidales bacterium
ATGAAGAGGTAATAAAGAGATACGTAAAGCATCAGGAGGAAGAGGAGAAACGTACAGAAGAACAGCAACATCGGTTTGATTTTTAAAGCCCCCTATGGGGGCGTATTAAGGCCACCTTCTCAGAAGGTGGATTTTTACTTATTAAAAAAATTTAGTTGATGAATTAGTCCCTGATACAACCAACCGAAAAATATTTCTTTTTCCTGCTGGATTATAATCATGGGGAAAGGTGAAAAGGAAACGAAGACGATTAAGCATTTCCATTGGAAAGGTTTTCTCAGATTTACCGGATATACTTTCAATATAAATTTAAGAATTAATTGAATACGAGTCAATTAAAAACAGGATTGAGTTAAAGAATATCTTACTTATGTGACTTGACCTCTTCAGAATTCTTTGTAATTTGTAAGTACGAACAACAGTTGTCTTTCATTAATTTAAATACCACAGTGAACATTAATCATATTCACACCTGATGATTATAAGATATAGTTTTTCATTCTTGTTCTCTCAATATCCTTTTAATGTGAGTTTACTTTTCCTGGGCCTCTGCCTGTGTATTACTGAGCTGTGCCGAAGACATTCCCGACTCTTTCTTTAAAGTCTAAGGACTTTTATCCGCCTTTGCAAAAGCGAACTGTAATTATCTTTTGCCTTCCCGGATAGAAAGCTGATATCAATTAAATCGAACCATGAAGGTAAAGCATTCCGGATTGCATCCAGGGTTTTCTCAATCACCTTACCGGTTAAACCACATTGATCTTTCCCGAAATAATTAATTAGAACAGTGGGGTTTAGATTTTTCTTTTTGCCATTTATGGGTAATGCTATTTCTTCTGTGTCACCTTTCAATACAATGGTTGAATTGAGCAGATCATATGCGGGTGAAAGTTCAGCTTTGTTGTTTTGTACGATCACCGAATAATTTTTCAGGTGCATGTCCTCATTACCCACCAGGTAATTGAAAACTACAAGCCTGAACAATTTTGCTTTTTCGATAGCCGGGAAGGTGCAGAAATCGTCTATCAGCTTTACCAGTTTTTCCATGGAGTAGTTGTATTTTGTATCGCGGCTCATTCCCGCCAGCTGGGCAAAATCTTCCACATGGATCTTATCTTTCTGGCCCTTCCGGTCGAACCGTTTAATAAAATATGTAAGGGTATGGTCTTTTGAATATACCATGCCATGCAGTGGAACACGGATACCGATACTGGCAGCCATGCGCATAGTCAGGTCTTCATTTTGGGGGACCTCAGGAAAAATATGGTGCTGGGGTTTCAGGATGTACCTTCCGTTTTTATCGACCAGTTCGAAGCGGCCTTCTTTTATGTTCAAAACCGCACTTACTTTGGGCTGCACTCCCTGGATAGACATTTTGGTGGCCCTTATCATGGCCTCCTTTCGGAGTTCTTCTGCTGAGAAATCAGGAATAGAAATTTCTTTCAACATGGGCGACAGGGACCTTAATCCTTTTTTGCTGTAGAGGGTCTCGCCACATTTATCGTATGTAATGGGGCAACGGTTCATGCCGGGACTTCCTTCAAAGTTATGTTACCTACCAGATCGTCACCAACAGCCATGAGTTGGGCGAATAAATCATTCCGGTCTATCTTCCCGATTTTTAGCAGGCCTTCCAGTTGGTAGCCTTCAGGCAACAAGCCGTCGAAAAATGAGGGAAATTCATTAAACTCATAAACCTTTTGGTTTACAGGTAGTGTCAGAGAGACCGGATTGCCCTGATAACCATCCAGGTATTCAAAGCGATATTTTTTACCAAATTCCAATTCTGTAAGTAACCCGGCTTCAGTGTAGTTTACAAATACCTTAGCTTGTCTCATCTTTGAGTATTTGGTTCATAAGCGGACTGGTCAGTTCTGCTTTAATATTAAGTACTGACAGAATTTTACGCAAGGTGTCGAGCCGGACGGTCTCTTTGCCCTTTTCAATATCGAAAACAACAGTTTTGCCTACACCTGCCATTTCGGCCATTTGAAGCTGACTTAGCCCGGCTGCCTTCCTGTGCTTTCTGATAATGGATGCCAACGTTTGAGGTTCTAACATGATTATCTTGCTATAGCGGTAAAAATATAAAATTTGCTTATCAATTACAAATCTATTTGCATATTTATACTGCTATAAAGGTAAATACATGGGTTTAGCTTCAAAATTAATATGAAAAGACAAATATTTACTGCAATAACAGTAATATAAACCATATATTGTTGTTCGTAGTGACTCGATAATTTATTACCTTGATAGAATAAATACATTATTATTTAACAATATAGTTTGGTCATGCATAAACGAAACTGGCCAGTCGCTATTTTAATAGCATTATTATTCTTTATCCATTCCTGTAAGCCTTCTGATAATGGATCGATGCAGCCATTTGATGGTTATCCATTAATAGAAAACAGGGATGAGATAAGGCAGATTCTTAAGGATAAATGCCTGGATACTATACATTTTAGAAAAGGTGAGGTAATAGCAGATATCGGTGCGGGGAACGGGTACCTGGAAGGCATGTTATCTGTTTATACAGACAGTTTAACCTTTTATATTCAGGACATAGATACAACTGTTTGTAATCAGAAAGCGGTAAATGAAGCTGTAGACTTCTATCAAAATGTCAGGGGACGTCCGGTAACAAATGAGTTTTTTGCTGTAAATGGAACAGACTCAACAACTAATTTACCCGACAGCACATTTGATAAGATACTCATGCTGTGGACTTATCCGTACATTAAAAAGCCTGGGAAGTTCATGACTGATATAAGGGTGAAGCTAAAAGACGGGGGTTTATTTTATGTTATTAATCCGGCTATGGATTACGATGATGACCATACGCTTATTCTGGCATACGGCTGGAATGCATCTCCTCTCGAGAAACAGATATCCGACATCATCGGCTGGGGTTTTGAACTCATCCGGATATCCCGAAATTACGAAGATCCTGAACTGCCTTACATAATGGTTTTTAAGAAGAAAAACCTTCCGGCTGCCACTCAGGAAGTGAAGTAAACCTGGGTAAATGGCTATTGCGGTCTCGTCGTCACCGCCAGGCAAATTTCTGAAATTCTCCTTCAGGTTCGTATTATCTTCTCCAATTAGTTTTTTTGACAGTACTTCAGATTTTAAGAATAGCTTTCTTATATGGTCATTGGGTCTTGAAAAAGTAATACCCGTATAAAAAAATCAGGTATTTTTACCCATCAATAGGATAAAATATCAGATAATATATCCCATACATAGGGTAAAATATCAAATATTTTATACATTTGTTGCAAACATGCATTAAATGGTACAAAGAAAACTATTTAAAAAATTAAAGGCTCATATACCTAAAAAGGAGTTTAGCATTATCTCAGGGGCAAGGCAAACAGGTAAATCAACACTGCTTCGGCAGTTGGAAACATACTGCAAGCAAAACAGAATTCCCAGTGTTTTTCTGAATCTGGAGAATAGATCAATACTGGGAGAACTGAATGAAAATCCTTTGAACCTTCTGAAATATTTGCCTGCAACAGATGAAAGAGTTGTAGTATTTGTAGATGAGGTTCAATATTTAAGTGATGCTTCTAATTTTCTGAAGCTATTGTTCGATGAACATGCTTTGCAAATTAAGCTTGTGGCAAGCGGAAGCAGTGCTTTTTATATTGACAAGGGATTCAGGGACTCAATGGCAGGCAGAAAGAAAATTTTTTATCTGCCGACCTGTTCATTTGATGAATATCTGGAATTAGGCGGCAAATTACACTTATTGGAAGAAATGAAGCATTTGTCAGAAAATCCTGGTAAAAAAAGCACTTTAATTGCCTACTTGCAGATGGAATGGGAATCTTTCATGATTTATGGTGGGTACCCGGCAATCATTACCGAACCCTATCCGGAGAATAAGATCGATATGTTGAAAGAACTAAGGGATTCTTATGTTAAAAGAGACATTCTCGAGTCAGGAATAATCAATGAAGCAGCTTTTTATAACCTGTTCAGGATACTGGCAACTCAAATTGGCAGCCTGGTTAATATAAACGAACTGGCATCTACTCTGAGAGTGAAGAATGAAACTGTTTCAAGTCATCTGATAATCATGCAAAAATGTTTTCATATTGCATTGGTGAAGCCATTTTTCAGGAATTTAAGAAAAGAACTGGTCAAGATGCCAAAGGTGTATTTGCTTGACACAGGTCTGCGAAATTGCCTCTTAAATAACTTTCAGACAGTTTCTCAACGAGCGGATAAAGGTGAGCTTTGGGAGAATACTGTTTATAAGATACTTTTGGATAAATATGATAGAGATGAGATTCATTTCTGGCGCACCAGTGCCGGTAATGAAGTGGATTTTGTACTTCCTGGCATTATTCATCCCCTTGCCATCGAGGCAAAATTCGACAAAAACCAGATAAAAGAGAATAAATACAAGCTTTTTAGACAGACCTATCCTGAAATAGCTTTTAACCTTACCTGGATGCATCCTTTTGGTGAAGACTTTTTTCAAAGAATAGGATAATATCATTATTCCTTCTACCAGTATAATATTTCCGGGTGTAATTGTGGATGGAAAGATTGTATCGAAAGCTGATCCCGGGTGACAGTCTCGTCCTCACAGCATTCATTTTGGTCCAATAGGGTATAAAGTACATACAATGAAAACTCCACATTACAATCTTAATATGTTTCTTTTTATATACATTTATATATATTTATAGAAATAATTATTGTTATTGGTTCTTTTATTATATATTTTTGCTCATAAATAGAAATATATGTGGCTGCTTTTTATTTCAACATTTGAGCCATATCAAGTGTTCTCGACAAATGATGTCCGGAAAGTATTCCCTAACATGAACCTGATGAATCTTGTTCGATGGCAACAAAAGGGATATATCATCAAGATCCGGAACGGTTGGTATTGTTTTACCGGCAGCAAAAGCAACGGGAACATTCCCTGGCTGGCAGCTAACCTGATCTTTAAACCCTCTTATATTAGCCTGAATTCTGCATTATCCTACTATGATTTAATCCCTGAAGCTGTGTATACGACCACATCAATAACCACAAAAAAAACCAACAACTTCAACACTACACTTGGGAATTACACATACAACCATGTCAAACCAGAAATTTTCAGTTTCGGACAAACCCTGATCGATTTTGATACTACCCCGGTTCATCCAGACACAGGTACATACAGGAAAGGAAGGAAAATCTTATTGGCTGAACCCGAGAAAGCAATTTTGGACTTCTTCTACATTAATAGCAATTACAATACAGAAAAGGATATTGAACACCTTAGGCTTGATGGGACCATATTGAATGAAATGCTAAAAGAGAAGTTTTATACCTATCTCGAAAAATATAAAAACAGAGCACTTGAAGATCGTATTTTCAGAATGATAAAAGTGTATACACGATGATTGACTTTGACGAAATAAAACAATTCTTTCCGGAGGTTCAGCAGAAAAGTCCTCAGTTATACGAATATATGCTGAAGGAATATTTTCATTATAAAATACTTGAAATTATATTTAATAGTAAACCAGCTGACAAATTGAGTTTCATAGGCGGATCAAATTTACGGATCATCCATAAGATCAGACGATTCAGTGAGGATCTTGATTTTGATTGTTTTAACCTGGAGAGAAAAGAGTTCATTGATCTGACAGATCAGGTAATCAGTCAGCTATCACTTGAAGGGATTACTGTTCATGCCGATGACAAAGAAAAGGATTTACAATTAAAAGCATTCAGAAGAAACATGGTATTTCCCGGCTTGATGTATAATCTTAATTTATCTAATCACATTGAGAAAAGATTCCTGATCAAAGTAGAGTGTGAACCGCATCATTTTCAATACACTCCGGATAAGCCGGTTATACAGAAATTCAATGTATTTACTCAGATAAATGCTTCACCTGCAGATGTTTTACTATCAATGAAAAGCGGAGCAGTACTGGAGCGTCAGAAAGGAAGGGATTATTACGACTTTATCTTTCTCTCAGGCAAAACAACGCCCAATTATTATTATTTGAAAGAAAAATTAGGAATTGCTTCATCTGAAGAACTTTACATTTCTATATTGAAAAGCTGTGAATCTGTCGATTTCAGAATAAAATCAAAAGATTTTGAGAAGCTGGTATTTGATCAGACTGAAGCAAAAAAGGTTCTCCTGTTTCGGGAATTTGTTAAGCAGAAAATACTGAACCAGGATCTCGATTCTCTTAAACATTGAGTCTTCCTTGTCTGGTGATGGCGTCAGAGGTGTTCTGGCTCCGGTTAACCTGAGGACAGCTGCCCACCCGATTGTGCTTTCTAATTTATATAAGTGTCCAGGCAGGTCTGGCTTATTTACAATATATGTATAAAAAACTTTGAAAACCCATTTGGTTTTCTTAATTTCGCCGCTTCATTTAATCACCTAAGATGGAACTTCGGGACCGGATCATTGCGGAGGCTTTTCAGATGTTCATGAAATTTGGGATCCGCAGCGTAACCATGGACCAGATCTCCGGACACCTGGGGATCTCCAAGCGCACATTATACGAAACATTCAAGGATAAGAACGAACTCCTCAGGGAGGGGCTTGAATATTTTTCCAATATTAAAAGAAATGAAGCTAAGGAAACTTTTAAAAAATCGGATAATGTTATAGAAACAATATACATACTGGCCAGGAAGGGTGAGGAAATGAAACATCAGATCAATCCGATGTTCTTCGAGGATATCAGGAAATATTTCCCGGAAATACACTATCTCATGACCACGGAAGGCAGGTACAGGGACTATTCACTTACACTGGAGTTGTTAAATAAGGGAGTAAATGAAGGCCTGTTCAGTAAAGGTCTGGATATCGAACTGGTCAATAATTTTATCCACCAGATCATGAATATTGTTGTAAATGAAGAGATATTTCCAAAGGACAAGTATACGCATGAGGATATTTTCAGGAACATCATGATGCCCTACCTGGCTGGGATCTCCACGGATAAGGGGAAGGAACAAATCCTGAAATATTTTGAGAAAGAAATAAAATAACAAGCATAATTAAGATTAAATACTATTCATATGAGTAAACAACCATTAACCATCCTGCTGTTTATTTTAATGGCAGGATTAACCCCTGTCATTGCACAGCAGGAGAGCCTGAGCCTGAACATGCAGGATGCGCAGCAATATGCCCTTGAATTCAACAGGTTAGTTAAGAATGCCGGGCTGGCAGTGAATGCTGCACAGGAGGAGATATTTGAAGCCATGGCCATGGGGCTTCCGCAGGTCAATGCCAGCATCGATTATTCCAATTTTCTGGGCGCAGAGATCGAAATCAATTTTAGTGAAGACGCTCCACCTACCAGGATCCCTTTCAATCCAACCAGTAATCTGGCCATAACGGTCGGACAGCTGATCTTCAGCGGCAACTATATTGTCGGACTGCAGACTGCCAGGATATATAAAGACCTGGTGGAGTCGAGTTATGAAAAAACCGAACTGGATATCAAACAGCAGGTAGCCAATTCATATTATACGGTGCTGGTAGCAGAACGGTCATACGAGATAATCATGCAAAACCTGGATAACATCAAAGATGTGTATAATAAGACCAATGCCATGTATTCGGTTGGTATAGCTGAGGTTACAGATGTGGACCAAATGGCCGTCCAGGTCACTTACCTGGAGAATGCTGCAAAATCTGCCGAAAGACAAATAGAGCTTGCCTATAACCTGCTCCGCCTTCAGTTGGGAGTAAGTGCAGAAACAGAATTATCTCTTACTGAGGGCATGGATGATATTTTACTTAGGATAGATTTTAATGGAACACTTGCTGAAGAGTTTGACATTGCCGGAAATATTGATTATCAGATGATGAATACCCAGCAACTGTTATCACAGAAACAGATTAACATGGCGAAAATGAGCTATCTTCCCTCTATGTCAGGATTTTATAGCCGCACCGAAAAAATCCTCAAGCCTGATTTTGATATGACCCCCCCAAATATTATCGGTCTGCAAATGAGTATACCGATCTTTTCCAGCGGTTCCAGGAAATCACAGCTGGACAGGGCGAAAATCAATTATGAGACTTCCTTGAATAATAAAGAATTGCTTACTGATCAGCTGCTTATCCAGGAAAAACAATTAAGGTTTAACCTAAGGTCAGGATTGGAAGTGTATGAGAGCCAGATGAAAAATGTTGAAGTATCCCGAAGGGTCTACGACAATATTAATCTGAAATACCAGCAGGGACTGGTCTCAAGCCTCGACCTGACAACGGCGAACAATAATTACCTGCAATCTGAATCGGGCTATATAACTGCCCTGATGCAACTGCTCAATGCACAGCTTGAACTGGACAAACTTCTGAACAACCTGTAAATCATAATATTAATATCCAAATATCACGTAACAATGAAACAAAATCTTATTTATACCATTTTAATAATTCTTTTTCTGGCAGGGTGTTCCACAGGGGGTGGAAAGACCGGTACAGAAAGTGGGACAAGCGCGGATACAACAGACCAGGTTCTGCCTGCGAGTGAACAGATGGTTGAAACAATGGTACTTGAGAAACAAATGATCTCACGGTCCATAGAATATACCTCCACTTTAAATCCTTTCGAAGAGAACCATTTGGCCTCATCTTCACCAGGCAGAATAGAGAAGATATATGTTGAGATCGGCGACCGTGTTGAAAAGGGTGACCTCCTTGTGCAGATGGACAGAACCCAGTTGCACCAGGCCACGATCCAGTTGAAGAGTGTCGAGACCGACTACCGGAGGCTTGATACGCTCAACAAAGTGGGTGGCATTTCCAAACAACAGTATGACCAGATTAAGGCTCAATATGATATAGCCAGCTCCAACGTAGAATTTCTGCAGGAAAATACTGTTCTCAGGGCTCCATTTACCGGTGTGATATCTGGCAAATATTATGAGGACGGGGAATTTTATTCCGGTGCACCCAGCACACCTGCCGGGAAGTCAGCTATCGTCTCAGTGGTTCAGATCGATCCGTTGAAGTCCATGGTAAACATCACGGAAAAATATTTTCCATTGATCACGACAGGAATGGATGCTGCTGTTACTTGCGATATATATCCCGGGAAAAGTTTTCCCGGTAAAGTGATGAGGATCCATCCTACCATTGATCCGGCCACCCGGTCCTTTACTATCGAAATTAAGATCAGTAATGAAAAGAAATTACTTCGTCCCGGCATGTTCAGCAGGGTCTCCATGATACTTGGTGAAGAAATGGCCCTCGTGGTACCATCCGTTGCCGTGCTGAAATTACAGGGATCGAATGAACGCTACATGTTCCTGGAGGAAAACGGTATTGCACGGCGCATTACTGTCCTGATCGGAAAGCGTTTTGATGAAAAGGTCGAGATCATTTCCGATGAGCTCCATGTAGGTAGCCAAATTATAGTTAAAGGCCAGGCAAAACTGATCGATGGGGATAAGGTTATTGTGGTAAACTCAGATTCTAGTAAATAATGTCATTCCGAACTTGTTTCGGAATCTGATGAATTATAGGAGATGCTGAAATAAATTCAGCATGACACATCGACTTAAATAAAAAACACATTCAAAAATGAGCATATATAAAAGCGCAGTAAAGAGACCCATAACCACCCTGATGGTGTTTGCGGGTGTAGTGGTACTGGGATTATACGCCCTGATGCAATTGCCGGTAGACCTTTATCCGGACATGGAATTCCCGGCCATCTCTGTTATGACCACCTATCCGGGGGCAAATGCAGCGGACATCGAGACCAACGTGACCAGGAAGCTGGAGGATTCGTTTAATACCATAGACAGGCTGAAAGAAGTTAACTCAACTTCGTATGATAATCTCTCGGTTATCCTCCTGGAATTTGAATGGGGGACCAACCTCGATGAGGCTTCCAATGACCTGCGATCGGCGATTGATTTTACCTTTGACATCCTTCCCGAGGACTGTGCCAGGCCATCTATCTTCAAGTTTAGCACCAGCATGATGCCCATCCTTTTTTATGCTATCACGGCTGAGGAAAATTTTTCAGGGCTGGAAAAAATGCTGGATGAAAGGATCATTAATCCCCTCAACAGGATCGAAGGGATTGGATCCATTTCACTGGTCGGTGCCCCTTCCAGGAAAATATATGTGGATATTGATCCCAAACGGCTGGATGCATATAACATGACCATTGAACAGGTGGGTGGTGTTATTGCCGCGGAAAACATGAATATGCCTTCGGGGAATATTAAAATGGGGCAGATGGATTACCAGTTGAGGGTGGAGGGCCAGTTTACCGAGAGTGCCCAGCTGGAAAATATAGTGGTAGGAAATGCCTTTGGCAAGCCAATATATCTGAGAGATATCGGGACTGTCAGGGATACCATCAAAGATGTGTCCATATCTGAAAGGATCGACGGGAAGCAGGGACTGCGGATGTTTGTTATGAAACAATCCGGGGCTAATACAGTTAAGATCACAAGACAGGTAAACAAGCAACTCGCCGAGCTGTCAAAGAACTTGCCGCCTGATGTAAAGATCACTACGATTTTTGACACATCAGAATTTATCGTTGATGCAATCAAAAACCTTTCGCAAACATTGCTGTGGGCACTTCTGTTTGTGATCCTTGTTGTGCTTCTGTTCCTTGGCAGATGGAGGGCTACCTTCATCGTTGGGCTCGCCATACCTATCTCTCTTATTACTTCTTTTGTATACCTGTACCTTACCGGGAATTCATTGAACGTAATATCACTGGCATCGCTGGCCATTGCCATCGGAATGGTTGTGGATGACGCCATTGTGGTATTGGAAAATATTTCCAAACACATCGACAGGGGGGTAAGTCCCAGGGAGGCTGCTGTGTATGCAACCAATGAGGTGTGGCTGGCAGTTATCGTTACAACGCTTGTGGTGTTGGCTGTTTTCATGCCGCTTACACTCGTTTCAGGGTTAACCGGTGTGATGTTTAACCAGCTGGGGTGGATCGTGTCGATCACTATTGTTACATCAACAGTAATTGCGATCTCTCTTACTCCAATGCTTGCATCGCAGCTTTTAAAACTCAAGTCGAAAAAGGAAAAGAAACCCAGGTTCGGTTATGATTCGACCATTGGAAAATTACTGAGCCATATAGAGAACTTCTATGAGAATAACCTTCGCTGGGCATTGAGACACAGGGGATTGGTACTCATTGCAGGAATAGTTGTTTTTATTGTTTCAATATACCTTGTAAAATTTGTCCATACCGATTTCATGCCCGAATCAGACGAAGGGCAGGTAAATATATATGTTGAGCTGCAATCGGGTGTCCGTGTTGAAGAGACCATCCTTACAACTTTAAAAATTGAAGAACTGATTCATGACCGGTATCCCGAGGTAGAGCTTATTTCTTCTTCAACAGGTTCAGATGATGAGGGAGGATTTATTTCCATGTTCTCCCAGAGCGGTTCGAACATAATCAATTTTACACTTAAACTGGCTCCACTGGGGCAGAGGGAAAGATCCGTCTGGGATATATCTTCCGATCTTCGTTCCCAGCTGGACCTGTTTCCTGAGATAATAAATTATGATGTTAATACCCAGGCCCATTTCATGGGGACAGCTGGCAATACGGTGAATGTTGAAATTTACGGGTACGATTTTGATGTAACCAACCAGGTTGCCGCACAGATAAAAAGCGTTCTCAGCCAGGTTGATGGGGCTGAAGATGTCCAGATCAGCCGGGAGAAGGAAAAGCCTGAATTGCAGATTGCCCTGGATAAGAATAAATTGTCACAACACGGACTCAATACGGCAGCAGTATCGATGTATATCAGCAACCGTATGGATGGGATGATCGCCTCCCGTTTCCGGGAAGAAGGGGATGAGTATGATATCATTGTCAGGTTCACCGAGGAATACAGGAATTCCATATCCGATATTGAAGAGATAACCATCATGACTCCCATGGGACAGAAAGTCAAAGTAGGTGAACTGGGAGAGGTAGAAGAATATTGGAGCCCGCCGAATATTGAAAGAAAAAGAAGGGAACGGCTCGTAACCGTATCTGTTAAACCGGTTGGTATTTCATTGGGAGAGCTGGCTGAAAAGATCAATAACGAACTTGCCAAAATTGAGGTTCCAAATGAAGTATTACTGATCGTCGGAGGGGCCTATGAGGACCAGCAGGAAGCATTCGCCGACCTGGCGCTCCTGATGCTGATCGGCCTGGTACTTGTCTACCTGATCATGGCTTCCCAGTTTGAATCCTTTGTCATGCCCGTGATCATTATGTTTACCATCCCGTTTGCATTTTCGGGTGTCGTACTGGCACTATTGATAACGAATACCACGTTAAGTGTGGTTGCTGCGCTGGGTGCAGTGCTCCTGGTAGGTATTGTTGTGAAGAACGGGATCGTGATGATAGACTTCATCAACCTGATGCGCGACAGGGAATACGAAATGGTGGATGCCATTGCCCTTTCAGGCAGATCGCGTATGCGGCCTGTTCTGATGACCTCTTTAACCACCATCCTGGCCATGTTGCCGCTGGCTCTCAGTTCGGGAGAAGGCTCGGAGATCTGGAGCCCCATGGGGATCACAGTCATCGGGGGATTGATCTTCTCTACCTTCCTGACACTGATCTATATCCCGGTATTATATGGATTCCTGATAAGGAAGACGGCAATGGACAAGAAACAGAAGATCAGGAGAAGATTCATTTTTATGGACATAAAAGAAAAATAAAAGATATGAAAGCAGTTTTAATTGTTTTTAACCAGGCCCAGACCGAGCGGGTGGAATATATGTTCGACCGGCTTGAAATCAACGGGTATACATGGTGGAATGATGTCCAGGGCCGCGGTACAGAGACCGGTGAACCAAGAATGGGAACACATACCTGGCCTGAAATGAACTCGGCAGCACTGGTAATCATCCCGGATAAAAAGGTTGAAACATTACTGGATAGCATCCAGAAACTGGATAAAACAAATGAGGAAGTAGGTATCCGGGCCTTCGTCTGGGATATTCTGCAGACGGTGTGATTTACACATTATTAATCCCTTTCTTTTGTAGTCGACCATTTTAGATTTTGAGCATTAGAATCAAATATTTGTATTAATACCACAAAAATTAATATAAAATTTTGTATTTTAGGTGCAAATATTACATCGTAAAATGATTACGCGTTACTATAAAAAATTAGAGAACATACTTCCTGAAGGGAAGGTGCTGATCATTTATGGCCCAAGGCAGGTCGGGAAAACCACCTTGATTAATCTCCTTCTGGCCGGGGTAAGTTTAAAGTACAAAATTGATTCAGGAGACAATATCCGGATCAGAAACATTCTCGGTTCGGAAGAATTTCTGATGATCAAAGAATATGCTTCAGGATATGATTTAATTGTCATTGATGAAGCACAGAATATTCCGGGAATTGGCACTGGTCTGAAGATCATGGTCGATCAGATCCCGGGGCTTAAAATAATCGTAACCGGTTCGTCATCTTTTAATATTGAACAGGAAGTGGGAGAACCTCTTACAGGCAGGCGAAAAGTAATTAATCTATTCCCGCTTTCGCAACTGGAACTTATGGCATACCACAACCGGTATGAACTTAAAGAAATGATTGGTCAATTTCTCGTATTTGGCAGCTACCCGGAAATATACACTGCAGGATCAGATGGGGAAAGGATTGAATTGCTGCAGGAACTCGTAGGATCCTATTTATTAAAGGATGTCCTGGGGATTAATCGCCTCAGGAGTCCCAGGCAGCTTCTTGACCTGCTAAAACTCCTGGCATTTCAGGTTGGCCAGGAAGTTTCCATCCATGAGTTGGCCCAGAAAGTTGGATTAAATGTACGTACAGTTGAAAGATATCTCTACCTCCTTGAAAAGGGTTTCGTAGTTTACAGGCTGGGTGCGTACAGCAAAAACCTACGGTCTGAGATTACAAAAAAGGCTAAGTATTATTTTTATGATAACGGGATTAGAAATGGAATAATACTTCAGTTTAATGCCCTGGATATGCGAAATGATACCGGACAGTTATGGGAGAATTTTCTGGTAAGTGAGCGGTTGAAATATTTGCATTATACAAAAACATTTGCAAACAGGTACTTCTGGAGAAGCTATAAGCAGAAAGAAGTTGATTACCTTGAAGAAATCAACAACCTGCTGTTTGCCTATGAGTTCAAGTGGGGGAAAAAGCAGGCACGCCTGCCGGCTGAATTCAGCAATGCCTATGCTGTTAAGGAGTTTAATTCCATTAACAGGGACAATTACCTGGACTTTATTACCTGAAGCTGACGGCAATTACTTGCAAAGATCAAGGTATTCGGTTCCAAACATAATAAATGCCGAAAGCCCGAACGGAGTGCCTTCCATGACTTTGCGATTATAGTAATAATCCTTGTCTCCTATGCAGGTGCCTTCACAGATATTCTGTGTGGTGAAGTATCCCTTCCCAAGGTCTTTCAGGCTGTGCTCCTGCATCCCTTTATAAACCTTATCAATAACCGGACGATAGGTTTCGGCGTCCAGCACACCCAGTTTGATCCCGATGGTCATGGCATAGGCATACATGGCGGTGCTTGAACTTTCAATCCAGTTTCCTTCATCATCCGGGTGTTCAGGAAGCTGATACCAGTGGCCTGTTTTCTCATCCTGGAGCTCGGGCAACCTGTGGACCAACTCGTTCAGCATTTCTTTCAACACATCATACTGTTCAAAAGACGCCGGGCAGGTGTTCAGGGCATCGGCCACGGCCATCATCACCCAGCCGTTTCCACGTCCCCAGAATTCGGGGCTCTGGCCCGTGACCGGGTCGGCCCAGTAGGGCATGCTGCACTGGTCATCGAAAAATACAGTATCCTCATCCCAGCCATGGTACCACAATCCCCATTCCGGATCGGAGAGCTTTTCGTGATGGGTCAGCAATTGCTCCATAAATTCTTCGGCATATCTGATGTCCCCCGTCAGCCGGTACATCTCCAGCAGGAAGATCCCAACCATATAAACGGTATCATCCCATAATTCGGATGTGACATCGCGGTGCGAAATACCTCCATTCTCAACCTTGACAATTTTCAAATAGTCCTCAAAAATGGATTCTGCTTTCTTCAGGTATTTTTCATCTACTGTTTTACCATACAGGTAAGCCAGGGCATGTCCGGAAGCAACTGCGTTGGGATGGATCCCGCTGGCCTTCTCCAGGTCCATGTTCAGGTCCATGCATCGCTGGATATATTGAGTGACCTGGTCTGTGTTTTTACCAATGCCCGACTCGTTATAAACAACCAATCCACGGAGAAAAACAGCAGGACCCCAATCCCAGAAATAATTATCGGCTGGCATGAATTCCTGGTATCCATAGTTTACAACTGAGTCGATCCAGTCATCGGTTTTAGTACACGATGTAATAAGAAGCAACGCAAAGATGATAATAGGGATTTTTTTAGCCATGACTCCTGATTTTAGATTTTGTTTAAATATTGTTTTAAGCTCAAATAAATATACAACAGATTCTTTTTAAGTATTAACTTACAGATGCTTTTGAAATATTTTTAAACACTTTTGAAACATATATTCACCTTCGCCGCAGTCATTTTTGCATTGATGGCTTGCAATACAACAGTTAAAACTAACTCTGAAACAACTACCGATATGGACGAAATAAAAACATTTAAGCTACACGAGGTCTTGTTAACTATTGATCCCAATGATGGGGCAAAGGACATTTCCCTGAATGCATATGGCGTGGAGCTGTTAACTGGTAAAGAGGTAAGGAAGGAGTATTACGGCAGTTCTTTGTGGCTGAGTCCCCAGGGAAAATTCTGGCCCGAGCCTGACGCCCTGGATTATGGGCCATATGAGGTTTCTGAAGTGGAGGGGGGTATTTTGTTCACCAGTGAACCTGATAATATGCATGGATTTCAATATTTCAAGGAGATCAGGTTGGATTATGAAAGGAATGCATTTATCCATACTTATAAGATTAAGAACATTTCGGATTCAGTACAATCCTGTGCTGCCTGGGAAGTGACACGTTTACCGAAAAAAGGATTGTCCCTTTTTCCGCTAAGCGAATATGGCATTGATAAAAAGCAAACTATTGATACCTCCATTACAACCCTTGAAAAAGATGGGTTGATGTGGCATTCCTATGATACGTCCCAACTGGGTCATCCCGGTAAACATTGCAAAACTTTTGCATTCGGATCGGAAGGATGGCTGGCTTATGTGCTGGAGGATGTATTGCTGATAAAACAGTTTCCAAATGTTTCACCGGAACACATTGCAGAAGGAGAATCAGATATCGAGATTTATGTTTGTCCTCAATTCAATTATATCGAACTGGAATCTCAGGGCCCATATACATCATTGGAACCGGGGGAAGACCTGGGATATACAGTGACCTGGTACCTGAAAAAGCTGCCGGAAAAGATAGAAAAAAAACCAGGAAGTAATGAACTTATTAAGCTTGTCAGGGAAACAATTAATTAGATACAAGTGAACAGAACCTGGCGGGTGACTGATCCGGATGCCAGCCAACCCGGCGCAAAGGAGTTTTTACCCAATCCCATACTTGAGATTGATATTCAGATGCTGAACCAAGTTCAGCATGACATCTAGTCCCCTACCTGGCTATCCATTTCAGCAGCGATTCTCTGCATTTTCTGAAGCATCTCTTCCACCTTTTTCGGGTGGCGATTGGCTACATTGTACCTCTCCGACGGATCAAGGTCGAGGTTGAATAATTCCGGGGTTAACGGATCCGTTTCATCCAGATCTGTCCGGAGATGCCTGCTCAGTCTTAACTTCCATTCACCGTGCCGGACACCTTCGATCCGTTTGTCCCTGAAATAGAAAAACTCAAATTCCGGAAAATCCTTTTCCCCGGTGATGGCTCCCAGGATATTCCTGCCGTCATAGATCCGGTCGCCGGGCATTTGGGCGCCTGTTGCAGCCACAATGGTGGGAAACAGATCAACTGTGGAAGCCGGATCCGCTATCACCTGTCCCGGAGGTATCCGACCGGGCCAGGACATAATACCAGGCACACGGTTGCCTCCTTCATAAGTCGTTCCTTTTGCACCCCGGAGTGGTCCCGGAGAACCCACATGCCATGGTTCATTCCCTCCCTGCAGCATGCGGTCGGGAAGGTATAACCAGGGACCGTTATCGCTGGTGAAAACCACCAGTGTATTTTTATCCAGGTTGAGTTCCTTCAGCTTTCCAACAATCTGGCCGGCACTCCAGTCGATGGTCTGGATCACGTCCCCATATAAACCCGACCTCGATTTTCCTTTAAACTCAGGTGCAGTATTAACCGGAAGATGAGGCATCGAATAGGCAAGGTACAGGAAAAAGGGGTCATCCTTGTTGGTCTCTATGAAATTCATAGCCTGTTCAGTATATCGTACGGTTAAAAATTCCTGTATGACCGTATCCTCAAGAGCCACTGTATCTTTCATGAGTCGAAGAGGTGTGTCGGTCTGCACCCATGGTTTGATCATGTCGTTACTGTACAACAAACCGAAATAGTGATCGAATCCCCTGGAGGTAGGCATATATTCCGGCTTGAAATGTCCGAGATGCCATTTGCCAATGTGCATGGTCTGGTATCCTTCCTGTTTTAAAATATTGGCCATGGTAATTTCCCCGAGAGGGAGGCCATATTGTGTATCAGGACCGATATTGCCCGGCATGCCGCAACGGGGTGGATAGCGACCAGTAAGCAGGGCAGACCTTGATGGTCCACAAACAGGTGTGGGCACATAAAAAGAAGTGAACCGGATGCCAGCATCGGCCAGCCCATCCAGGTTTGGGGTCTGGATGGTCGGATGTCCATAACACGAAAGATCCCCGTATCCCATGTCATCGGCAAACAGGATAATGACATTGGGGGTTGAAGATATTTGGGAGTTTTCTTCACAGGAGGTTGCAAATAATGCAAGGAAGATAATAACTATGAGAGGTAATGTATTTTTCATAAGTTTTAAATTAAGAGTTGCGAGTTACTGGTTACGAGGTATCTGGTTTCGAGCACTCCTTTGTAACTCGTACTATTCATTTTTACCAAATCTTCGGTAACTGGTATATACAAAAATAACTAAAGAACAGAAACGCCACTATCAATCCGGCTGCAATTGTCCAGTGGGGACGAAGAATTCTTGCCACCTCCGGTTTGAAGAACCTGGGCATGACAAAATAGAGTGCAACCAGGATTAAGACGGCTTGCAGCGGAGTCAGTAAAAGCCCTTCAAAGATTGCTGCAAATTTTACCAATGCAACAGGCTGATAACTAAAAGTATATATAATAATCATGCTGCCGGTAAAAAATATGATAAGAAAGATCCGGAACTGGGTTTTCCAGGCAAACTTCCTGTTAAAAGCCGGAACGCATATCCTTAATGAATCTGCTATTAACCGGGGCCATCCTGCCTGTTGCCCGATCGATGTTGAGAACAGGGCCGCCGTTCCTCCCAGAAGGAATAGAAATCCACCAACGGACCCCCATTGAGAAGCAAATATGCCGGATAACTGGGTTGCAACATCTTCACCTTCCGGTGCAATTTCCTGTGGACCCAGTACTCCTGCTCCGGCAATTAAAAAGCCGCCTGTAACTAAAATGCCAATGATCATGGCAAACGAGGAGTCTGTGGTTACCATCATGATCCAGCCCTTGAGATTCCTTGCATCTGAAACATTTAGTTTGCTCAGCTTGGCAAGGTTGGCCCGGACGCCATACTTGTTTTTCCTGGCGGCGCCATATCCGGCTCCCATTACCCAGTAAGAATACCAGACCTGGCTCGCAAAACCTCCGGCCCCCCAGCCCAGCAAAGGCAGAATTTCACTCCATGGGTTCGCAGTAATATTGTCCTGAATTATCCAATCTGGCATGGCGGGTTTGTTCGGGATCAATCCATGCAAAAATTCTGAAAAGGGAGGAAAAACTTTGATGGCAACATAAACAACACCGACAATGGTAATGAGGATCAAAACACTCATCGTGATTTTCATCCATTTGAATTCACCTGTCCAGGCAATTAAAAAGGCCACAAAGGCAATGATCCAGCCGCCGACGGTTGTACTAACCGGCAGAATCTGACTGAGGAATGCGCCCCCTGCTGCAGCAACAGATCCTATGGCGAACAACCCTGCGACAAACTGGGTGATCATTATGAGCCATACTGCCCAGTTGGAAGGCCCCGGGATCCGGCTGAACATATCCATCATCCCTTCTCCCGTGCACACGGTGTACCTGGCGCCCGACATGCCGATCCAGAACTTAAGGAAAATCCCTATGATCACCGCCCAGAGCACTGCGGACCCAAGAATGGCGCCGGTGCGGGTGGCAATGATCACCTCTCCGGATCCGATGTACTCGGATACCCAGACAATGGAAGGGCCTATCATCAGTAGGATCGCCCAGCCCCGTGGGGCGGATTTTATGGTATGATCATTTTCCAGACTGTCAGCCATACAGGAATTGCTATCAGGGTTATAAAATAAGAAATAAATGTTATACCACCTATTTTGTTAAGGTTTCCACCAAAGGCTCTGACCTGTAGAATAAGTGCGGTGGCCGGTGCTGCAGCCGCCTGAATAACCAGCACATCACACAATAATGGCTGATTCTCATATACTTTGAATAAATACAGGATAGAAATTACCAG
>JADHVS010000067.1 GCA_016783865.1 Bacteroidales bacterium
CACCATGTAACAGGACATGATTAATTCGGTTAGTAAAGTAAGACATACCAATGCGCTTGGGATAGCAACCTGTGAGAAGAGCAGCTCTTGATGGTGTACACATGGCAGTAGCTGCATAGAAGTCTGTGAACAGTATACCTTCTGCTGCCATTTTATCCAGCCTGTTGGTTTGTATGGAATCCCCTCCATAACATGCAAAATCACCATAACCCACATCATCCAGGTAGATAAGAATAATATTGGGCTTATGATCTTTTTCTCTGATGCTGTTCCCGGCACATCCTGTCAGGACTAATATTGTAATCAACAATACAACTATTAATGAGCAAAATTGCCGGTGTTTAAATTTCATTTCACAATCATGTCCAGCGTTTTTTGAATTTCCCAAACAAAAAATCCTCATAACTTAATATTTAATATGTACGATGAACCTATCCTTATCTTTAATCATAACCTGTTTGCTGAGTGTAACCGTACACATTTTGTCCCCATCCCAGGCTTCGTCAATAGCATCCCTGATCTCACATTCAATTCTTGTTTCATTTATCAATACAAACGCATTTACCGGAAGTTTGTCTCCCGCGTAAAGATTAAGCTTTGCAATACCCAAATTCCCTTCCTTTACATCCACTTCAATGGTTTGATGATCTTTTTGTCTGGTTTGGGAGATATTTCCCCAACCTGATTCAACCGCGAAAAAAACATTGAAGTTTTCAGGATGTATTTCCGGAACCAACCTAACCATCTTTTCGTACCCGTCATAACGGAAACCGGATAATGCCAGCATGGCGTTATATACGGCCAATGATCTGGCGTAATGATTCCCCCATTCAAATTCACAAAAAGGATTCCTTTTTTTGCCATCATACCTGTCCCTGATGGATTTGATAATTGTCAAACCCTCTAATAAATATCCCTCGTACAACAAATTACCTGCAACCTGGTATTCATATCCAGTCATTGTCTCATCACAATATAACAGGGGAAACTCCGGCCGGTCATTTCCAGGCCAGGTGGCAATAACCAAACCCCTATCGTCTCCAACAGAAAAAGCCCTGTATGCATTTATAAAATTCCAGAAATCTTCCCTGTAGTTGTATTTAAAAACATTGCCAATAGCTGTGTGCAGGTGATCTCTCTGATAGATATCTTCAAGCCCCAGCATTCTTGCATACAACTGACCATGGATCTGTTCAGATATACACCCATTGAGCAGTTGTTTATCATCAATCATCCCCGGCTGGAGTTTCATCTGATGGTAATATTGTCCATTATAGAGGTGCGTATCTGAGTTTATTTTACCCTTTTCAAAAACTTTTCTGAACTCAGTAGCTGATTCCGTATCACCTACCAGATTTGCCATTTTTTCCCCTGCCAGCAAGGCAGCCTGGTATAAACTTCCACACATGGTTTCAGGAGTCTCGAAATTCAGGTCAAGGGTATTATGATGTGAACCTTCAAGTAGTCCATCTTTGTCTTTGTCCCAGGTGGTCCATGCGTACTCAAGGGCTTTCCTGGTTTTGGGCCACATGGCCTTCAACCAATCCATATCGCCTGTAATACAAAAATCCCTGTACACCCAGCAAACCTGACCAAACTGACCATCTGCTGCAGTGAATGCCTTGTCCAGGTCAGGTTTTACATTATACTTTGCCGGCATTCTGTAATGAATAGCACCATCCGATTCGCGAAGACCATTATTTAAAAAGTTTTCATTGACAGATCGTTGCAGTTCAGGAAAGAGAAATGGTACGGTTTGCTGATAATTCCAGACATGATTGCATGTACCATAGCCTAACCTTTTATTATATGCATATCCCTCCCAACCATATAGCATACCATCTTCAAACCTTACAACAGTAGGTGAGCGCAGGATACTTAAATTTGATGAAACTGCTTCAAGAACCGTTCCCGGAAGAGTAGAACTGAAAAATGATGTTTGAAAGTTTCTGGTTCGCATTTCCAGTTCAGGAAGATTACTCAGCACATACCTGGCTATACTCAGACCATCATCCCATTGAACGGCATAATAGTTTTTTCCCCAGCTGCCTTGAGGGAAAAACCAACCATAAACTACCGGAATTTTAATTGTTTCACCAGGATTTAAGTTAATGGGAATGCCAATGGAGGCAGCACGGGAATCCTCATTTCCGGCTTCAAATGGTTCCTCACTCATGTTTCCATATCCATTTTCTGATTTATTATCGAAGTTCCCATCCTTAATGAATGTGTTCATTAAATGTTGCAGGGCAACCCACCATCCGCCCTCCTTCCAGTTTGTTTGCCATGTCGTAACAGGAGCGCCTGTGGCAATGAACATGGATTTTCCTGATTCACCTGCCTCTTCTGTCATGTACATAACATTTAAACCATCTTCTTTAACCATCCTGTTAAATAGACCTGCACGATTTTGAGTTTGCGCAGCCAAAACTCCTTTAACGGCCTTTGTCGAAGTATTTCTCAAATAAACATTCAAAATGGCAACAGGTAAGGATGAGTTATCTGCATCTCCCGGAATAAAAGGATTCCACCCTTCAACCTTCACTTCAACCGGTACTGCCGGATCAGACAGGGACACCATACCAAAAGGGAACTTTCCTTCAAATGCGACCTGTCTCATCCTGGGTAATGTGGATCCTTGTTTTGCCTGGGGACCCATGCCGTTGATCTCCCACTGATACATCTCCTCCGTCAGGTACAGTGGACCATCAAGCCGCTCAGTCAAAGGACCTTCCAATACTTTGAATACAGGGATTTCCCCTTCTTTCTGAATCCAGAGAGACAGGAAGCTATAATAGGGCTGGTAGCCTATATTCGGTTCATTGAAAATCTGCCAATCAATTAATTTGCCTGTACCCGATAATCCAATGCATCCGGTTCCAATCCCACCCATGGGAAAAGAGATAAGCCGCAGGCTGTCCCCGCTGTAGTCTGACCTGGGAACAGGATTCAACAATTCACTTTCCAAATAGGGTAATGGTTTAACAGTCTGAGGAGAGACCTGACTCATACATACCTGACTTCCCAAAAGCACTAATGCAATAAGGAGAAAAATAGATTTCATGGATTCATATATTTCATTGCATGGATTGACTGTACAAATAAATTTTTCACACCCGCTGCCAGATTTTTTCAATATTGAAGATTTTTACCTTGGCCATCTATCCCACATGGATGGTAATTCCGGAAATGTATTATGGGGCTCTGCCTGGTACCAGAAGGCTACAGAAGCCAGGTCATCTGCTAACGCCCTGTATCTCAATTTCCCAGCGTACCAACCCAGCGTCTGGATGGTGACCTTCAAATCCTTTTTGAAATAGATTGGATCCGGTATATGCCATCTGTACAGGCTGAATTTGGAAGGACCTGCATCTCCACCTGATTCGGTTTTACCCTGATGATCAAGTACATGCCCCATGTAGGGTGTAGAGTACACGTGTGGAAAACCGTATGAAGATCCAAAATAATCTTCCGTTCCGGTGCCAATGATCGTCGGAAATTGTTTATCACCATCAATGAAAAATTTAACTTCTCCTTCTCCGAACCATCCATCGTGTAATTGTGTGTATGCAAGGAAGGTGCCGACATACTTACCTTGTCCCTTAACCTTGTCAATAATAACGAAATCCGGGTTTTCAGGGTCAACAGTTTCCCGTCTCCATTGTGCATGGAGGTAGGCTGCATCTTCAGGAACATCGGTTTTTGCATAGGTAACCTGGTAGGTAAATAAATCCACACCTCTTTCCATGTCATCGTTAGTAAAAGTAATCCTCACCCGCTTTCGAAAAGGCATGGGCCAATAACAGTTCAATCCCCATCCATTCACAACCACCGGCAGGGAATTGACAGGGGCCACAATATTATGGCCGACAGCAAAAAAATCAGTAAGAGGCACTTCGATGGAGGGTTCTTCTTCATCGTCCCAGTAAAACCTTAGCACAGTATTGCGACCATAGCCATTTATCACGGGATCGCCTGCCATCCAAATATGCTGGATTATGCCAGGACCTTCCACATCCATGATGGTTACTGTTTCCCCGGGCTTCATTTTAATGAATGGACGCACCTTCCATCCTTGTCCCAGATGCTCTGCCTGTTTACTAAAAGCCAGGTCTGGATCATCCGGATCAGGAATGGCCATGCCGCCTTTCCCTTTTTCACCCGTGGGATTTTCCGGGCAAACCGAGTATGTTTCCATATCACCCAAGATATAAATGGATCCAAGGTCAAATCCTGCCAGGGATCTCTCCTGGGCAGACAACGGATTGCCTGTCATTATAAATAATGAGACAATCACAACGGCATTAACAATCATCGATTTAATCATAGTTTTTATTATTAGGTATTCAACAACTATTTTGCAGGTTACAGAATGGATTGTTTATGGTTAATCTTCATTTATAGTCATTGGATTGACAGTAAATTTATATTTTAATAATTCTTCAGCTGTCAGGGTTACCGGGTCACTCCCATTGATAACCAGAGTATAGGGGCCCTCTCCTGTAAGCCCTTCCACCTTTATTACAATTACAAAAGGCTTCTCATAAGGCATGGTCAGGTCTGAGAACCAATTATTGAGGTTGACTGAAAGGATCCCTTTATCATATGAAAAATCCTTCATATTGACACCATTCAGACCAACAGCCAGATTTTTTTCAATATGGATATAGAGATCTCCCAGTTCACGAATAGCATCAGATACTCCAACAAGGCCTCCTATCTCACACCAGCTGCCTCCGGTGCGTAAAGGTGTTTGTGGTATCCCTTCGTGATCGATATTTTCAGGTCCCAGGCCAATAGGGTAATTAGGATAATTATAGACCTCGTTTTTAACATTTTGCTCAAGGTTTACCAGTACCAATGAAGCCCTGGCCAAGGCTACGCTTCGTTCAATCAGATCCTGTCGACCCAGCTCTTTACCATACCATGCAAAAATTCCCGGCAGCCCGTTCTGGTGACCATTCAGCCAGGCGGCATCTCCATTATCTGTATCTGTGCCTCCAAAAGGATATGCAGTATATATAAAATGAGGAGCCCAAACCGTTTGATACAGTGAGAGGTAATCCAGGATCTGTTCACCTGCATCAAGGTATTCTTTGTCTCCTGAAGCACGATAAAGTGCTGCAAAGCCTTCCACAGCCCATGACATGGATATCGTACCACGTGGGTCCTGACCGGTATACTGATCCTCAAAATTCATGGGTTTTACGCCACAGGAAAAATAAACTTCATAATCAAGCCAGCGTTGTTCAGGCAAGATCTCCTTTTGCATAAAACGAGCTATCTTTTCTGCCGCATCCAGGTATTTTTGATCCTTTGTGGCCAGATACAATTCTGAAAGGTACCAGATATGAACTCCCTGTTCACCGTTAAAGCGGAGGTGAGGATTGGGTTTTAATTCATTGCTGAACCAGGCAGGCAGGCAACCATTGGAATCGATATGACTGACCACGAAATCACCGTAACTTTTAACGAATGGTATAATTCTTTCATTATGTTCGCACAGCCTGTAATAGCGCAACAGATGGGCACATGTTTTGCTCATGGCAGCCGTTTGACAGGATTGGCTTTTTTCAAAAAAATAACGTTCAACGCGGGACGAATCCATTTTCATAGGGGGTTCCCAGTGATTTCCCTGCCAGTATTCAAGATAAGACCTGTAAACGACCGGGAATGTGCCTTCATGCTGCGGAGACAAAAGGATCAGGTTAACTATACGCCTGGCTTTGTCAATAAGTGTAGTATCAGACATATGTTGCCCCCACCAGTATATCCCCACCGCATCCCGCATATTGTTCCACCAGGTAGTAAATTCGATCATATCATACCAATCCGGAGGATTATTAGTATATCCCCCAACAGGCCATCCATCCATTTCCCATTGCTGCCAGGAATCCATATCCGGAAATCCCTCAGGTGCGCTGTGATGAATTATCCAGCCAGGTTGTTCGATCCACCACCCCTGGTAAGTGCTGCTGGCTGGAAAAATTATTTTAGCATATTCATCAAAAGGCATTACCTGTGGTCTGGGTTTATGCAAATATTTACTGCCATATCGATCCCACATATGCTTTCCAACAACCTGGTAGCCACGGTATTCCGGAATGCCAGCACCAATCATCAAATCAAAACCATATTTAACTGTATTCTTCCCCAGGTGACGAACCATTGAGCCATCATTGGAATGAACCCAATGCATATGATGCGTAGCAACAGCATCGATCATTCCGTATGAGAACAATGGTTTTTCAGAAATCCCAGACCTGAGATTGTAGTCTAGCCCGGAAGGAAACGAACAGCGGCTGCTATCCATCGGTAAATCTAACGGTTTATCGGTACGGGTTGCTGCAAACCGGGCATCTGGAGATAGAACCATGTCTTCATTAATAATATCCAGGTCAGGGACCAGGGCACAAAACAAATCCTGCTCCTGCATAATAACCGCCGGCGAGTAGAATGTCCGGTCACCAAAAATATCATCATCCACAAATTTCAGGTTGGGAGTATGAATGAAGTCAGGTTTATTTGACGGATCAAAAATGAAAGGAGACAACACGTATTCCAGGGTTGGCGGTTTTCCATCAAGAACAGTATTTACCTCAATATGGAAAAAGGATTCATTTTCATCAAGGGTAATAACCTGTTCCACCTGATGACCATTAGTTCTTCCAGATAAGGACAGAACAATCCGGTCCTGGTTGTTTTCGATAATACTGACTGAATCTAATATCTCTGTCAGAATGAGCCGGTGTGATGGATCTATCATTGAATTATATAACTGAATAGATTCATCCGGATAAACTTCAGGCGGAGTGAATGAGCTTGTTACCAGGACCCATTCGCCTCCCCTGCTGGCAAAATATTCCTGGAGGATCCCTTTGGGGGATTTTGTAAAACGGGCCTCGATACGGGAATTTCCCATAACCAGAACAGACGCTTTATCACTTGTCTTTTCCTTTAAGTAACAACCCTGGCGCTGGCAACCAATTGAAAAAATATGGAAATAACAAATCAATAGGATGTTGATTCCTATCCCTAATTTGCATAAGTGTTCCATTATACCCTGAAGCCGCGAGTATAAAGGTTTGTTGTTTGTTCTATAATATATTAAATGCTGTTTCATAGTAAATCATTTTTTGTAATTATACAATCCATTTTTAAAAAGTGACACAAACATCTTAGAAGCAGTTAAATAATCGAATGACATATAAATGAAGTATTGTATCTCTTCCAAAAGTTTGATAATCATTATCCTAATTAACTATTATTCAATCCAAAGTAATAGCTTTATTACTTTTATTGATTCTATCAATATCTACTTTAATAACTTCCCGGTCATAGGTAATAAAGCCGTTGCATTCAACTTCAATATCCGAAAGCTGTGTATATACTGCACCACTCAAACCATGATCTCCTATCATCTTTTCAATAGCAACTGACATCATCTCATATGTTGCAGTCAACTCCTCTGATGATTGCAGCATAGGATATCCAGCATTAATGAAAGGATTTAAACCCTCGCTTGTCTTATGCCAACTATGATCTGAAAAGGTAAGAAATATACCACCATATTCTCCCAGCACAAGTGCCCTGTCAATTTCCGGCATAGCCCTGACTTCCCATTGCCATTCATCCGGATCCGCCTTTGGCCAGGATTTTGAAGGGCCGGGATCCGGACCCGGATACTGATGCCCGTCTATAATGTCCCCGACTCCAAAATTCTCGCAACCACTGGCACTATTCACCAACCTGGTTGTATCGAAATCCTTGACCCAATTCGTTAACCTTTTAGTATTGTATTGACCCCAGGTCTCATTAAAGATTATCCACATGACAATGCTTGGATGATTTCTTAATCTTTCTATCATTTGAAATAATTCATATTCAAATTGCTTCGCGTCATTGTCAGACGTATATATTTCATTTGTTCCGTATCCGGCAGCCGGATACTTGGGCACCATGTCCTGCCAGACAATCAGTCCCAACTTATCACACCAGTAATACCATCGATCCGGTTCTACTTTCGCATGTTTTCTTACCATATTAAACCCAAGCTTCTTTACAAGTTCAACATCAAACCGGAGCGCTTCATCCGTCGGGGCTGTATACAAACCGTCCGGCCAGTACCCCTGGTCCAGTGGCCCAACCTGAAATACAAATTGGTTGTTTAACAAAATACGTGTTACATCTTCCTCATCTTTACCCAAAGCGATCTTTCTCATCCCGAAATAGCTGGCTACTTTATCAATTGTTGTTTTACCCTTTGTGAGAATAATTTCAAGGTCATAAAGAAATGGGTGATCCGGGGACCACAATTTAAATTCAGGGATTTTCATCAAAATCCGCTCATTGATCATACCTCTGGCGCTTATTATATCTTTTCCAGAATCCCTGACTAATGCTACAATCGAAAATGTACTGTCAGTATTAACTCCAGAAACATTTATTTGAACCAACCCATTATCAATATCGGATACCAGGCTAATCTTACCAATTCTTGATTTCGGTACTGGTTCTATCCATACTGTCTGCCAGATTCCACTCACCTGGGAATATAATGTGCCGATTGGATCAGATACTTGTTTTCCAACCGGTTGTCTTGGCCCTTTTGAAGGATCCTTCCAACCTAAATCAGTGGGATCCCAAACCTTAACGGTAATTTCAATAGTTCTTCGGGATTTCAGTTCCCTGGTTATATCAAAAGTGAATGGATCAAATCCGCCCTGATGTGTCCCTATTTGTTTGCCGTTTATATAGACTGTTGTTTTCCAGTCCACTGCACCGAAGTGTAGCAGGACGCAATCTTCCCTCCATGAAGAAGGGATTTTTACCAACCGATGATACCAAAGAATCTGATCAGGATTAAGCTTCTGCATAACACCGGAAAGAGCTGATTCTATTGGAAATGGAACAAGGATTTCACCCTGATAACTTTCTGGTAACCCGGATTGTTTATCTGTAACAGCGTATTGCCACAATCCATTTAAATTCATCCATTCATTTCTTACCATCTGTGGACGTGGATATTCAGGAAGCACATTTATCGGGGTAATATCTTTGGCCCAGCGGGTCATTAATGGACCGTCTTCATAGGACCATTGCACATTATCAGTCCTATTAAAACAAGATGTGAGAAGAGTCGCACAAAGGATAAATAAAATTAAAAAATTTGTAAATCGGTTATCCATATCTTCCGTTTCAAGCTTATACTCAATATTGCATAACAATACATTTTCATGATATTTTCATAATCCCTGTTTTGTCATTGAAGGGGGGGGGCTGCAGAATGCCTAGGCCCTGGTGGTGTGAGCTTCGTTTTTTCACTGTCGGGCAATTCTCCCTCAATAACGCTTATCTCATCATAAAAAGCCTCTTCGTTGAACCACTGATTAACGCCACCTGCAGCAGTCTCTACAACCAGTGCCACCGTTTTGCCAGCAAATCCACTCAGGTCATAACCAAAGGTATACCAACCTTCTTCTGTAGCGGGACCTGGCTTAATAAGCTTCTCATCGAGCCATTTTGTACTGTCGCCATCGAAAACACCTATGCGCATTACAAAATCCCTTTGTCCGGGCATTTCGATTTCATAAGGATCGCCGGACATAACAACATGTAAGTAACTCTTACTTTCGGGAAGTTTAACCTTTCTTATCAACAGGCATGGTGTCTCCAGGTTTTTCGGATGCACTGCCACAATACCGCTTCTTCCGGGAGAAGGATCACCTGGATGGCCCCATACAGATCGCCTCTGAGCCTCTGCTGGCGTTTTTGGGGTATCAATAAAGAAAGGATGCGTTCCCGGATAGGCACCTTCAATATGGAATCGCGCCATATCCTCCAATGCAGATACCTGATTGATTAAGTTCAGATCAACTTTAAGCTCATCAAACGCCTGTGCAATCTTATGTTCAACAAGCTGTTCGCCAAATTCAAAGACATGCTCACCTACTACAGGATGGGTAGGTTTGCTCAGCATATTGCTTGTCCGTTCAGCAACCGGCCTTAATGGTTTATGATCATAACCAGCCGGCGAATCCATATAAAAATAGGTCACGCATGCGTAATCCACCCATCCCCCATTTTCCCCTATATTTTTTCGCCAGGTCGGAGGCTGTCCGAACATCGTTTCATATTGCCAGTTAATTTCCCAGGTCAAATTCCTGTTAAACCGGATCGGCATCTTGTCATGAAGCCTGAAAACAGAAAGCTCGGCAGGCTCATCACCGTTGGTATTGCGAAAATATGTAATGCCTGCATGAGGCCCGGTCCAGACATCGGTAAAGCCATGACTGAAAGTAAATGAATCCTCGCTGCCAAGATATGAATAGGGCGCCTCATCTGCATCATCTACATAAAAGTTGACATTGCCTTCCATCACCCATCCAAAATGGTCCGAATATAAAGGCTCATCTGTAGAAACGCTAACTTGCCTGCCAACGATGTGACCTTTCCCTTCGGCTTCGAAAAATGTTACTTTCGTCTCAGGTGTCAGACGAAAAATCCGGCGGTTATATGTGGCATAAAAATAACCAAGTTCCGGATTCCATTCGGGCAATTGCTCCCACTCCACATTTGCATAGCCAATATAGGCATGTTCGGTTTCATTTCGCAAAACGACTTTAGCGCCTTTCTTAAATGCCATAGGAATATAACAGTTATATGCTCCAGGTACTATCTCGAAAAAATTGCTTGCGAAATACTTTTCTACCTTGCTGTTACAGCCATCCGCGAAAAAATCAGCCGCCGGAACCTGGACCGCAGGCTTCGAATGTCCGTCCCAGTAGATTTCCAGGATTATCCCTCGTGGGAAATCGTATTGTGTATGCATCGTCAACCTGGACAGCCGAATAAGACGGATAACCGCCGGCCCTTCGATCTGTGCAATTGTAACGCTTGTGTTGGGCAGTAACGGTTTCAATTCCCTCTTCTCACAGAAATACCATAGCGAATGCTCATTCCCCTGTGCCCGGGCCTCCTTAATGATCATTATCTCATCATCAGGGCAACCTCGACCCGACTCAACCCGATCCTGAACATTACATGCACAAACGAAAGTCATCCAAAGAAATGTTAAAACCAGATAATAAAACTTCATAATTTTTTCCGCCTTAAATATAATTTTTTAAAACAAAAATGGCCGCTGCAACTGTTTCATTTGCAGAATTTTCACCTTTTACACTTCCCCAGGTCATGATAATAAAAGAAGAAATAAGTATTATCAGTGCGACGATCAAAACTGCATAGGTCTTGCGGCTAACCTGCTTCCATTCCCTCAAAATGAGCCCGACGACATAGCTGAAGAAAATAAGCATTGACATATGAATGACCCAGCTGGCAAACTGAAACACACCCATTCTTACATGGGCGATCCCGTAAAAGAAGAATTGCATAAACCACAAACATCCGCTCAGGATGGCAAGAAAATAATTTGATAATGTTCTTCCGGTGGGAAGACCATTTTTGAACCTAAGTTCACGCAGTGTGCCTTTTTTGATGCCCAGTACCACAAACCAGATAAAATTGGTAACCATGCATCCTGTGGTTGACAAAATGATCTTGGCATTTCCTTCGTAATGGCCGGCTCCGTAGCTTGCCGCCACATCAGAGATGGGCTGGCCAATCTCGAGTGAAATACCAAAAACAGCGGATAACAATCCGGCAATGATGGTAAGCATCAGGCCCCTGCTCATATTGAACTGGATTTTTCCAGCAGATCCTTCCAGCCTGTTAAGGTCATTCTCCTTTTTATACCCTGCCCAGCCGCAACCAGCCACCCCGAGAATAGCAACTACCATACCGCCCAGCAGGATCATACCGCCGGGTCTTTGAAAATGTTCAATCAGGGTGCCATTTAACATCAAAGGAACAATGGTGCCAAGAACTGCTGAAAGGCCGATGGCAATGGTATAGGTCAGGGAATACCCTATATACCTGATGGCATACCCGAATGACATGCCTCCGAAACCGTAAGCCGCCCCCAGCAGGAAAGCTCCCCATTTGACATTTGATGGTGACTCTTTCAGTACGGTAACCAGCTCAGGTACAGTCAACACCCCGATAATTACAGGCATGATAAGCCACGCGAAGAAAGCCTGGACCAGCCAATAAGTCTCCCATGACCATTGTTTAACTTTCTGGAATGGGACATAGCATGTAGAGGCAGAGATTCCTCCTATGGCATGCAAAGATGTTCCAAGTATGGGATTCGGGTTCGGTACTATCATTTTGAGAAATTAATAATGCAGTTTCAGATGACTCAATCACAGTGAAATACCTCTTCCATTTCCGCCCACCACTCACCTTCTGCCCTGGTTTCAAGCGGATTTTGGCATGGCTTACAGACATCCCACCATTGCTGGGTTACGGGATCCGCCGCCATTTTTTCCATATCTGCCTTGAAATCCTTGCCGGTGTATTCAAAATAGCTGTACAATAATTCATCTTTCAGATAGACTGAGTAATTACGAATGTTACACTTTTTGATCATCTTTAATACATCAGGCCAAACCGCTGCATGCAGTTTTTTGTATTCTTCGATCTTGTCCGGTTTAATACCGATAATCATTCCAAATCGTTTCATCTGCTTTTCTTTTTATGAGAGGTTTATATTATATTCTCCAAGTTCAAGAGGGTAATTCCCGTATTGGCGGACCAGGCTGACAATATAATCATAGCTGGCTCCGGATACACTGCTACTGACGGAATGGTCTGACTGAAATATATACCCTCCTCCTTTGGCTGCATTTAATTTTCTCAAGACTTCCCTCCGGATCAGATCCTGGTCACCAGTCTCCCAGACGCGGATATCACTGTTCCCACAAAAGCCAATTTGGTGACCAAATTCCCTTCGCAAATCAATAACATCCAGGTTTGCCTTAACTTCCAGGGGATTATATGCATCTATTCCTATTTCGATAAAATCGCCGAATATGGATTTTACATTTCCGCAGCCATGGTAAATCACTGGCAGGCCATGCTGGTGGCAGTATGCTGTCATAGCACTGACCCATGGTTTGAAATATGTCCTCCAGTAATCAGGAGAAAAAAGCATATTCCGGGAAAAGGCAACATCACCCCATATCACCATGCCATCCAGTAGTCCACCCGCTGCCTCGATCTCAGCCTTCAGGCAATCCAGGTAAAACTGCCCGATACGGTTAATTGCCTCTCCAAACCGCTCCGGGTACATGCCTATCCAGAGCAGGGCATTTGCCTGTCCAACCAACCTGGTAAGGCACTCGGAACATTCGATCATGCTTCCATATACCGGGAAGTCCGGCCTGAACTTTTTAACGGTTTCAATCCAGGCAGGGGAATTCCGCTGAAAACCATCACCCACACCGGCTACCTGATTGTCACCCGCTTCAAAATACCGGGTGTTGGCATAGGGATCATCAAATTCGAAATTCTCCAGTTTCCCGATGGTATCTAAATCCCAATCCATAAATTCAGGCATAGGGTAATCGAATTTTTTTCGCACCGTTGCTCCGAATCCCGTCTTCACAATTACTTCGCTCTCATCTTCCTTAATGATTTTGAACGGCGTTATTTCAGGATCCATGTTTGGGAGGGTTACAATCCAATCGAGATCGTAATAGTAGTATGGATCAGCATCCTCTGGCAGGTTTAATTCCTTTTTCCATCGTTCAATGAAACTCCCCCAGAAAAAATCGCTTACAGGTACACGGTCTGGCTCTTCATGTCTCAGGGTACGGTTCATTCTCTCCAGCTTGATCAGGCATTTTTGAGTTCTTTCCATACGATTATGTATATAATCTACTCTTGCTTTGACAGGGCCGGTATCATTTCAGGATCATCATACCAGTACCACGTGTGCCCGAATATCTCAGATGGTCGTTGGGGAGCGCCAGGCCCTTCTGCCCAGCTCCCTGAGGTATTGTCCTTTTCCCGGGTATAGTGTATATGATGGATAACAGGGATATTTCCATCTGTGTACCAGGATTCCCATGGCCAATCATCGGATTTATCCATCGGAGGAAGTGCGTAAATAACCGGTCCGTCAATGGCTAAAACATGGGGTATGACTACCCATCTGAACTGTGCATATATCTGTTGAGCTGCCGGCTGCAAAGGATCAACAAAAACCTCATCAAAGTCCATTCCCAACCACCCGGCAGCCACATCAATCCTTGCAAGGCGTAGCTTAGATTCTAAATTTTCAGTTTCGTGCAGAAAGCGGGGAGAGAGATTATCCGATTCCTCCAGTTCATACCATCTGACAATCCCCCTTTCGATTCGTTCATTAACCGGGTAAAGAACCCAGGCTGTTCGCATGGGCATGTTATCCTTCATACTCCAGCGTTCCCATGGAGTCCATCCCATTTCTTCTTCGGGAGGCAATGCATGGATCACCGGATTGCCGTTCGCATCCCGGCTCACCGACCACCGGTATTGCCTGTAGGAATGGTTAGCTGTGGCTGCTATGGGAGCAAAGACATCATTGAAATCAATATACATCTCCTTGCAGGCATTATTTATCCCTGCTGCCCGAAGTGTGGTTAAGAATCCATGATCTGTTGGTTGGGATTGGATGGGCAGATTTCCAGTGGCATTTGTAAGCATCTCGTCAGTGCTTATAACACCAGCTTGTATAAATTTGAAATTGGGATTGGTATTACATGATATGGTAATAATAATCAATATGTTTATTAATAAGAATCTTACTATACATGCACGAACTGTTTTCATCTTTTTAACTCCCTTTTTATTTAAAACTCAAAAAAACCAGTAAAATATAAGATGAAGCCAAACTACTATTGCTTAACGGATACATTACCTCCGGGACTCACTTCAATAATAATCGAGGCTAAACCTTCAGCTGACAGGTCTACCGGTTCACTGTCATTCAGGATCAACTCAAATATGCCATCATCAGGTAATCCGACAATTCGCATATCAGTCTCATAAGGTTGTTCCCAGGGTTGTTTTAATTTCGACATGGTACCCTCAGCCCTGATAATCAATCTGCGACCATTGAGCTTAACATCTTCAATACGGACACCATTGACCCCAATGGCAAGATCCTTCTTTATATTAACATAAGCCCCACCCAGCATGCGGTAAGCCTGACCCACCCCGCTGTTTACCCCGGAGCCTTCGCATAGTCCCGGAGCTGCCCTGTTGCCATCACAAGGCCATGAGCCATGTTCGATGTTTTCACCAGCTGTCCAGTCAGTAATAAGGGTAGTCAATGGATAGCTGCTGAAATGGCTATAGATATTATTGTTAGTGTGCCTGTCGTTCTTTATCAACGTAAGCGAGGCGTGTGCTGCGGCGACACCACGTTCCAGTATATCCTGCCGGCCCAATTCCAGTCCGTACCATACGAGCGCATGTGAGGTATGGTGAGTATGGCCGTTGATCCATGCGGCATCACCATTGTCGGTATCGACTCCGCCAAAAGGATATGCAGTATAAATATAATGCGGATTCCAACTTGACTGGCTAAAGCCAAAGAAATCAACCACTTGCTCGCCAGCAGTTAGATACTTTTGTTTACCGCTTGCTTCATACAATGATTTAAAACCCTCCATCGCCCATATCTGGCTGAGCACACCTCGTGTAGGCAAGC
Source organism: Bacteroidales bacterium (assembly GCA_016783865.1). The sequence continues at coordinate 15,596 of JADHVS010000067.1, forward strand.
CCTGCCACATGTCGTCTTTATACCACAGCGGTTTTGGGCCACAGGAGAAATAATGCTCCTGGTCCTTCCAGTCCTGACGGGGCAAAATATTCTCTGTCATAAACCTGGCTATCCGTTCAGCACCATCCAGGTATTTTTGCTCATTTGTTACGTTGTAAAGTTCAGCCAGAAACCACATCGTAGCACCATTGTGGGCGCTGTTCCTCAATACCCAGTGAGGCGTCATGTCGTATGTTATCCATGCAGGAACGGTTCCATTGTCGTCGATCTGTGTCAGCATGTAATCGGCATAACGTTTTACATAAGAAATGATCCGCTGATCTGGTTCACATTGTTTATAATATTGGATCATGTGTGCTGCTGTTTTGCTGCAGGAGGCAATATTGTAGCTCTTACTATCCCATCCTTTGGCTGTCAGGAACCTGTTAGGATTTACATGGTAATAGGCCCAGAACTGGTAGCCGCCTTCGTCGACAAATTGACCTTCAAAAGAGGGCTGATCCAAAGGCGGATCGAAGTGGTTACCTATCCACTTTTTATCACTGGCTCTGTAGATAAGAGGGAATAGCCCGTTATCCTGGGGTGCCAGCAAAGCAAGATTTAAAGTTCGCCTGGCTTTGTCGATCAGATCAGGATCGTTAAGCTTCTCTCCCCAATAATAGAAACCCACTGCATCGGACATATTATTCCACCAGGCCATATTATCCAGTAAGTCATTCCAGAAGGTTGCAGTGACCCGGTAACCGCCGACCGGTTGACCATCGATTTCAAATTTGAGAAATGAACCGTTGTCTTCATAGCCAGGTATTGGAGGATGAAATTCGCCCATGGGTTGAAATGTTTTCTCATATATTTTTTTCGCGTACTCTTCCAGGGGTAACGCTTGCGGACGGGCATCTTCCATTTCTTTTCTTCCATACTTTTCCCATTGGTACCGGCTGATCATTTGATAACCGATATTTTCAGGTGTTTCCGCGCCTATAAATAAATCAAACCCGTAATGAACAGTGTTCTCACCAAGTGTGCGTACCATTGAGCCATCATTGGGATGTCGCCACCGGACGTGATAGTTTGGTATAACGTCGATCATACCAAAAGAAAAAATTGGTTTGTCTGTCAGACCGCTTCTTATGTTAAGATCCAGGCCTGTCGGCATCGTCATAAACTCATCGACCAGCCCAACACCAAACAATCTTTCGGCTCCACTATCGAGATCCACTCTTGCACGGCGTGCATCGGGTGAAAGGATCTGATATTCGTTTATCATATCAACATCGGGAACCAACGCGGTAAAAAGATTGCCTTCCTGCAATATCACCGCAGGTGAATAGAAAGCACGATCACCTATAATATCATCCACACGATCTTTAAGGCTAGGTGTATAAACAAAATCTGGAGCTTTATTCAGATTTAAAGTAAAAGTCGACAGCAGGTATTCAAGTTTCGCAGGTGAACCGGGCAGTTCTGAACTTATTTCAATATGAAAGAAGTTATCGTTTGAATTAAGCTGAACAGTCTGTTCAACCGTAGCATTTCTAAAAGAACCAGTCAGAATGATCTTGACGGTATCTTCTTTTTGTTCTTTTATTTTCACTGAATTTAGCCCTTCGGTAGCTATTAGCCGATGAGCTTTATCGATGCCTGAATTAAAAAGCTGAACACCGTCTGCCGGGAATTCTTCCGGAGGTCTGAAAGATTCAACGACAAGTACCCACTGACCTGATTGTTTCGCGAAATACTTTTGCTCGATGTATTCCTTTTTAGTAACAAATTGTGCTTTTACAAGATTGTTGTCAATTTCAACAGTGTCTGCTTTTTCCCTGACATTAATTGCACCTTGCGCTGACGTCACAAACGGGGCCAAAAAAAAGCAAATCGATACTAATAAAATTAATGTGTTCTTTTTCATCATTTTCTCAAGTTTGTCGTTGACATTTACTAATAACTCAAGGCCGTCCGCGACCCGTACGGACGACAGTTCGAGTATCGTCAAACCAGTCCGAATAATATGTACCGGGCAGCAGATCGTCATTCGCTTCAGCAAGCAGTTGCTTCAATCGCCTGCGCATCAACTCTTGCAGAGGACGGTTCTCTTCGTTGCCAATAAGATTTGTCATTTGGTATGGATCCGCAATGTTGTCAAAGAGAAGTTCGCCACCGTCGATGTTCTTAGCATAGGTGTGGGTCTTGCTCCGAACACCCCGCCACTGCAGTTCGGCATGTTTGGCCTGGCAATAGTTGGGAGTTGATACGTAATGGGCTATGAGAACATCATCGCGTTGCACCTTGCCGGTTTTTAAAACCTCGCCTGACAGATCGATGCCGTCGATATCATCCGGAGGGTCGATGCCGACCAGCGCGCACAAAGTGGAAATGTGATCCATGGGTGTATACAGGGCATCGGATACTGCGCCTGCCTTGATGTGGCCTGGCCAGCGGATAACCAGCGGTATATTAATCGATTCTTCGAAAGGCAACATCTTGCTCTTTCGGCCATGCGAACCGAGTTGTTCACCATGATCAGTAGTAAACACAACGATCGTGTTGTTGGCGAGCCCACTGCGGTCAAGGTACTCCAATATGCGGCCGAAGTTCTTGTCGACCTCAACGCACATAGCGTAATAGGTGCGCACCTGCTCAAGTGATAGCAAAGATCTCGTGTCTCCAAATGAAACAACTTCGAAAGGCAACTTTTGCTTCGAATTCGGAGGCAGTTTGATATTTTTGGGGATCTCCTTCAGGGCTTCAGTGGGTACATCGAGTTCTCCGCGCCAAAGAGGGTGTGGATAGTGGAAGGCCACCATCAAGAAGAAAGGAGAATCTGTATCCGTGTGTTGCTCCAAAAATTTGATTGCATCGTTGGCCATCCACTCGGCTTCATAGTCAGGATAATACTGGGGTTCGGGTGTATCGCGGTAATAAAACCCCTGATGATAACTCATGTGAAAATTGAATGCCGCCCAGTACTGGAATCCCAATCGCCCTCGACCCGGCGGGACAAATTCGGGTTCAATTAGCGTCGATGAGACAGGGCCCTCCTCGGGTTCGAGCATTGAATGATGCGTTATGAAGCCGGAAGTTAAGTGCCATTTGCCAATAAAACCCGTTTGATAGTCCGCTTCATTGAAGACGTCGGCAATGCCCCGCTCACCTGGTCGCGGATTAACAAAATTTAGAAGAAACCCAGTGTGCGTCGGATATTTCCCCGTCATTAGCATAGCGCGATATGGCGTACATAAAGGCGTCGTTGATAAAGCATTGGTGAATCGAATCCCCTCATGGGCCAGTCGATCGATGCTCGGCGTTTGAATATTAATGCTGCCATAGCAACTCACCGCATCCTTTCGGTGTTGATCGTCAAAGACAAAAAGAATGTTCGGCCGATCAGTTCCCTTCAGAATCCTGGCGGCCGTATCATTAGCAGTTCCTTTCAGATCCACATTCACACCTGTTAATGTCGAGCCATCTTCCAAGGCTGAAACTTTACCTGAAACCCCTGGTTTTTGCTCCCATGCACTGAATAACAAAACAAACGAGATAAACAATAGTAAAAACCTTTTCATAGTATTTAGTTTCGGTTATGATTTTGTATTATGCATTATAGCTGACAATCTATTTTGAACTGCCCGGAATAACTATACGATACCTGCTTAATTCCGACGCGGTAACCTGGGCATGCTCGCGGTTGTTTATCATCAACGTGTATTTACCCTGATCCGGAAGGCCCTCGACTTTCAGATCTATCTCAAAAGGCTCCTCATACGGGAAAGGCAGTCTGGATAACCTGTTTTTAATGTTTACACGGAGCGTCCGGCCTTGTAACTTGTAGCTTGTTATGTCAAT
>JADHVS010000068.1 GCA_016783865.1 Bacteroidales bacterium
TACCGATAGGTTTGTCATTGGCATCTTTGATAATACTCGCGGATAGTTCAACATTGATCTTTTCATTGTTTCTCAGATAGAGTTCGAATTCTTCATTCTTAATGAATCCCTTCCTGAGAACGTGTTTTAAGGCTGAAATTCCCCGGCTCCTTTCCCCGGGTGCAGCCAGTTGAAGGGCATTTGTCCCGATTATTTCTTCGGCAGAGCTGAATCCAAGGATTTCAACTGCTGCAGGATTACATTCGGTAATATTACCCCTGAGATCAACAACTGTAATTGGATCAGGAGAGGAGTATAATATATTTCTGAGCTTTTCTTCACTCTCAGCAAGTGCCAGCTGGCTCTTTTTCTGAGGTGTAATATCCCTGTAGATTCCATAAACACCTACTTGTTCACCCTCAATTTGTACAGGTGTCCCTAAAAGGTTTACATAAAACCTGTTACCAAACTTGTCGTGCCTGATTGTTTCCACCCAGATCTTTTCTCCTGCAGCCACCCTTTTTGATATGGATTTGGCCTCTTCCATGAATTCCGGAGGAATAATAAGGTCATCTATGTGTTTGCCGATTACTTCCTGAGATTCATACTTAAACAATATTTCAAACTCATTATTTACCCGAAGGAGCTTTCCATCAATATCGGTTAATACAACAATCTCGGGTGAACTTTCAAATAATTGCTCAAAATATGCTTTTTCAACCTGAACATTATCAACAGCTCTTTTTGTTTCTATTGATAACCCGATCTGGTTTGAAACAAATTTCAGCATTTCAAGATCCTGCGCTGTGTAAGCATTTTCATCCTCATAACTCTGGACAACCAGCGCTCCGATTATTTCTTCCTTAATCTTTAATGGAACACCTAACCAGATCCTGCTGGGTGTGCCAACATCATCGATCTCACCTTTTTTTACAAGGTTACGGATATCCTTATCCTTCATCAGCAATGGAAGGTCGTTACGGATCACATAACCGGTTAATGATTTTCCTGCCGGGAATGCACTAAAACTGTCCTTCTCATCAACAAATAATGGAAGAGACAAAGTATCATCTTCTTTATTGTATAGTGCAATGAAAAAGTTTGTGGTATCAAAGATCCGGCCCAATTCAATGCGGATGACCTGGGACAGCTCATTCAGGTCCTTGGTAAGGTTAACCGCAGTGGATATTTTATTCATAATTTCCCTGACCAGTTCCGCCTCTTTCCGTTCGGTAATATCCTGTACGACCGTCAGAATACGATCAACTTTCTTATCCTTGAAAATTGGGATGAGTTTAGTATCGGTGAAAAGAGTTTGGTTGTTTAGTTTGTACTCTTCTTCTTTTCTGATGGATTTTCCCGATTTAAAAACTTCCTTGTATTCATCTTTAACTGATTTTTCAAGGAAGGGATATACCTCATAATACTTTTTCCCAATTGTTTCGGAAGGCATTCCCAATACCTTTAATCCTTTGATCATGGCCTGATTGGCAAGGACGATCTCAAGATCATTATTGACGACATGTATGATTTCTTCCAAGGCATCCATGGATGTCCGGTATTGAGTCTCCGAGGCTTCCAGGGCTTCCCTGTCTCTCACCCGGTCTGTAATATCCCGAACAATAGCGAGTCCACCTATGATTTTATTTTCCTTTTTTAAAACCGAGGTATGCATCTCAGAGATCATGATGTGGCCATCCTTATTCTCCCATCTCAATTCCATGGGTTTCGGTGCTTTACCCTGCAATATGCTTGCAAAGGCTTTCACAAATCTTGGTATGTCCCTTTTCCTGAATCCCTGAAATTTAGTAAAATGCATTCCCAGTATTTCTTCCTCAGCATAACCTGCCATACCAACAAAGGCCTGGTTGACCATTGTTATTTTACCCGTTATATTGAGGACTACAATTCCATCCGGGGCCGTAGCTACCAGGTTCTCATATCTTTCTTTTGCTTCAGTAATCTCACGCTCTGTTGCCTTCAGTACCGAAATATCCCTGGTGATGGTAAGCATGTGAGGAACATCATTCAGTACGATAACGATTGCCGATAAAAGAGTATCCCTGATCTGCTTGTCTTTTCGCTTGAACCTGATACTCAGGTTGGTTACGATACCATCTTTCTTAAGACAAGCAATTAGGTTATCCCTTCCCTTCTTATCAATCCAGAGGCCCAGCTCAAATACTTTTTTCCCAATCACTTCATCTCTGGTGTATCCGGTAGCTTGACAAAAACCATCGTTTACATCTATGAAAGTTCCATCATGAAGCCTGGAAATTATCATGGAATCAGGACTGGTGTGGAATATTTTGCTGAATAGTTCTTCGCTTTTGCTCAGTTGGCTGGTAGTCGATTGTAGTTTTTCGATGGTTTCCTGGAGCCGCTCATTTTCCTCATTGAGTTTAACAATAAGGCGTTCTACCTCCTCTGAGAGCATATTTATCCCGGTACAGATTCCATCTACGTCATCTTTTGCATCGCTGATATTAATTCTCGAGGTGTAATTGCCGGCTGCAATTTTCTGAATAACCTCTATTATCTGATCAATTCGTTGATCCTTTTGTTCCATTCTTCTGCTTTGCTGATAAATGCTTTTTTAACCATTGAATGGTTTTTTTCTTTTCAGTAAAAAGACGGAAAGGAAATGCTGTCTTGTTCAATCCCATGTAAAAATTACCAATGATCCGGTTTACCGGATTGGTTATTAATAATGCTGCAGCAGTAATATAATTCTTCGCTTCTTCACTCGAGTAATATGCCCTTGTTTCGCGTTCAACAGACCTTACGTTCTCCATCTCAATTAATACAGGTAATTTGCAATCTTTACAGAGATCACTATAAGATTCAAAATCTGCCTTTGCATCTTCAAGTGTTAAATCTGTATTTTCGTGATAAGTCTGTATCAATATACCATGCTTATTGATATAAACCTGACCTTTTTTTGTTGAAATCGATTTTGGTTTCTCATCCATGAGACTCATTTTTCAGTGATACTCAGGATAAGTGATTGAACGGGAAACAGTTGGTTTTACAACAAATGTAAAATTAACTATTTATTAATGTCAATCAATATTTTGGAAAGAAATGTTCCCTGTGCAACTTTGCTCTTTATTTTATAAATTGCATAATACTTCGTCCTGAAATTCTTGATCATTAAAACTTCAAATATGGAAACAAACCGGCGACAATTTATTTCTGGCTCCATCGCTGCTATTGGAAGCCTGGCTTTATCTTCATTTTTTAATAAGGCTTATGGCAGAAATTTATCTGATGCACTGACCTCAGTGGAGGGAATGCCTCCCTCGAAATTGGCTCGTGATGAAGATCTTTGGCACTTCGTTAAGCAGGCCTATACCGAATCACCCAATATTATGAACCTGAACAATGGCGGGGTTTGTCCACAGCCAAAAGTAGTTCAGGAAGCGTTCGAATCTTATAACCGTTTCAGCAATGAGGGACCTGCTTACTATATGTGGCATGTGGTAGGAGAGGGACGGGAGACAGTTCGAAAAGATCTGGCCAGTCTGGCCGGATGTTCAAATGAGGAAATAGCCATTGTCAGAAATACCACCGAAGCCCTGGAGACAGTTATATTTGGACTCGACCTGCAAAAGGGTGATGAGGTTGTTCTAACCAGGCAGGATTACCCAAATATGATCAATGCATGGAAACAGCGTGAAAAGCGTGAGGGGATCGTTCTGAAATGGGTTAACCTTCCACAACCCATCGAAGATGATGATGAGGTAGTAAGGTTATATAAGGAGCAGTTCACCAATAAAACTAAGATCATCGAGATAATGCATATGATCAATTGGACGGGGCAGATCCTTCCAGCTAAAAAACTTGCCGAGGCTGCTCATGCCGAAGGCATTGAAGTATTGTTAGATGGTGCACATACTTTTGCACATCTTGAATTTAATATACCGGATCTGGATTGTGACTATTATGGGACCAGTCTGCATAAATGGCTCTGTTCACCCTTTGGTACCGGACTATTATATGTGAAAAAAGAGAAGATCAGCAAGATATGGCCGCTTACTGCTCCCGGTGATCCTGAAAGTGATGATATCCGGAAATTTGAAGCAATGGGCACCCGGTCATTCCCGGCTGAATTGGCAATTGGGACAGCCCTCGACTTTCACGATATGATCGGTTCGAAGAGAAAGGAGGACAGGTTACGTTATCTGAAAAATTACTGGATGGAAGGGATCAGTGACATACCGGGTGTGAAGTTCAACAATTCGAAATTACCGGAGTTTGCCTGCGGACTGGGTAATTTTAAAATCGAGGGCATTGAGCCGGCCGATATCCAGAAAAAACTCCTCAACGATCATAAGATCTATACGATTTCGATTGATTGGGAAAATATCCAGGGGATCAGGGTGACTCCACATGTTTACATTACTACGAAGGACCTCGATAAATTTATCGAGGCAGTGCATATAATTGCAAAGGAAGCCTGAATAATTTCCGGGTGACCGGCTGGTCACCCGGACAAAATATTATTTAGATGCTATTGCCGAGATCTCAATGCTGGCTCCCAGGGGTAGATTCGAAATTTCAATAGCTTCGCGGGCAGGAAACTTATCTTCAAAAAAACTGCCGTATACCTCGTTCATTGCCTTATAATCCCTGATGTCGGTCAGAAAAACAGTGCATTTAACGACATCTGAGAAGGTCATATCATTAGCCTTTAATATGGCCTGGATATTTTTCATGACCTGTTCAGTCTCTTTTTTGATGTCTCCTTTAAGCAGCTCGCCGGTCTCAGGATTGATAGGTATCTGGCCGGATACAAACAAAACACCCGAGGCAGTGAGACGGGATTGGCTGTAAGGAGCTACAGGTTTGGGAGCTTCTTCAGTCTGGGCATAAACCATGATGCAGAATACAGCCAGGAATAATGTTGTAATTACTTTTTTCATGATCTGGGATTTTGGATTTCGTTAAAGATCAGAATTTCACATCAAAGTCACAAGGATTTATGATCTAACCTGTAATGAATATCATGCACAATTCTCAAGTCTCCACACGCTGTTCACTGTTCACTGATCACAGTTCACCGAAATACTTCTTTGCTGCTTTCATTACCTTGGGAGCAAGTAAAACCGCGGCTATCATGGTGGGGAAGGCCATGAGCGCATAAGCCGCATCAATAACACTGATCACCAGTTTGAGTGACCCCAGTGCGCCAATCATCACGGTAAGCAGGTAGAATGCCATGTAAATAATGCGGTACTTCACACCAAATAAAAAACTGAAGCATTTGGTGCCATAATATGGATAGGCGAACATTGTTGTTAAGGCAAAAATGGTAACACAGGCTGTTAGAATATAGGGTCCGATACCAGGTATGGCTATATCAAATGCATTGGCAGTCATAGTGATTCCATCTGTGTCGGCAGAGGTCCATGCACCGGTTATAATTAGTGCAAGTGCTGTCATGGTACAGATAATCAGAGTGTCGATAACCGGACCGAGCATGGCAATCAGTCCCTCCCGGATCGGTTCGCTTGTTTTAGCTGCACCATGCGCCATTGGAGCCGTACCAATCCCTGCTTCGTTCGAAAAGGCCGCCCTCCGGACTCCGGTTATAATTAAGGTGCCTAGGGCACCTCCCAGAACCGCATCTGCAGAAAACGCATCTTTGAAAATCAGGGCAAATCCGGGTAAAATTGCCCCGGGATTAGTAAATATGATATAAAGTACGGTGCCGATATAAATGATAACCATAAATGGGACAAGCCTGCCGGCCACCTTTCCGATTCTTTTTATTCCTCCCAGCACAACCAGGAATACCAGTAATGTCAAAACTATCCCTGTTGTGAGATTCGACAAATTTCCTGTTGGGATGCTATTCGGTATCAGAACAACATCTCGTATTACCTGGGTTAGCTGGTTAGATTGAAACATCGAGGTGACTCCAATCATGCCAAAAACCGAAAAGAAAACGGCGAGAAATCTCCAATTCTTCCCAAGTCCGTGTGTGATGAAATACATTGGGCCACCCTGAAGGACTCCGGCTGAATCATGTCCACGATACATTACGGCCAGTGAACAGGTGAAGAATTTTATTGCCACCCCAAGAAAAGCACTCAGCCACATCCAGAACATTGCTCCGGGTCCACCAGTGGCAATGGCTATGGCCACACTGCTGACATTACCCATACCAACAGTTCCCGAGACAGCTGTTGAAAGCGCCTGGTAATGATTAATATGTCCCGGTTCATCAGGGTTGTCATATTTCCCGGCGAGTATCCTGATGGCATGCTTAAAATAGAAGAAGGGAAGGAAACGGGAATACACCAATAGAAACAATCCACCACCCAGTAGTACTAATAAAAGAGGATAACTCCAGATGAAATCGCTGAAGTTGATAATAGAGGATGAGATTTTTTCTAACATCTTTCTAAGAATGCCTCAAATATATTAAAACTACGGTAGTTCACAAGTTTAGTCAATGATTGTCCTGGGATATTTACGCAGCATTTGCATTGTGGCTATTGACTTGCTTCTTTCAATAGCATACCTTTACAGATCAAACTAAAAACGTTCCAATGAAATACCTGGAATATCTTACGTGGATCCTGGGGATTCTGGCTGGTTTAATAATTCTTCTGGGTGCGATTGCTTTTGTCTTTGATGTACGGGTTTTTGGAGTAAACCATGTGGTAAACTACTTTCATGTAGCCAATAGTTTTCTCCTGATGTGTATTTGCATCAGCATTTTTCTGATCTGGAAAGGAAAGAAGGATTAAGTAAGAGTCGGCAGTCGGCAGTCGGCAGTCCGCATTAGAAGAGTCCTCAAGTCGCGAGCCTGCAAGTCCGCGAAAAGGATTGATGTCATCCTGAACTCGATTCAGGATCATATCTATAATGAGAATAGATTCCGAACCAAGTTCGGAATGACTTATCAGACGGTCATCCTGAACTCGATTCAGGATCTGTATTACAGGGAATAGTAAAACTAAATGTGCTGCCTTCTGATAGTTTGCTCTCCACCATTATTTCTCCGCCATTCATTTCAACGAACTCCTTACACAGGATCAATCCTAGTCCGGTTCCCTTTTCGTTGCAGGTTCCATTACATTTAAACTTTTCATCTATTTTGAAGAGCTTATTCTGATTCTCTTCAGAAATACCTGTACCATTGTCAATAACAGAAACTCTGATGTATTTTTCGTTCCTGACTGCTTTTAATGTTACCAATCCTTCGGGATCAGTAAATTTAATAGCATTGGTGACAAGGTTTCGTATTACTGTACTGATCATATCCCTGTCGCCAAATGCATTCAAATCTTCACCGAGTCCATTCGTGAGTGTTATCCCTTTTTTCTCAGCCTGGTTTTTATGCAAATTGATATTGACCTGTACAACGTTAGTAAGGTTAAAATCAGTAGGCTCATAACTCAGTTTTCCTCTCTGTGATTTAGACCATGTCAGTAAGTTATCAAGAAGATTGTAAATGTGCCTGGTTGATTCATGAACTTTCTTGATTCCGGTTATATTCTCCTCTTCTGTGGATGATTTGAAGTTTTGCTCGATCATTTCAGTGATCGATAACAGGCTGCCGAAAGGATTTTTAAGGTCGTGAGATATGATTGAGAAAAATTTATCCTTGGTTGCATTTAATTCCTTAAGATCTCTTTCAGACTCTTCCAGTTTCTTATTTACCTGGTTGATATGTTCATATTGCTGCTTTAAGATCCTGGTTGTCTTAACTTTCAATAAATAGTAATAAATAAAAACTACCACGGCAGTGGCAAGCATGACTTCAAGTAAAATAAACCACCAGGTTTTCCAGGTTGGAGGGGTAATTATAATATTTAATGTAGCTACAGAATCGCTCCAAATACCATCGGGATTTTGGGCTTTTACTTTAAATGTATAGACACCATCCCGCATGTTAGCATAAGAAACATAATTTCTGTTTCCTGCCATCAGCCATTCCTTGTCAAGACCTTCCATCATGTATGCATAATTCTCTTTACCGGTATTATGACTGGTTAAGGTGGAAAATTCAAAGGAAACGAACCTGTGCTTATAATCAAGGATGATCTTGTCAGTATAAGAAATGTTTTCCTGGAGGTAAAATCTTCCGTCTTCTTCGATCACCTTGTTCGCAGGAATTCCATTCCTTATCTTTTTGGAAATTGGCAGTACTTCCACCTCAGTTCCCAGGATCTCAAGTTTGGTTATCACCAGCTCATATTCATTTTCCTGAGGTATGATCTTCTCTGGAAAAATGATATTTAATCCGTAAACACCTCCGAAATACAACTTGCCGCTGTGGCCTTTGTGAAAAGCGCCGCCATTGAACTCGTTGCTCTGCAGGCCATCATTCACATCATAATTCTTAAAGGTGAGCAATTCAGGATTGAATTTTGAGATCCCCAGGTTTGTGCTCATCCAGAGATTCCTGCTTTCATCAGGCAGAACACCGTAGATTACCTCATTCGGCAGGCCATCCTCAAGTCCAAAATGAATGATCTCTTCAGTTTCAGGATTAAATTTATTCAGTCCGCTGTTTGTCCCGATCCAAAAGGTTCCTTCAGGTTCCTCAAAAACTGAAAAAACGATATTATCTGAAATAATATTGGGCGCCTCCACATCATACAAATAGGCAGTGAAGGTTTCAGTTTTCATATCCATAATGTTCAGCCCCCCTCCATAGGTCCCAAGCCAGAGCCGGTTCTGATTGTCCTGGTACAGATTTGAGTATATAAAATTGTGTGAAATACTTGACGGATCTGCCTCAGAATGCAGGAATCGCTGAAAATTACCTGTTTCAGGATTAAATTTATTCAGTCCCCCGCGAGTACCTATCCAGAATATTCCCTTATAATCCTCCAGAACTGCCCTGACCGAATTATTTGAAATGGAATTAGGATTATTCGGATCAAACTGAAAATGAGTAAATTGTTTAGTGGCTGGATCAAACCTGTTTAATCCTCCACCATCCGTTCCAAACCAGAGTATCCCCTTGCTATCCTGGTAAATCTCCCTGACCGATGGATGAGATATAGTATTTGGATCTCCCGGATTATGGTCATAATATTCAAATGTATTGGAGACCGGATCATAATGGTTTACTCCCCTGTTGTTGGTGCCAATCCAGATTGTCCCATCTATGTCTTCCCATACAGACCATATAAATTGGCTGGACAGGCTATTCGGATCAAGTGAGTTTTGCTTCATCAACTCAAACTTATGGGCATAGGGATCGAAGATGCTAATGCCCGCTCCAAATGTGCCGAACCAGAGGACTCCTGATCTGTCCTCGTAGATACAATTAATCGAATTCTCGGATAAGCTTTGAGGATTGCCCGGATTATTCTGGTACTGGAAAATCTTTCCACTCGGCTCGATTACATACAATCCGTTTCCAAAGGATCCAAACCATAATGTAGAATGACTGTCCTCAAATAGTGGTTTTGATGTGTTTATTGAAAGACTGTTTGAAACATCAGTTGATCTGATCGCAAGTTTGAATTTATTAATGCTTTCCTTGAACTGAAATAATCCAGTCTGAGTAAGAATCCATAACCGGTCATTTCTGTCCTGATAAACCTTCCTGATGGTATGATCTGTTGGATCCAGCCGGAGGGCTTCTGGTATCTGATAACTATTAATTTGATTACTGGCTGGATTATATCTGATTAATCCCTGACTTGTGCCCAGCCACAAGGAATTTTGAACAGGAAAAATACTGAACACCGTCAGGGAACCTGTTATTTCACCTGTAAAGTTCACCTTTAAAAATGTATCCGAGGAGGTGGAATAATAAAATAGACCTGAATCGGTGCCAATCCAGAGATTCCCCTCATTATCAGGCTGGATATCCTGGATACGTGTGTCTAATCCTTTCAGATCAACTGACTCAATCGAAGTTATCTCCGGGACTCCGGAATTGAGATCAATTCGATTAAGCCCTTTCATTGTGCCAATCCAAATGAAGCGGGTTCCGGCATATAATTTGGTTATGGTATCGTTAGATATTCCGGGCTTTTCCGGCGAAGAAGTAATATATTGCCTGAATGTCTCCGTTTTTGGATCGAACCAGGTTACTCCGCCTCTGGAACCAAACCATAAATTATGGCGTATATCTTCCACAATATGTTCAATCCACCGGTATGAAAGGCTGTTTGTGTCTTGTTGATCAGGCCTGTAGATGGTAATATTCTTTCCATCATATTTATTCAACCCGTCTTCCGTGCCAAACCACATGAATCCCTTGCTATCCTGGTAAATGCAGTAAACCGAGCTGAGCGACAGACCATCGTTGATGGTAATACGACGGAAACGCAATTCTGTTCCCAGGTCAATAATACCGGAAGAAAATATGAAAAGACATAAAATACAAAATAGCCTTAGCCTGATCATGCAAAAGCCTGATTTAAAGATTCCTATAATACAATATACGAACTACCTTTCGATTTGTGAAATCTTTTGTGCGCCGAAAAATGAAACTCTTAAATTGAACCTAATCAAAGCCGTCTAATATAAAGACCGTAAAAAATGCAAATAGTTACAAAAATGCTGCAAAAAAAATGCCATCAAACCTTAAATTCATTCAAAATAGCGAAGTTGTTCTATTATTTTTCTACTTGCTGACTCGTGGACTCGTGGACTTGTGGACTCTTCTGTCGCAGACTTGCTGACTCGTAGACTTGCAGACTCTTCTGTCGCAGACTGCCGACTGGCAAACTCTTCCCATGCCGACACTCACACTCCACTTGACCCCTTGGCCCCTCAACCCCTTAGACTCTTAAATCCTCAGACCCTTCTTCACTCGATCCAGCGATTATTCTTTACCTTATTGATCACCATTCCAACCAAAACACCAACGATACAGGAAACCCAGGCATAGATTATCAGCTTTTCGGATATTCCCACAATGGCTGCTGGAATAATCACACCAACCAGGCAAAGCGTTATAGACAGGTTTACACTGTAACGATTGATTTTAGGAAGGATCCAGATAACAACAATCAGGAAGCCAAGCGACATGGTCAGGGAAACAAAGAAAAATGTGGCTTCAACAATATCGCGTATGAGTAATGTGATCGTAATGCCCAAAGCCATCAGCACAGCCATAGAGATCCGCATCGTTTTGAAAACTTGCTGTTTGTCCAGTTTCATGGCCTTTTCCAGGAAATCCTGGGTAACAGATGAGGCCGTGGTAAACAAATATGTATCGGCCGACGAAGATACAGCAGAATAAATGATCACAACAGACAGACCGGCAAGCCCAACTGGCAGCAGGTTGCTGAATCCGACGATAAGGGCAGTATCAGGGTCAATATTGGGTAATTCAGTCCTGACAATGATCCCAATAATAAGAAGGATTACGCCAATGATCATATAAAACACGGAGGACATGAAAAGGCTACGCTTAAAATGTTTCTTGTCTTTGATGGCATACACCCTTTGCCATAATTCAGCAGAAGCCATTGGGATAAAGAAGCCGGCAAGGAAAAAGCTGACCAGCTGGAAAACCGGTATGCTAAATAAGTCCAGAAAGGCTATTTTTATCGGTGTTTCAGATGCCACGATCAAATAGATCATTAAAATAAACAACAGGAATATACCGATGGTTTGAATAACGTCTGTTTTTACTACCGCATTAAATCCCCCTGCCAGCAGATACAGCAAAATGATCACTCCAACAAGAATGACTGAAAATTCATAACTGATGGGCGTATATTCACTGACCAGCGTAGCACCTGCGGTAAAATTCACAACTACCCAACCGAACATGATGATGATTACGATGATTGTCGCAAGGTAACCGGCAAAATTACCTTTCAGGAAAAAGAAGAAATCCGGGAGGGTATAGAACTTCTGCTCATCGGCCATCTTTTTTACTTTCACTCCAAAAAAGTAAAATACAAAAAGTCCAAAAACTGAACCGATAAAATACCAGAGTGCTCCCAAACCGTACAAATAGACCAGTGCAGTATAGGTTAACAGGATGGCTGCTCCAATCCGGCTTGAAAATATGGTGGTAGTAGCCTGAAATGATTTTAATTTTCTGCCGGCAATCAGGTAGTCCTCGCGGTCCGACTTTTTCCCGGTCCAGAATCCAACTACAAGGATAATGGCAAAGTAGAGGGCTATTAATAAAATATCAATTCCGGTTAACATAGCGATATGATTTAGTGAGTATTAGGTGCAATTGCAATATACTTTTAGTCAGAGTTTTGGCGTGGTTTGTTGGTTGGCTTATTGATGATCAAAAGGTATAATCTAATGCTATACCGCCACCAAAATAGGAAAATTGATTTAAAAAATACTATCAGATCGGTCATAATTAATTAAAGGAACAACCACTTCCAGGTAGCTCCCTGTTATTTACTGATCAGGCAATCGTGTTTGGTATTACTTCTAATTTGATATAAATTTAAAATAAGTTAAATCCTAACAATTGAAATGAATAACCTCAGCAAGGTCTCAGAGACAGCAATATTAACACTCAGATCAAGGGTTGTTGAATCCCGGAAGAACCATCCTGTAATTTCAGATCCGGTTGGCGTGGAGCTGTTGCGAAGGATTGAAAAACAGGCTCCTGAAGGATCAATTAAGTCATTGCTGCACAGAAAATTACCTGGCACTCTTACCAATCCCCTGGCATTAAGGGCCCGCAAATATGATTCATTCGCAATAAATTTCATTAAATCTCAACCGGATGGCATAATCGTTAATCTGGGAGCAGGATTCGATACCCGCTACTGGCGCATGAACAATGAAAGGATTAAATATTTTGAGGTAGATCTGCCGGAGGTAATCGAAGCAAAAAAAACTCTTATCGGCGACCTGATAAATTATGAAATGTTAAGTACTTCCGTATTAGAGGATGATTGGATAGAACATATTGCCTCTCTTCAGACGAGTAATATTCTGCTTATGGCTGAAGGATTATTTATGTACCTTCCCGAAAATGAAGTCATCAGGACTTTTACCAAAATATCCGAAACCTTTTCAAATTCGAAGATCATTTTTGAAGTAGTTAATAAAAAATACACACAGGGCTTCCGGAAGAGGATGGTGGAGCAGAAGATGAAAAGAAGGATGGGCTGTTCTGCCGGATCTTCTTATAATTATGGTGTACAGAATGCAAGAGAAATTGAAAACTACGGCAACGGTATTAAAGTAGTGGAAGAATGGTCATACTTCGATGACAAAGACATAAAGCCATCATTCTTAAGGCTGTTCTGCAACGTTAGATTCATGTCCAGAACCCAATGGACAATAGTGGCTGATCTGGATTAATCCCAATTATTCAACGATTACTCACCTATCCATTTGTTGCTATAAAATATATATTTGACAATTCTTTTACCTCGTAACTAGTAACTCGTAACTTAAAATTAAAGTTTTATAAAAATTCTATAAAGTATTCTATTGAGTTTGCCGAATCAGGTGATCACTGATATCGATCCCCTTCTCAGACATCAGTTTCTCGATCTCATCAACTTTTTTAGGTACGGAAGCTGATAGTACCCTATGGCCTGTATCTGTTACCAGGACATCATCCTCAATTCTCACTCCAAGCTCTTCTTCCCGAATATAAATGCCTGGCTCAATGGTGATTACCATGCCGGCCTCGAGCGTTCCCAGCTCAACACCACGGGCATTTATAAGACCAATGTGATGCCCCAGTCCATGGAAATAATATTTCTTAAAATCCTTTTTGTCATCAATTAATCCGATTTTTAACATCCCTTCAGCCAACACCTCATCCGCTTTCTTAGAAACCTCAGAGAAAGGCACACCAGGTTTTACCATTTTTATGGCTTCTTCGTTTGCATTTAAGACAATCTCATAGATCTCTTTTTGCCGGGGACTGTATTTACCATTGACCGGGATGGTGCGGGTGATATCCGACCAGTAGAATTGATAATCGGCTCCAATATCCACCACAACAATATCTCCGTCTTCCATTTTTCGCGAGTTTTCCATCCAGTGTAAAATCACGGAATTGGGACCTGAACCGATGATACAGGGAAATCCTGCTGCCGGGGCTCCATTGATCGAGTACACATAGCGAATGATGGCCTGCAACTGGTACTCATACATGCCCGGCTGGATGGATTTCATGGCCGTTCTATGGGCCTCGCTTGCGATATTAACGGATGTCTGGAGGATATCAATCTCTGCTGGTGACTTGGTCCTGAGAAAAGGGGCAATGACCAGGGCAGGTGATTGAATATCCAGCACTGCTCCTTTTTCACGGGCCTTGTTAATACGTTGCTCGTCTTCGGTTAACGGGCTGTCAAGATATTTAGATTTGTCGTAATCAAAGTATAATACCTCCGGACTGCTCAACAGAATTTCCCCAAGGTAGTCATCAAATTCGCCTGACGGCTTAACATGCATAAATCCCAATTCTTCTTTAGCTCCCTCTATCCCAAAACCCTGGGCATCCCAATCAGCGGTGACAGGATTATGCGGTGTAACAAATAAAACCTCTGATGGGGGAGCCTGCGGTTTTACTCCAAACCGTGCCGGGGGCAAAGGGCGGGTATGTTCACCACGCAATACCAGAGAGGCATTGGTCTCATTGATCCCGGTAAGGTAATAGAAGAATCCACCGATGCGTGGAAAGGCGAATGTCCCGGACACATTGCCGCTCCTGAGGATAAGTACACTGTTTGGTTCAAGCTTGCTGATTACCTCCTGGCGGCGATGTTTGAATTCTTCCGTACTTTGAGAGAATAATTGAGTATTGCACAATATTAGTGAGAGGGCAAAAAGAAGGATTTGAAGTTTAAGAGCTTTCATGGTTTGTCAAGGTTTATTAGTTTGTATGGGAACTACTAAATTAGTAATTGCCCTACAAATATGATACATTTATAATTCATTCTGTAAATCCTGATAATGGTATGGAGAATGCTGAGTCATTGTCTTCCAGGGAGCGTGTTTCAAAAGCTTTAAATTTCGAGGAGCCTGACCGCATCCCGATCGATCTGGGCGGATTCCAGACTGGTATACATAGAAAAGCATATATCGCGTTGCTTGATTTTTTAGGCAGGGAGGAGGAAATTGTCATACTTGATCCGGTGCAGCAGCTGGCAAAACCCAGCGAGGAAATATTGGAATTATTTCATATAGATATTCGGTATATCACATCCGGAAGTCCCGGGAGTTATGATGGAACAATCAAACTGAATGAACGTAATGGCCAGCTCTGGCACGATCTGAAAGATGAGTTCGGTGTGATCTGGTCGATGCCGGATACCCAGCAGTTATTCATGGATATTTCTCACCATCCGCTGGCACATGCCAGAAAAGAAGATGTTTTAAATTATCCCTTCCCGAAAGGTAATGATCCTGAACGATTTGCCGGAGTGAGAGACCGGTTGCAGCATCTTCGTCGAAATACTGATTATGCCATTTCAACCGGGATTGGCGGGGTGGTATATGAATATTGCTGGTATCTCAGGGGGCTGGAAAGATGGTTCATGGATATGCTGGAAAATCCTGATTTCTGTGAGTTATTGCTGGATAAAATGCTGGAATACTGGCTCGACTATTATACTGGTTATTTAAGTGAGATTGGCGACATTGTCGACATCGTAATGATAGGAGATGACCTTGCAGGGCAGGGTGGTCCGCTGTTCTCACCCGATTTCTACCGGCAAGTCGTAAAACCAAGACAGAAACAGCTGGTTCAGCATATCAAGAGGTTGACAAATGCGAAGATCTGGTATCATACCTGTGGCGGATGTTTCGATTATATTCCTGATCTGCTGGATAATGGGATCGATATATTGAATCCGATCCAGGTGAATGCTGCAGGGATGGATCCACAAAAGCTTAAATCGATATATGGAGACCGGTTGGTATTTTGGGGAGGTGGGATCGATTCACAACGTATCCTTCCTTTTGAATCTCCTGAAACGATACGGAACCAGGTGAAAGCCAATCTTGAGATATTTAAGCCGGGTGGGGGGTATGTTTTCAATAATGTCCATAACATCCAGGCAGAGGTGCCGCCAGAGAATATTTTAGCCATGTACGATGCCGCCTATCAATATGGATTTTACTAGACTATGTCCTTAACCAGGTTTATTTTCGGCCCGCGACTCTTCACCCGATCGTTTAAAGAATATTACAAACAGGATGAACACAAATGCGGCAATTGCCATAGGAATAAGCCATATCTCCATCCATTGATGCATGGTTTGACCGTTTTGTGAGGTGGTGAAAAATCCGACGATTAGTCCCGAAAACCAGGTCCCGATAAACATTCCAAGGCCATATGTGGCAAAGGTGATCATTCCCTGAGCCGATGCTTTTAAATGCGAGGGTGCTTTCTTGTCCACAAAAATTTGTCCTGTTACGAAGAAGAAATCATAACACACCCCGTGTAAAATGATGCCGGTATAAAGCATCCATACCATAGCTTCATTGTTTCCCAATGCAAATAACAGGTATCGGAAGATCCAGGCCCAGGATCTCCCTTAGTGTGGCTTTGGTATCTTTTTTCGGGGGAACATGTGGCAGGGTGAAACAATATAGGCCAAGTACTGCAGATGTTATTGCAGCGACATATAATTGTACAACGGAGCTTTCCACCTTCATAAAACCGATGGTCATCCCGAATTAATTTCGGGATCTCATTATCAGCTATTTACAGATCCTGAAACAAGTTCAGGATGACAGTTAAGTAAAATTTTACGTAGCCTGTTAAAAATCAGACAATCAATAATTCATCGAAATCGGGATTTCTCATTCCTTCGATCGCCATCTCCTCCCTTTCATGATCCCATTCCACACGCCGGCCGGTTTTAGTGGCTAAAGTGGCCATGATACATGAAATTGCTTCTTCAAATCCCTCATCGATGGAGCAGCTGGGTTTTCTGCCTGTACGGATGCTGTTGATCCATTCTTTCATGTGCATATGGGTAACGTCAACCGCCCGTCCGTTGCGGAAATCCATCAGTAATCCCTTGTCGGCAAAGTATTTAGTTGTGGCCGATGTGACTACATCGACCTGGCTCTGAGAGGCCGGGTCAAAATAGAAAATGGGCTCATCGGGTTGGATCGTGTTGTTTTCAAGTTGTTCATTGTAGCGGGTAGACCGGGCATCGGGAAAAACATAGATATCCCTGCCAAGTTCCATGGTGGCATCGTGACCCATGAATTTGGTTTTCCTGTTGAACTGGTTACCAAGTGAAGCTGTGTATAAAAGGGTCATCCCTTTTTCTTTGCCTTTTTCCTGGCTGAATTCCCGGATATAATCGGGGAATTCCATGGAGGCTTGCAATACGTCAGGGACGTTTCGTCCGTCGCGGTGGGTGTAAATTCCGCCAGAAGCAACCACATATTTTGGGATCCCCATTTTCAGGATACAGTTGATACCGTCATATGTATGGCTCAGCAGGTCGCCGGTAAGCCCGGATCCGAATTTCCAGTACTTGCGCCACCTGAAGAATAGTTCACGGCTGAAAGGCATATCATAGTAGCCTTTGATATACTGATCCCAGTCGATGGTTTCATCCGGAAATTCTTCATACATGTTATACTGCCATGCCCCGTTGTCATCGTTTCTGTTTGTGCTGGTCTCTACAAGATTGATGTGTCCGAGGACACCTTTCTTAACTATATCCTTGGCAGTGACAAAGCTCTGGTTCTGCCTCTGGTGGTGTCCGAGCTGCAGCACCTTGCCACTCTCCTGAACGGCCTTTCTGAGTTCATATACCTCCGTCAATTTATGGGTCATAGGCTTTTCAACATAGACGTGTTTCCCAGCCTTCAATGCCGCCAGGGCAATAGGCACATGCCAGAGATCCGTTGCAGCAATTACTACCGCATCCACCTCGGGGCTTTCACATAGTTCCTGGTATGTATTGTATACTTTGGGCTGATGGCTTTCCATGCTGGTGGATTCAACGGCCAGGTCGGTACGGTGTTTAAACAGATCGCATACACCGGTAACCCTGACATTCATATCTTCCTGTTCAAGGAATGCCTGAAGCCGCTGAGACTGGTTCTCTTCCCAGTCTTTTATTGTGTCGGGGTGCATGAATCCCAGGGCCTGCAGCAATTGTGTCCCCCGAATACCGATTCCAACGATACCGATTTTCAGTACATCCGGTCCGGTTCCCTGCAGTTCTTCCGGCAGGGTGACATCAATATTCAGCGTATTAACAAAGTTTTGTTTTTCCTGTTTCGCTGTATTGTAGATATTAAAGTCCCGTTTTGCTGCCCATCCGAGTGCACCTAAAAACGGCAATGACGCCAAGCCTTTTAGAATATCTCTTCTGTTAATTTTATTCGTTCCCATTCCAGTAATAATTTATTTATATAGTCATTCTGAACTTGTTTCAGAATCTTATACTCATTTATTTGCGGTCAATTATGATTTAACCGGACCAAAGATCAACCTGTCGAGGCCAATATGTTTCCCTGTAGGGAATAGTGATAGTACAATGAGTGCAACCAGTTCTATCAGGTTTTTATCTATGAACAGGTAGTTGCCTTCCACGCCAAAGGTGTAATCTATCCCGATAAACGGAGGGTGGGATAGATAATATAACAAAAGCAGGAAAGCCCCCGCATAGCATGAAATTCTTGTAAAGGTACCCAGGAATAGTCCCAGCCCGATCAGTAATAATCCCCATTGATTCATGAATGACACGACTTCCAGGGTGCCTTGATTAGCAGCAAGGGATTTAAAGAAATTACTAAGAAATCCCTCCGAGGTCATCAGGTAGCCGTACGCTGTCCAGTCGGCTGAAAACACCTTTACAATTCCTTCATACAGGAAGTGCCATCCGATCATCATTCTGAAAATCGCCAGCCAGGTCAGCCTGTTCGGTGTAAGTTGCATAGTATTCATTGTAGAAATTTGAAAAAGAAGGTACAATTATAATAATTATATAAATACCAGGTGTGTACTTTTATTTCAATATGGTGGAAATAAGTATTTCATAGTACCTGGCGACCAATTTGTGTGAATGCAGGTTAAGTTTTTCAATATCCACTTTTGCAATACCAAAAAATAGTTTATTTTTGCATCGCTAATTAAAACGGTGACGTAGTTCAGTTGGTTAGAATGCCGGCCTGTCACGCCGGAGGTCGCGAGTTCGAGTCTCGTCGTCACCGCCTTCAAGCCTTCCAATTTTGGGAGGCTTTTTTTAGTGCGCCCGGCAGGGCGCTGATACTTGGAGGTGAAAGTCCTCTATGCACCCGGTAAGGGGAAGCATTAGCCGAAGGCAAGGGCAAACTCGTGAGGGGATGTCTGAAGGAAGCTGGAGGCAAAACACTGACC
>JADHVS010000069.1 GCA_016783865.1 Bacteroidales bacterium
CTATTCCTTTTATTAATTTATTGAAATCATTCATGTGGATACCTTCTGGTATGCCACTGTCATATTTTATAATAATTTTTTTTGCTGTTTCATTGAGTGGGATCACGATATGATTCATGGTTTTACCCTGGCGTAAGTGTATGAAATCTCCTTTAATATTTGCTGGTTTAATATTGCTGAGATCTGAATAGCGTAAACCGGTATAACATCCAAGGACAAACAGATCCCGGATCCTTTCCCTTTCCTTGTCTTCTGAAAGATCCAAATCATAAATAGATTCGATCTCATCTTCTTTCAGGTAGATATTTTCAACTTCCTCCTGGTATACTTTAAAATCACTTGTGTCAATAGGATCAATGATATTCTTTCGGGCACAATCCCTGAGGAAGATTTTTAGGTTCTTTAGTGTTTTACCAACAGTATTGACTGCCAATCCCTTTTCTTTATTTGGCTTAACAGCATCATGGCTGAGGTATTTCGTGAACTTCTGGTAGAATTCATAGTTGATGGATTTGAATTCGACCTTTGATCTGCTCCATCGTTCAAATCCCTTCAGGTGCTTTTTCAGGGCATAGTAATCAATGATAGTATGTTTGCCCACTCTGGGGCTTTTAGCCTTTATATAATCCTCATAGTATTCAAAGAAACCTTTTTCACCTACTTTAACCGTCCCCTGATTTATTCCGTAATATTCATTCAGTACATATTCTGGGCCAGGATCAGTCCCATCATCATGAGCATTGCTTACTATGGTCTCAATTTCAAGTTTAGCCTTTTTGATGTGCCTGTTGATCGTATCATATTTAGGATGACTTCTACGTAGAACATCGTTCTCAAAATCCCAGTATTTAGTTTCGATCCTTCTCTTGGTATTGATCAGGATTCTCCTATCACGGCTATAATTATACTGGACATATATCGGCGTTTTTCCGTCTTTCTTTGAGACGTTATGTTTTTTAACCAGTAGCTTAACGGATGCCATCTTTATTTATTTTAAATCTGTCTCGCAATTTGTCTCGCAAACTCAAAATAAGTTTGTTTAAGACAGGTGCACAAATTTACGAAAAAACTCCTATAAAGCAAGTATATCAAGCATTATAAAGTTAAGTGAGGTAAATCTGGGTAAATGGGCTTTGCGGTCTCGTCGTCACCGCCTCATGAGATCAGGTGGAGTAATTTCTTTATCGCATAGAAGGGTATGGAAAAAACGGGTAAGGTTTTATTAAAGTACAGCTGTGATACCCTTACACCAAATGAAAGATTGTATTTATCAAGATAGATCTTCATGCTTCTCAGTGCCCCTGTTTTTCCTGATTTTACCTCAACAGGCAAAACACAGGAATTCCATGGAATGGCATAATCGATTTCCGCACTGCTGTTTCGTGCTTCCCTGGCCCAATAATACAATGAAGGCATCCGGTAGGGGTCATTATAAGCAAGTAATTCCTGTGCTGTAAATTGTTCAGCCAAAGCACCTTCATTTACAATAATATAGTTTTCATCAGGGGTTAGCAGAATATCACTGCTTAAGCCACAGATATTTTGCATTAAACCAATGTCCAGAAAAGTAGCTTTATAATTTTTTTCTTTTGCATTGGCTTCCAGAGGCAACCCTTCTCCACTGGTCTGTTTTATCCGGTAAACCACACCTGCTTTCTCCAGAAGCAACAATGCATCTTTAAGATCACGGGACAGTATTGAGTTATCCACCCTGGAATACATGAACTTTTTTCCGGTCATCTTTGGAACTGCGAAAAATACTTTTTCAAGATATTTATGCTTCACTTTACTGGCATATTTACCGAAATCATCGCGATATGTCTGGATAATTATGGTTTGGATCTGGAAACATCTGTCCAGATTACCGGTTGATGCATATTCCAAAACAACCGCGGGCATTCCACCAATGACCGAATACCTTTTAATAAGCGATAAAAGATGCTCATGAATGGCATGGGAAGGCAGATTAGCCCAGGAAAAAGCTTCAATGATTTGCCTGCTTCTTGTTTCTCCAACAGCATCCAGGAATTCCAGAAAGGAAAGAGGTTTCATATAAATATACTGGATCCTGCCGACAGGCATTCTGAAATCTTCCTGAGAGATTACGAATTCCAATAATGAGCCTGCACCTATAATATGTAATTCGGGCATTTGCTCATAAAAATATCGTAAAGCGATGATTGCATTCGGGCATTCCTGAATTTCATCCAGAAACAGAAGTGTTTTACCAGGGATTATATCTGATTTAGAAAGAACAGCAAGGGTTTCAATAACCTTTTCTGGTTCCAGGGTATCAAAAATAATTTTATATTGCGGCTTAAGTTCAAAGTTCACTTCCACTAAATTGTCGAACTCATTCTCACCGAACGATCTGACGGAATATGATTTTCCTACTTGCCTTGCACCTCGCACAAGAAGAGGATACCTGTTTTTTTGATTTTTCCAGATTCTGAAAGTTGTGTCAATATCTCTTTTCATATACTTCGATAATATTCCGGCAGGTACCCGGGTATCCAATAGTTATTGGATGATGGTACAAATATAAGATTTATGCACAATAAACAATGCAAAAATATGCATATTATGTATAAAAAACAAGGCAATAATATCAGGTTTTGTCAATGCTCTTACGTTTTACCAGGATAGAAGAAACAATTCAATACGCCCTCTTCTTCTCTGGCTTTTCAACATTAAATCCCCTGGATTGCCTGAACTGTTCATTTGTTCTGCAGCAGTGCTGTTTTTCTGCTTTTGATAATATCTGCAGACGAAGATGAACAGTCCCGGCATACAAAGATTTATAACGCGGGAACAGCGATTTATTCTGGTGTATTCCGGATGACAGGAAGAAAAACATAAGCCAGGATGTGCTGGTGGATTTTATCCTGAATGATAGAGATATTAAAGCAGTAAGGGAGTTATTTTCAATCCCTGGTATTGGATATCGCAGCAGTTCATATCTTTAAATCCATTAAACTGAGTGTAACAAGGAAAGGGAATTACCGTGAGCCTGCTTTAAATTACTTTACACTTTTATTCTATGGTGTTCAGAGATAATTATGTTTTGACCTGACTGATCCGATGGCGATAGATGTCCGCTCCCATCAGTTGATCAGATCAAATCCCGTATAAGGTCTGAGAACCTCAGGTATCCTTATCCCCTCCGGTGTCTGGTTATTTTCAAGCAGCGCTGCCACCACCCTGGGCAGGGCAAGTGCACTGCCGTTGAGTGTATGTGCCAGCCGGTTTTTCTTTTCACCCGGCTCTTTGAAGCGCAGTTTAAGCCGGTTGGCCTGGTAAGATTCGAAATTTGAAACTGAGCTGATCTCAAGCCATTTTTGTTGTGCTGCTGCGTACACCTCAAAATCATAGGTGAGTGCCGATGTAAAACTCAGGTCTCCGCCGCAAAGCCTCATAATGCGATAGGGGAGCCCCAGCTTAACCACGAGGCTTTCAATATGGGCAGCCATCTCTTCCAGCGTGTCGTACGATTTATCAGGATGAGCAATCTGAACGATCTCTACTTTATCAAACTGGTGCAACCGGTTCAATCCCCTGACATCCTTTCCCCACGATCCTGCTTCCCTTCTGAAACAGGGAGTATAGGAGGTGCATTTAACTGGCAATTGAGCTTCATCCAGGATGGTATCCCTGAAAATATTGGTTACGGGCACCTCTGATGTAGGGATCAGGTAAAAGTTATCGACAGGAACCGAATACATCTGGCCTTCCTTATCCGGGAGCTGTCCTGTTCCAAACGCAGAATCCTCATTCACCATCAGGGGAGGGAGGTATTCCTGGTATCCGGCCTCCGTATTCTGGTCGAGGAAAAAGTTGATCAGTGCACGTTGCAACCGGGCACCCTTGTTTTTATACAAAGGGAATCCTGCGCCGGTGATTTTAATGCCAAGATCGAAATCAATAATATCGTATTTTCTGATCAGGTCCCAATGTGGCACAGCCCCTTCATCCAGTGCTGGCAGGCTGCCTCCTTCACGGACCTTCACATTATCCTGTTCTCCTTTCCCGGGTGAAACCGATTCATGGGGAACATTAGGGACCTGGATAAGCAGATCATTGAGGGTCTCCAGAACCTCCGACTGATCGTAATTCAGTTTCTTGATCTGTTCCTTTAATTTGCCCAGCTCACTTTTGGTCTGGTTGGCTTCTTCCTGCTTTCCCGACTTGAATAGTTGCCCGACCTCTTTTGATTTTTCATTCAGTTTACTTTGAAGCTGGTCCGATGAAGCCTGAAGGTTTTTCCGGCTGTTGTCAGTCTCAATGATTTTTTCAATGATCTCAGATGCATCGAAATTCTTTATCCTTAGCTTGTCAATGATCTGAGCTTTATGTGAATGGATATAAGGAAGTGTTAGCATAGCTGAATGAATGTATGGTTAGGGATAAAAATAAAAAATCTCCTGGCTTATCATATACGATAGAACGCAGGAGATTTAAACAAGTCAGTAATTAATTCTTAATTTTCCCCAGGTAATATTGAAACGTATGATTTGTTATTAGTCTTTTTCCTGAAATCCACCACTCCGTTGATCAGGGCAAACAGTGTATGATCTTTTCCCATACCTACGTTTTTGCCCGGGTGGTGCTGGGTTCCACGCTGCCTGACAATGATATTGCCGGCTTTAACGACCTGGCCGCCATATATTTTAACGCCCAATCGTTTGCTTTGTGACTCTCTTCCGTTTCGTGAACTACCTGCTCCTTTTTTATGTGCCATGGCTCAAGTACTTTTATTGTTATTATTCTTTATTTTCTTTTGTTCCGGATGCTGGTTTTTTAGCCGTACCAGCAGATTTGCTGGTTGTTCCGGTTGTTTTCTTAGCAGCTGGTTTGGCGGCAGTTTCAGGTTTGGCAGCTGTTGGCTTTAAAGCTTTTGGCTTTGCAGTTGTTTTAGTTGTAGTTTTTGCTGCTGCAGGTTTTTTCGCTGCAGGTTTGGCAGCACTCTTTGCAGGTGCTTTGGCAGCAGCGGTTTTAGGTTCGGTCTTGGTTGTTTTTGCCTCGGCAGCCGGTTTGGTTGTTGGCTTTGGCTCCGCCGCCTTTTTTCCGGTGTCGGCCTTGGGTGCATCCTTTACCGCTGCCTTGGATTCTGGTTTGGTGGCAGGTTGTGCTCTCTTAACCGCTCCTTTTTCCTGTATGTTTTCGATATCTAACTCGGTAAAAAACTGCCTGTGTCCCTTGAGTACTTTATATCCCTTCCTTCTTTTCTTTTTAAAAACTTTTACTTTGTCTCCTTTGGCATGGGATAATATCCTGCCTGAAACAAGGGCTCCCTGAATAACGGGTTCGCCAACAATCACATCCTTATCGTTTTCAATCAGTAAAACCTGGTCAAAATAAACCGAAGACCCTAAATCTCCTTCAATCCTGTGAACAAAGATTTTCTGGTTTTTGGTTACTTTATACTGTTTTCCGGCTATGTCAACAATTGCGTACATCAATCTGTCCTTTTATTATATTAAAACTTGGGTGTGCAAAAATATAAAAGTTTCAATTATAAGCAAAGGTTTTGATTGTAATTATTTACGAATCAGTGATTAAAATCAATCATTATACTGCCTCAATTATTTTTATTTCATATTATCCAATGAATCCTGCGAGCGCATTCCCCGTAGCTTGCTGCGGGGTTAGCGAGCGCAATTAAAAATTTATATAAAGGATCGATGATTCCTCGGAGCTTGCTGCGAGGAGAGTCAATCACTATATTCAACAGGTAAATGAATGAATTCATTATATTTGTGTGAGTGATAGAGGCGAGAAAACCAATACTAATAAGTTGAGATGAGCAAGATAAAGCTGAATGTCCTTGGGATTTCATACAGCCAAACCCAGTCCGGAGCATATGCTTTAGTACTTACTGAGGAAGATGGAGACAGAAGGATCCCAATCATAGTTGGAGGTTTTGAAGCCCAGGCAATAGCCATCCAGCTTGAAGGATTAAAACCTCCCCGGCCCCTGACTCACGACCTGTTTTTGAACTTTGCCACCTTGTTTAAGATAGATCTCCTGGAAGTAAATATATATAAGCTCGAAGAAGGCGTATTTTATTCCAAGATGTTGTGTGATAACGGCAGCAACCGAATCACCATCGATGCACGTACTTCAGATGCCATTGCCCTTGCCCTGCGCTTTAAGTGCCCAATATATACTTCTGAAGAGATAATGGAACGAGCCGGTATTGTGCTGGAATTCAGCAAAGAATCGAAAGATGAACCAGCTAATAAGGATCCCGACGCTGCTGACACCACAAAGTCTGCTCCGAAAACAACCAGGGATACAGAGGAATACAAAAGTTATTCCGATAAAGAATTACATGAGTTGCTGCAGGAAGCAATAGGTGAGGAAGATTACGAACGCGCTTCTGCGATCCGGGATGAAATAAACCGGAGACAAGCCAGCTAATGAATTTTGACGAATGAACAGGTTTTTCACACGTTTAAATTTTTATAATTATTTGATAATATGTTAATTAAAAAATTTAGAACGTGTGCAACCACTCGTTTCACTCTTTCTCACATGAAAAATTTAATCATTTGCTTTAATAAATTAATGATTAAATTTATTCATGCCCGTTTCATTTTATTAACTCTCCTTCTTTTCTTTGGAAATCTCAATCTGATTTCAGCATCTGCATATTCCTGTTCCCTCCTGAATGATACTGACACAACAGTTGCAGATACTGCTGAATCCGGTCTGGCTGATACGGTAATTACTGCTGAAAATACAGGGGCTGCGTTAATTGGAGAAAATGCCCAGATCATTCCCCGCACACAAACTTTCAGTTTCGACATAGTGAGGATCCTGAGGGGGATTTTGGGAATGATTGTGCTGGTGGCATTGGCGTACCTGTTCAGTACCAATAGAAAAGCCATTTCCTGGCAGGTTGTATACGTTGGCCTGGCTATTCAGCTTGTACTTGCCATATGTATTTTATGGATCCCCGGTTTTCAGACAGTTTTTGAATTTGTAGGAAAAGTCTTCGTCAAAATCATAGATTTTACGCTCGAGGGAACCAAATACCTGTTTAAATCAATCGAGACTGGTAAAATCGAACCTCCCTTGCTGAATTTCGTCATCACCATTCTTCCCACAATAATCTTTTTCTCTGCCATTACTTCCATCCTGTACTATTTAAGGGTTATCCAGGTGGTTGTTTTTGGACTGGCCTGGCTGTTAAGCAAGGCATTAAAGATTACAGGAGCCGAAGGACTATCTGTAGCCGGGAATATTTTCCTGGGGCAAACCGAATCGCCCCTGATGATCAAGGGTTACCTCGATAAAATGAATAAATCACAAATGTTGCTTGTGATGTCAGGGGGTATGGCGACACTTGCCGGCGGGGTGCTGGCCGTTTACATTAATGTGCTGGGCGGAACCGACCCGATCCAGAAACTCATCTTTGCAAAGCATTTGCTTGCCGCTTCTGTGATGGCTGCACCGGGTGTAATTGTTATTTCAAAAATCCTGATTCCCCAGACAGAAAAAGTGAATACCGATGTTGAGGTACCGAAAGAAAAGATCGGTAAAAATTTATTGGACGCGATAACCATTGGAACCTCTGATGGGCTCAGGCTGGCTGTTAATGTGGCTGCCATGTTACTGGTGTTCATTGCCCTGATCGCCATGATTAATTTTATTTTCCTGAAGATTGGTAACTGGACCAATCTGAACCCGCTCATTGGTGAGATCACTTCAGGGCGGTACGAGGAATTGTCACTGCAGTTTATCCTCGGGTATTCTCTGTCGCCCCTGATGTGGTTAATAGGTGTTTGTTCAGAAGACATGACCCTGGTAGGACAGTTGTTGGGTGAGAAAATAATCCTGACGGAATTCATCAGCTATATAAGTCTGGCCGATATGAAAACGGCCGGAGCATTTACAGAGACAAAGTCAATTATCATGTCTACATACATACTTTGTGGATTTGCTAATTTCGCATCCATCGGGATACAAATTGGAGGAATCGGGGCATTGGCACCCAGCCAGAGGATTCTTCTGTCCCGGCTTGGACTCAGGGCATTGCTGGCAGGCACACTTGCTTCATTGCTTTCAGCAACAATAATTGGAATGATCCTTGGATAATTAACATTAGATCACTGAACCGGTTATCCGGCATCTGCTTTTGCGGAGGTCAACATGATGAACAATAACGAAACTACTTCTGAAGATAAGGTCAACAAACCTGACTGGTCAGGGTACAGCATCCTTATTGTCGAGGATGACTTTTTTAATTTTAAGCTTCTTGAAGGATGGGTGGAGATGATGAATGCTAACGTTATCCGGGCTGAGGGCGGGCAGGAAGCAGTCGACATATGTTTTAAGAATAATGATGTGAGTATTGTACTTATGGATCTTCAGCTTCCGGGAATGAATGGCTACGAGGCCACCCGGATCATTAAGAAAACCAGGCCGGATCTGCCTGTTATTGTTGTTACGGCCAACGCCATTGAGGAGGAAAAAATAAAATCAGAGGAGGCGGGTTGTGACGGATTTATTACAAAGCCAATTAACATAAAGCAGCTTACAACAACCGTGAGCAAATTACTTCCCAGGGCCTAATAAGCATCGATCTTGAATAGTATCTGGATTATATTTATTTCAATAGCAGGACTGTATTTATTCCTCATTCTATCTTACCTGGCCGGATGGTTCAGATTACCGGAATTCAGACCAGGGAAGGACTGGTCAAAAATCCCTGTTACACTGATCATTCCAGTAAGGAATGAAGAAAAAAATATCTGGCCTTTACTGGCAGGTATTGCAGATCAGGATTATCCGTCCGATCAGATCTCAGTAATTTTTATCGATGATCATTCCGAAGATAAAACCCTCCAGGAGATCTTATCGGGTAAAGGTGGTCAGGATGTCAGGATCATTGAACTTCCCGGTTCAGATCAAGGGAAGAAGAGTGCCATTCGTAAAGGTTTGGTGGAATGTGAGACAGATATTGTTTTATTGCTTGATGCAGATAGTGTATTGTACGACAAGTGGATTACAGACATGACTGATCAGTTGATCCATTCCTCATCAAGATTGGTCTTTGGACCTGTGCGTTACCTGGCCCAAAATCCCTGGGAGAGAATACAACAACTTGAATTATTCAGCCTGGTTGGAACAGGTGCTGCAGCATGCGGACTGAACAATCCGATCCTGTGTAACGGGACCAACATGATATGTTTCAGGAAGGATTACCTCGATTTTTTTAATGCAGAAAAGCAGAAGGCAGTTTCGGGTGACGATATTTTCTTCCTGTTGTGGATTAAAAAACATTACCCGGGTCAAATAACTTTTTTAAAATCTCCGGATTCCATTATTGAAACAGCTCCTTCACCAGGACTTGGCTCATTCATCCGTCAGCGCCTGCGCTGGACATCAAAGAGCCGGTTTTATAAAGATCCCCATATCATTTTTTCTGCTGTTGCTGTGTTCCTTGTGAATTTTCTGTTGCTTTTTCTTTTATGCGGGATTATTTTCATGGAACAACTCTGGAAACCATTCATCATATTGTATTCTATTAAGATGGTGATAGATTTCATTTTTTTGTTTTTTATAACCGGATATTACAGGGCACGGAGTATACTCATTTATTTTATTCCATTACAATTGGTTTATTTTATTTATGTTAATTTCATCGCCATCGCAGGTAATTTATTGCCCGTTCACTGGAAGGGAAGGATGAAGAAAATCTAATCGGTAATGGCTGCTTCTATTAATGAAACCAATCATTCATTTTCAGCCTGGCAAAAGCTGATAAGAAACAGCTGGGCTGCTGGTGGTGCCATCATTATTCTTATTGGCATTATCATTGCCTGTCTTGGTTACCTGATCACCCCGGATAAGACCCCGCAATGCAATCAGCAATTTATTGAACTGGCGGCCAAAAAGCCAGGGTATAAAACGGCGATGCTCAGGGTGACCAGGAATGAAGATACGGGTGAAAAATCATTTTTTGGATTGATGCTGTCTGGAAAGAAGAACCGCTTTGATCTTAAACCATTCGACAGTCTCTATTTTGAAGGCTCTGAGGTTGTCATCCTTAGCTTCACCGGTGATTATCTGCCAGTTGTCAGCCGTTATTCTCTGGCTGATGTTTGTTATCCTGTCTCCCTCGCTAATCCATTGATTGAGGTGAATCAGGATCAGTTGGTATTTAAAAATATCGGTGAAGAAGAAAAGGTTGTTTCCATTGATCAGTTGCAATCCAGGGTAATCGAGGATCATATTATTCAAACAAGGTTCTTTCTTGGCACCGACAGTTTTGGACGTGATCTTCTGAGCCGGATGATACTCGGAACAAGGGTATCCTTGTCAGTTGGATTCATTGCTGTTGGCATCTCATTGATTATTGGTCTCACGCTGGGAGTGATCGCGGGTTATTTCCGGGGAAGGATCGATCAGGTTATCATGTGGCTTATCAATGTGGTCTGGTCAATTCCAACTTTACTTATGGTTATCTCTATTGCTCTTGTGCTGGGACGAGGATTCTGGCAGGTTTTTGTCGCAGTGGGATTAACCATGTGGGTTGAAGTGGCCAGGGTAGTGCGCGGACAGGTGCTCA
The DNA here is from genome assembly GCA_016783865.1 of Bacteroidales bacterium. The sequence goes on from JADHVS010000069.1 coordinate 10,577, forward strand.
GCATAAGGGAACTGGAGTATATTGATGCAGCACGTACCCTGGGAGTAAATTCGGTACGTATCCTTATCCGGCATATCATCCCGAACGTGATCAACCCTGTCATAATAATCTCAGCTGCCAATTTTGCCTCGGCTATTTTGATCGAAGCCGGTTTAAGTTTTCTGGGCATTGGCGTGCAGCCCCCTGTTCCTTCCTGGGGATCTATGGTACGCGACCATTATGGTTATATGATTGTCGATAAAGCCTACCTGGCTTTTCTTCCCGGACTTGCCATTATGATCATGGTGCTGGCATTTACAATGCTGGGGAATGGACTCAGGGATGCTTTGGATGTGAAGAATTAGTAGACAGTAGACAGTAGGTGATAATATTACAGGTTTCTCTTTTTCAATAAGATATACGCCAACCAGACGAACAGCATAGTATATCCTGCAGTGAGCAGAACATTGGTAAGCAGTGGTAATTCCTCGGGGAGAATGCCGGCATCACGCAAGCTCAAGGGATCTGACTCATTTCCATTAATCTGAACATTTCCTCGTGTAATGGAGACAAATTCCGGTGTAGGTGTGAGACCGGATATAGCCTTTATCGGGAAATACATCCTGGCAACTTTTGGGAAAAACAACCGGAAAACCGGTTCAATAACAATCCTGTAGAGAAGGAAAAGAGTAATGGCCAGACCGGTGTTCCTGAACAATACAGCGATAAAAAATCCAAAAACCATGTATGCCACAGCCTGGAGGAAATAAACAAGCAGGGTGTATGATTTGGCTGCAAATGTAATTTCACCATAATTCCTGGTGAAAATAAATCCAAATATCAGTGATAACAGCAATACCATGAGTGTGGCATAAAAGGCAAGCATGATTATAACCATTCCTTTTCCTGCAAGCAACTGAAAACGGCTGAGTCCATCGATTACATTCTGGCGGAATGTCCTGAAAGTATATTCATTTCCAGTGATCACGATAACGAGGATGGCAAGTAAGATATTAAACCAGCTGGCTACCCAGGGAAAAAACTCCCATACATTAGGGAACTGGTAAAGATAGTCTGTGCTGAATCCGGGTATGGTGATATCTAATTGTGATGTGGTAATAATAACCAGTGAAAAGAGCACCAGGTGCAGGATGAGCAAGACCCTGAAAGCATTGTAGCTGGTAAGTTTTAATAATTCTATCCTGAGTATGGAAAGCATAGCAAGTTATTTTACCAGTTCGAGGAACTGTGATTCGAGACTTTTCTTTCTGGTTTCAAGTTTTGTAAGAGTATGGCCTTTGTCAAAAGCAAACTTGTTGACATCGGAAGCCGAAAATTCTTTTTTCAGGACAAGTATCAGGTCGTGGTTGTCTTTTTCCACACTGTTGGTCATTCCCGATCTGATCAATTCTTCCTCCAGCCGGGTAATATTATCACATGAGATAATAACCGGATCATCGGCTGCCAACAGCTCATTCACCTTGCCAAACGAGATCAATTCCCCTTTCTTCAGAATCCCAACATGGGTACAGACCTTTTCTACTTCATCGAGGATGTGACTGGCAAGGATTATTGTTTTTTGTTTGGTGGCTTCATTGAGGATGATCTCCCTGACTTCTGTAATTCCCTCAGGATCAAGACCATTGGTCGGTTCATCCAGAACAAGCACATCGGGATCACCCAGCAATACGGCTGCCAGTGCTAACCGTTGCTTCATCCCGAGAGAAAGGGTATCATAATTTGATTTGCTGCGATCTTTCAAACCGGTTACGGTCAGCACCCTTGTTATGTCGGACTCAGGAATGCCTTTAATGGATGCGATGACCCGCAGGTTTCTTTCCAGGCTGAGGTATGGATAGAAATTGGGCACTTCGATGAGTGATCCGATTTTCTTCCTCTGCGCCGGGAAGGGTTCCTCACCAAACCAGTTGAATGATCCGCTGTCAGCATGGACAATACCTGTGATTATGGCCAGGGTGGTAGTTTTGCCACTTCCGTTAGGACCTAAGAGCCCCAAAATATTGCCTTCCCGGATCAGGAGGGAAACGTCCTTTACTGCAACTATGGAGCCATATGACTTGGTCAGGTCGGTTGTACGTAAAACTGTATTCAAAGGGTTTTTGAAATTAGAAGGTGAAATATTTTATTTTGAAAAGGATGGGTTAATGTCCCATTTCAGAAACGAACTGGATCCTCATCAACCGAATGTCTTCTTCTGAATATTCCTCCTCACCCAATTCATTCAATGCAAGTTCGATGGACTCATTCTCTGCCTCACGGAAATATTCATAAACCTCTTCCTGGTGATCTTCATCCATTACCTCATTTATAAAGTAACTGATGTTCAATTTCGTGCCGCTGTTCACGATGGCTTCAATCTCTTTCAACAGGTCGATCATTTCAAGATTTTTGGCACTGGCTATATCTTCAAGCGATATTTTCCTGTCAATGCTATGAATAATATAAACCTTCATTCCGGACTTGTTTATTACCGATTTGACAACCATATCCTGCGGACGGATAATCTCCTTCTCATCCACATAGGTTTTGATCATTGCCACAAATTCTTTTCCATATCTTTTTGCCTTTCCGGCACCTACTCCCTGAATATTCTGAAGCTCTTCAAGCGTGATGGGATAATGAATGGCCATATCTTCCAGGGAAGGATCCTGGAAGATTACAAAGGGAGGTAGATTAAGCGATTTGGAGTTTTTCTTCCGAAGATCCTTAAGTATATTAAAGAGTTCTTCATCAACAACGCTTGTACCACCGTCAGGTGCAATTGCCCCCATATCTTCTGCAATATCATATTCATGATCCATAGTCATCATAAATGAGGTCGGATTCTCAATGTATTTTTTCCCTTCTTCAGTAATTTTTAGGAGACCGTAATTTTCTATATCCTTGGTGATAAATTGTGCGATTAGTGCCTGTCGTAATACAACGTTCCAGAACCTGTTGTCCTTGGTGTCACCGGTTCCAAATATAATTAATTTATGATGTTTATATGATTTTATTGCAGAATTTATATTGCCTGCCAGAATATTCGCAACATGGTCTGCCTTGAACTTTTCTTTGACAGTGAGAATAGCTTCCAGAGCCTGAACCATATAATCTTTTCCTTCCAGTTTTACTTTCGGATACAGACAATTATCACAGTTGTTACAGCGCCCTTCCATGACCTCACCAAAGTAGTTCAATAACTGTTTCGGACGGCAAACGGATGATTCGGCATAAGCCACCGTTTCGAGCAATAATTGTTTTCCTATTTCCTGTTCGGCAAGGGGCTTACCCTGCATGAATTTTTCCAGCTTCTGGATATCCTTGTAACTGTAAAATGTTATGCATTTGCCTTCTCCACCATCTCTTCCGGCCCTTCCGGTCTCCTGGTAGTATCCTTCGAGGCTCTTGGGAATATCATAATGGATAACAAACCGTACATCAGGTTTATCAATACCCATTCCAAAGGCAATGGTAGCCACTATTACATCTACATCTTCCATCAGGAATTTATCCTGGTTTTCAGTCCGGGTATTCGAATCCATCCCGGCATGATAAGGGAGGGCCTTTATACCATTCACTTGGAGTGTTTCGGCCAGTTCTTCCACTTTCTTCCGGCTCAGGCAATAAATAATGCCCGATTTTCCCGGGTTATTCATTATATATTTAATGATCTCTTTTGAGGCACCTGCCTTGGGCCGGATTTCATAGTATAGATTGTGTCGCCTGAATGAAGATTTAAATACATGGGCATCCAGCATGTCAAGGTTTTTCTGGATGTCATGTTGTACTTTAGGGGTAGCTGTAGCGGTGAGCGCAATGATAGGAGCTGTTCCAATTTCATTAATAATGGGTCTGATCCTCCGGTATTCAGGCCTGAAATCATGTCCCCATTCAGAGATACAATGTGCTTCATCTACGGCATAAAAGGAGATCTTTATTTTTTTCAGGAAATTAATGTTGTCCTGTTTGGTAAGCGATTCCGGCGCGACATATAACAACCTCGTACTTTTACTGATCAGGTCTGATTTTACTTTTTCAATCTGGACTTTTGTCAGGGACGAATTAAGGAAATGTGCAATACCGTCAGTTGTGCTGAAACTTCGCATGGCATCCACCTGGTTTTTCATCAGGGCAATCAGAGGTGAAATGACGATCGCTGTTCCTTCAAGAAGCAATGACGGAAGCTGGTAACATAGAGATTTACCACCGCCGGTTGGCATCAGGACAAAAGTATCGTTCCCGGACATAATACTTCGGATAATAACTTCCTGGTTACCCTTGAAGTTAACGAAGCCAAAGTATTTTTTCAGGTATTCAGAGAGTGATATATCTACTCCGGTATTCATTTCAGATAATTTCCTTTTATTTAAATTTAAGAAATTTTTATGAATTTTAAAAAAACTTTTTAAAATTAACTTTTAAATAACTCTTCCAGTGAACCGGGGGTGTGGTGTGTGGAGGATGTGTTTGATATATATCGCAGTCGGATCAAGCCGATGCATAAGGGGAACAAAAATATATTTTTAGTCAAATTCTAAATATTGACTTTTGATAGTTTTTTGAATTATATGAATACATTTGTAGGCTTAAATTGTTAGGATAATGGCAAAAAAAGATGAAGGAGAAATGTCTTTCCTGGAGCATCTTGAGGTGTTGAGGTGGCATATTTTAAGGGCATTGGTATCCATACTGGTGGTCGCGATTGTTGCCTTTATTTTTAAGGATATTGTATTCAACACCATACTTCTTGGTCCAAAGTCCCCCGAATTTCTAACCAACAGGTTGCTGTGTGAATTTGGCCGGATAGTTAATGTGAATAAATTATGCATTAACTCGAAGCCCCTGGAGCTGATTAGTATAAAAATGGCCGGTCAATTCTCGATGCATATCATGGTTTCTCTCATGTCAGGATTTATCCTGGCATTCCCATATATTTTCTGGGAATTCTGGAGATTTGTAGTGCCTGCACTTTACAGCAGGGAAAAAAAGCATGCCAGGGGTGCGGTCTTTTATAGTTCAATGTTATTTAACCTGGGTGTATTATTCGGGTATTTCATCATTACACCCCTTTCCATACATTTTCTTGGTTCCTACAGTGTAAGCGATCAGGTTACAAACCAGATCAATCTCATATCTTATGTCTCAACTATTGCCTCGGTAGTGCTGGCAGCAGGAATTATTTTTGAATTACCTATACTGGTTTACTTCCTGAGTAAGGCAGGATTGGTAACTCCGAACTTCCTGAAAAAATACAGGAGGCATTCCCTTGTGCTTATACTTGCACTCTCTGCCATCATAACTCCTCCCGATATATTCAGTCAGGTTTTGGTGGCTTTACCTTTAATAATACTCTATGAAGTTGGTATATCCATTTCCAGGCGGATCTTGCGAAAAAAAGAAGTAGAGGAGCTTGAGGCAGAGAAAAAAGAGTAATTTAACAGGTCAGGATCCGTTTTAACTGATAAACGCACTATCCAATGAGGCTGCATACCAAAGATCTTGTTAAGAAATACCGGAGCAGAACGGTTGTTAAAAAGGTTTCCATTGAAGTCGAGCAGGGGGAAATTGTTGGATTATTAGGACCAAATGGTGCCGGTAAAACGACTACTTTTTACATGATTGTGGGACTGATCTCGCCCAATTCCGGTAAGATATTTATCGATGATAAAGACATTACAAATGAACCGGTTTATAAAAGAGCCAGGATGGGAATCGGTTATCTTGCTCAGGAGGCTTCGGTATTCCGAAAGTTAACTGTTGAGGACAATCTGCTTGCGGTTCTTGAAATGTCAGACTTACCCAGGGATGAACAAAAAGACAAGGTCGAATCATTGTTAAAGGAGTTTGGTCTGGACAGGATCAGAAAGAGCCTTGGTATCCAATTATCCGGGGGAGAAAGAAGAAGGACCGAGATTGCCCGTGCTCTTGCGCTGAAACCAAATTTTATGTTACTCGACGAGCCTTTTGCCGGCGTTGATCCAATAGCCGTTGAAGATATACAGGAGATAGTATCCAAGCTTAAAGAAAAGAATATCGGGATCCTTATCACAGATCATAATGTACATGAGACCTTGTCGATTACTGACAGGGCCTATCTTCTGTTCGAAGGCGATATTCTTAAATCAGGTACATCCGATGAACTGGCCGGCGATGAGCAGGTAAGGCGGGTTTACTTGGGTCAAAAGTTTGAACTTCGGTAGAACCGTAAGTCAACTCACGATAAGATGAACATACTCTTCCTAACATATCAGGGTTATCCGGGAACGGGTTCTACCTTTTCAATCGCTTACCTGGCACGTGGACTGGCAGGCAGGGGACATAACGTTTATGTGGGATGCCCTTCTGAAAGCCACCTGGCTGAAATTTTGAAAGACTCTGGAGTGCAGGTTGAACCAATGGTTTTCAGGAATAAGGTTGACTTTAAAAACGTGAAGCACATTGTAAGACTGGCCAGGCAGAAGGAGATAGATATCATTAATGCCCAATCGGGGAGGGACAGGTATACCTCGATTCTGGCAAAGAAATTATACCGGATAAAATCAAAAATTATTCTTACCCGCCGGCAGACTCCCAGAAGTGTCGGAGGATTCCTTCAGAACTGGTTTTATGTTTCGGGTACCGAACAGATTGTAGTTAACAGCAACCAGTTGAAGAATGAATTCACCAAAATGGGCATTCCGGAGAAACATCTTAAGGTGATTTTCAACGGGATACCCGTGGAGAATTTTGATTTGATTGATGAGGCCATTGTATCGGACCTGAAAATAAAGCATTACCTGAAAAAAGATGATATCGTGATCGGATGTGTCTCCAGGCGCAAAAAACAGTACCAGTTACTTGAAGCACTGACTCATCTTCCTGATCATATTAAGGTGATATTTGTCGGGATCGAACCGGGCATACTGGATGAACTGATCCTTGAAAAAGGCCTCAAAAATGAATTTATTTATGCAGGCATAGTGGATAAAAAGACCGTAATGAATTACTATAAACTGTTTGATGTGATGGTTTTACCATCCACTACTGAGGGTTTCGGGCTGGTATTGGTGGAAGCCATGGGTGCGGGTACTCCGGTGATCGGAACCCGGGCTGCGGGCATTATTGATGTGCTTGATGACCAGAAGAATGGATTGTGGTATGAGGATGAGAACACCATGGAACTGGCAGAAAAGATTAACCAGGTCCTGCATGACGCTGAACTCCGTGACAGGTTAATTGAAAATGGTAAAAATGCTGCATTTGAGCGGTTCAGTATTGAACAGACGGTATTTAACTATGAACAATTCTTTCAATCGGTATTGAAAAACTGATTTACGAATATCGATTAACGATTTTTGTACAAAAATCCTTGTTCATTATTTGATATTCACTCATACCTAAGAGTTTCCACAGGATTTTTCCTGGCATACTGATAACTTCTCCAGGTAACCGTGAAAAAGGCGATCAGGAAAGCCACCACTCCGGCCAGCACAAAGGCACATCTTTTTACCTGAAGTTCTGAGGAATATTAACTCAAGACCTGCGATTTGCAGACTTGAGTACTTTCAATTCCAATTTGTCATATTTCCTAAAAAGCAGTACCTTTGCATGCTGAAAAAATGCGGATGTGGCGGAATTGGTAGACGCGCTAGACTTAGGATCTAGTGTCTTACGACGTGGGGGTTCGAGTCCCTTCATCCGCACATGATCTGAGCCGCCAAAACATAGGTTTTCTAAGAAGTGAATCGTGAGTCGTGAATCGGAAGAAACGGGTGTGGGTTGTGAGTGTGTCAGGAAAAATATTGGCAAAACCTTATTAGAAGACCACACCCGCCTCCCTGATCCCATGCCCGCGATTCACGATTCACGATTCACGGAATTAAAAATTGAACACAGATGAACATTACAAAAGAAAACATTGACGGTCTAAATGCTGTCCTTAAGATCAAACTGGATGAGGAGGATTATTCAGAACGGATGGAAAAAGTACTTAAAGATTATCGTAAAACGGCTAAAATGCCCGGATTTCGTCCCGGGAAAATACCTGCCGGCCTTATAAAGAAACTCTATGGAACCCCCGTGCTTATTGAAGAGATCAACAAGATTGTTTCAAAATCTATCACCAAATACCTGATCGACGAAAAATTGAATATACTTGGCGAGCCACTTCCCAATGAAGAAATGAATAAGGAGTTCGACTGGGAAAAGCAGAAAGAATTTGAATTTGCCTTCGACCTTGGATTATCACCCGAGTTAAATCTTGCCCTTACACAGAAAGACAAGGTGCCATTTTATACCATTGATGTGGATAATAAGATGATTGAATCCACCAAAGAAAATTATGCCCAACGTCTGGGCACCCTTGAGCCTGCCGGTAAGATTGAAGGAAATGATTTGCTCAAAGGTCATTTCGTCCAGGTGGATGAAACGGAGACCGAAATGGAGGATGGAATTACGAGTGAAGACTCAACCATGTCACTCGAGGTCATGAAAGATGAAAAGATTAAGAAAAGCTTCCATGGAAAAATCGTTGGTGACTCCGTGATTATGGATGTGAAGAAGGCATATCCGAATGATACTGAACTGGCATCCATTCTGAAAATTGACAAGCAACATGTCCCGGAAATTTCTCCTCTTTTTAAGTTCACTGTTAATGAGATATCCCGTTTTA
>JADHVS010000070.1 GCA_016783865.1 Bacteroidales bacterium
TTTGTTACTTTGTTACTTTGTTAATAACCTAGTTATAAACTACTTCGTCCTTATCGAGCAGTTTGAGAAAATCGGACAGCATCTCCACCTTCATCTTGGTGATGGCAATCCTTCCTGAACGTGTGAACTGAAGTACCCCAAACTGGTTCAGATCTTCAAAAAGTTCCTGAGTCTCCGCTTTATGCCCCGTCTTTTCAATTACAGTATAGTCCGGGGTAACCTCCAGTATCCGGGCATTATTACGCCGGATGATCTTTTCCAGGTCGTTGCTGTTGAGAAGTGCTTCAGTGGGCACTTTATACAGAGCAATTTCCTGATGGACGATATCTTCTCCATTCAGATAAAAAGCCTTCAATACATCTACCAGCTTTTCAATTTGCTTCACTACTTTTTCAATCATCTGCGGGGTTGTATTTACTACAATCGTAAATTTATAAATCCCTTGAATGGCTGATTCTGAAACAGTCAGGCTATCAATATTTAAATGTCGGCGTGTAAAAATAATCGTGATCCTGTTCAGCAGACCAATGCTGTTTTCAGAAAATGCTGTTATTGTAAATTCTTTTACCTTTTCCATCTCTCTTATTTTTAATATTATTCTAACCGGATATCGGATACTGAAGCCCCCGAAGGTACCATCGGAAATACATTGTCTTCTTGTTCAACTTTTACTTCCAGCAGGAAAGGTTCATCTGTTGCAAACATATCACTTACTGCTTTATCAAGCTCGTCCCTGTTTTCAACTCGCTTGCCTTTAATGCCATAACCTTTGGCAATGGTAATAAAATCGGGATTTTGAAGCTCGGTTGAAGAATACCTTTTTTCGAAAAATAATTGTTGCCATTGCCTCACCATTCCAAGGAAATTATTATTCAGCAGGATAATTTTGATACCTGCTTTATTCTGATGTATGGTTCCCAGTTCCTGGATTGTCATTTGGATTCCGCCGTCTCCTATGACGGCAACTACTGTCTTGTCAGGACGTCCGGTTTTTGATCCAAATGCGGCTGGAAGACCAAATCCCATGGTTCCCAGTCCACCTGAAGTTACCAGGCTCCTGGTGGAATTAATTTTAGCATACCTGGCAGCGATCATCTGGTGTTGTCCAACATCGGTTACAATGATGGCATCACCTTTGGTGTGCTCATTGACTCTCCTGATCACTTCCCCCATAGTCAATCCCGGTTTTTCCGGATTAAGATCATTATTGATAACCTTCTTAAATTCAATTTCGTGCGCGTCATGAAATTCTTTGAGCCATTCCGGGTAGGATTTTTCTTCTACAAGTGGAATAATGGACTGGAAAATATCTTTCAGGTCGGCGATTACAGCCACGTCTGTCTTTACATTTTTATCCACTTCGGACGGATCAATCTCAAAATGAACGATCTTAGCCTGTTTCGCGTAGGTATTAAGATCCCCCGTTACGCGATCGTCAAAACGCATTCCCAGGGCAATCAATACGTCGCATTCATTGGTTTTGATATTGGGTCCGTAATTTCCATGCATGCCAAGCATTCCTAAATTGAGGGGATGGTCGGTAGGCAATGCTGAATTACCCAGTAAGGTCCATGCCGCCGGGATCCCTGTCTTCTCCAGGAAGATTTTTAGTTCCTTTTCTGCGTTGGCCAGGATCACCCCTTGTCCAACCAGCGCGAGCGGCTTTTTAGCTTCATTGATCAGATTAGCTGCAGCCTGAAGCTGGCTGGGAACCAGGTTAGGTCTGGGCACATAACTCCTGATCTTGCTGCATTTTTTATAGGTAAAATCCATCTCGGCAAACTGGGCATCTTTGGTAATGTCTATCATCACTGGTCCGGGCCTGCCTGTCCGGGCTATATAAAATGCTCTTGCAAAGGCATCCGGTATTTCTTCAGCTTTTGTTACCTGGATATTCCATTTAGTTATTGGCATTGAAAAGCCTATCACATCTGTTTCCTGGAAAGCATCTGTTCCCAGCAGGGGAGATGTTACCTGGCCGCTTATGCAGATGATTGGTGTTGAATCGATCATTGCATCAGCGAGTCCCGTTGTCAGGTTGGTGGCTCCCGGTCCTGAAGTAACAATACATACACCTACCTTTCCTGTAACCCGGGCATATCCTTGTGCAGCATGGGCCGCGCCCTGTTCATGCCTGGTCAGAATATGGTTCAGCTCTTTCTTGTAATCATATAACAGGTCGTAAACAGGCATAATGGCTCCTCCCGGATAACCAAAAATGGTATCGACTCCCTCTTCGATCAGGGAAAGCAGAACTGCCTCTGATCCGCTTACTCGTTTTTTTGATATTTTCTTATCCACTGTTTTACTTTTGTTTATGATTGCTTATGGTTAATTTGAAAGTTGAATCCTGCGAGCGCATTCCCCGTAGCTTGCTGCGGGGTTAGCGAGCGCAATTAAAAATTTATATAAAGGATCGATGATTCCTCGCAGCTTGCTGCGAGGAGAGTCAATTAAATAATCCTGATTGCACCCTTATCGGCCGATGATACCAGGCTGGCATATACCTTCAGGGCAGGAGAAACCTCTCTGTCCCTTTCGCCCGGTTTGTAGGCATCATCTCCTTTTACCTCCTCCTTTTTCCTCCTGGCATCCAATTCATCCGAAGGGATATCAAGTTTGATCGACCGGTCAGGGATGCTGATCCGGATAGTATCTCCGGTCTCCACTAAAGCCAGGTTCCCACCGGCAGCAGCCTCCGGGGAGATGTGCCCGATAGATAATCCCGATGTACCACCTGAAAAACGTCCGTCTGTTATCAATGCACATTTTTCTCCGAGTCGTTTTGCTTTTATATAAGATGTAGGATAGAGCATTTCCTGCATCCCGGGTCCTCCTCTGGGCCCCTCGTAACGGATAACAACAACATCGCCCGCTTTAACCTCATCCATCAAAATGGCATCGCAGGCAGCATCCTGGGAAGAAAATACATTGGCCCTGCCTTCAAAGGTGTACACAGATGGATCAACGCCTGCTGTCTTAACAATGCAACCATCTTCAGCCAGGTTGCCGTAGAGTATAGCCAATCCTCCATCTTTACTGTAAGCATTTTCCAGGTCACGTATACAACCGTTTTTCCTGTCGTTATCCAGATCTTTAAATGTTGAATTCTGTGAACCCATGGTCAGGTTTTTCCTTCCTGCCGGAGCACTTCTGAATATCTGAATGAGTTCATTGTCAGCCGTTTCACGCATGATGTCATACTTGTCCAGGGCTTCTGCGAGCGACAAACCATCAGCCCGGTTAACAGATGTGTTGAGCAGATTGGCCCTGTCGAGTTCTCCTAAAATAGATAAAATCCCTCCGGCCCGGTTTACATCTTCCACATGGTAATGAGAGCTTGGGGCCACTTTACACAGAACCGGAACCTTGCGCGACAACTGATCGATGTCTTTCATGGTAAACGGAACTCCAGCTTCCTGCGCGATAGCCAGAAGGTGAAGCACCGTATTAGTCGATCCGCCCATGGCAATATCCAGTGTCATGGCATTCATGAAGGCATCACGGGAAGCAATAGATCTGGGAAGTAAAGTATTGTCATCCTCATAATAATACTTTTTGGTATTTTCTACAATCTGACGGGCTCCCTTCACAAACAATTCAAGACGGTTCTTGTGGGTGGCCAGCACTGTTCCGTTGCCTGGCAGAGCAAGACCGATGGCCTCATTGAGGCAGTTCATTGAGTTGGCAGTAAACATTCCTGAGCAAGATCCACAGGTAGGACAGGCATTCTTTTCTATCTCCAGGAGTTGTTTGTCAGATACAGATTCATCTCCGGCCATCACCATCGCGTCCACCAGGTCGTATTTTTTATCACCCACGATGCCTGCTTCCATGGGTCCCCCGGAAACAAAAATCGCAGGAATATTAAGCCTCACGGCTGCCATCATCATTCCTGGAGTGATCTTGTCACAATTACTGATGCAGATCATGGCATCTACCTTATGGGCATTGGCCATATATTCAATGCTGTCGGCAATCAGGTCCCGTGAAGGCAAAGAATAAAGCATCCCGTCATGTCCCATAGCAATTCCATCATCGATAGCAATGGTGTTGAATTCAGCAGCAAAACATCCCTGTTTTTCAATTTCTTCCTTAACCAGCTGACCGATATGGTGCAGATGTACATGTCCCGGAACAAATTGTGTAAATGAATTCACTACAGCGATAACCGGGTTTCCAAAGTGTTCTTCCTGCATGCCGTTGGCACGCCATAGACTCCTGGCTCCGGCCATTCTACGGCCCTGTGTGGTTGTATCACTTCTAAGCGGGTTAGGCATTTTTTCAATCTAATTAGACGATCTTGTTAAAATAACAAAGGCCACTCTTGATCCTTCGAGAATGGCCTTTGTTATTGAATTATCAGTATTAACATACCATTCTCACTTGTAGTGCAAGACTACGCTCACAATGAGAATGAGTAGTATGTTAAGGTTAAATCTCATAAACTGTAATACGCAGCAAATATATTTATTAATCTTTGAAATTAAAATAATTTGTAGTTAAAAAGGGAATTCATTTAACAAATCGCAAGAAATACGGGGATTTGCTTACAATTTGTAATTCATAAAAAAAGGGCAAGCTACTTATATCGCACCGCTACAACTGTCTACCCTTGCTTCCTTCCGGACCTGGGGGAGTTCGACAGGAGCTGATCGTATAAGACTTGCCCCGGACCGCAAAATTAAGAAGATTTATTTTACCGGACAATAATGGCCTGGCTTTATGTTTGCCAACTCCTTAAAAATCCATAAAAACTAATATCTTTGTTTGCATCAACCTGCACCTTAACAACAATACAATATGGAAAATAAGAATACATCTGTTTTCATGAATGCCCTTACCTGGGGTATCATCCTTGGGCTGGTTTCAATCGTGTACAGTGTCATCCTTTACATGGTTGATCAGGTGTTTAACCAGACCCTGGGATATCTCTCCATCCTGATATTGATTGCCGGTTTGGTCATTTCAGTAAAAAGTTACCGCGACAATGTTCTGGAAGGCGAGATAACCTTTGGAAAGGCCTTTGGATTTGGTGTGTTGGTGGCACTTGTCTCAGCCGTTCTCGGAGCCATTTATAATTATCTTCTCTATACAGTAATTGATCCTGACCTGCAGAAGAAAATGCTTGAAATGGCAGCCGAAAAAATGCTGGAGCAGGGCATGCCTGAAGGCCAGATTGACCAGGCCCTGGAAATCACGAAAAGATTCATGAGTCCTGTATTCACTTCAATTATAGCAGTTTTCAGCGGTACACTTTTCGGTACGATCATTTCCCTGGTAGTCGCAGCCATCTTTAAAAAGGAATCTGAATAAGTCCTGTAATTAATTCTGAATGAACTTATCTGTCATCATTCCCCTGTTTAATGAAGAGGAGTCACTGGAAGAGCTGATCGATTGGATTACCCGGGTGGCAAAAGGGCAATCTATTGATTATGAGATTGTTCTGGTTGATGATGGCAGTAATGACAATTCCTGGAAAGTAATTGAGAGACTTACCTCATCGAATGCCCATTTAAAGGCGATTCGTTTCAGGAGGAATTATGGGAAAGCGGCGGCTTTGCAGAGTGGATTCGAGGCCGCAACAGGCGATGTGGTGATCACCATGGATGCAGATATGCAGGATAGCCCTGAAGAGATACCCGGCCTCTATAAAATGATTACAGAGGATGGGTTAGATATGGTTTCGGGCTGGAAAAGAAAGCGCCATGATCCCCTTACCAAGCGCTGGCCCAGTAAGTTCTATAACTGGACAGTCAGGCGGGTTACCAGGATCAGATTGCATGATTTTAATTGCGGGCTGAAGGCCTATAAAAACGATGTGGTTAAAAGCATTGAAATATATGGTGATATGCACCGGTACAGTCCTGTTCTGGCGAAAAAAGCAGGATTTGGCAGGATTGGAGAAAAAGTGGTTCAGCATCAGAAAAGAAAGTATGGCGTTACAAAATATGGGCTGGCCCGTTACATGAAGGGGTATCTCGATCTGCTTTCCATTGTATTCATGTCACGGTTTGCGAAAAAGCCCATGCACATTTTCGGTGCCCTTGGTACACTTATGTTTTTCATTGGATTTTTTATAGCAGCCTACATGGGGGTTGAAAAAATTGTCGCCACTGTCAACAATATCGACAAGATCAGGGTAACTGAAAGCCCCTATTTTTACCTCGCCCTGACAGCCATGATTATGGGTACACAATTGTTTTTGGCTGGATTTTTAGGTGAAATGATTTCCAGGAGTTCATCGGAAAGAAATAAATATCTCATCGCCGAAAAGATTAACATTTAAGTATTGAAGATCGTTTGTATAGGACCTGCTTTCCCTCTTCGAGGAGGTATTGCCAATTTCAATATGGCCTTATCCAGGTCTTTTCAGGGACTCGGCCACGATGTTCAGATCATATCATTTTCCCTTCAGTATCCCCGTTTTCTGTTTCCAGGGAAATCACAGGTTGAACCGGGTGTTCCTCCTGCATTATCCATCCTGAAGATGATCAATTCTGTGAATCCCTTTTCCTGGTTGCTAACCGGCCGGTGGATAAGGAAAAAATGTCCGGATATAGTTGTTGTTCATCACTGGATGCCTTTCATTGCTGTTTCCCTTGGTTTTATTCTTCGCAGGATCAGAAAAGTCCCGGGTATAAGGATAATCTCTGTGGTTCATAACGTGGTCCCCCATGAGAAGCAGCCGGGTTGGCGAAGGATTTCACGGTACTTTTTTAAAACCTGCCACGGTTTTATCGCAATGTCAGGAACGGTACTGGAAGATCTGGAAACGTTTGTAAAGGGGAAGGGAATGCGGTTTATCCCACATCCCATTTATGATATTTTTGGAGAGAAAGTGGACAGAAAATCGGCATCCGGGCATCTGAAACTGGATCAGGATCTTTCCTACCTTCTGTTTTTCGGGATGATCAGGAAGTATAAAGGGCTGGATTTATTGCTGGATGCAATGCCAGACATTATCCAGGCGTTACCGGATGTGAGGCTTATTGTTGCGGGTGAGTTCTACTCCGATAAAGATGCCTGCCTTGAAAAAATTGAACGGCTTGGTGTGAGAGATCATGTTATCATCGCCGATGAGTTTATTCCTTCTGATCAGGTTAAATACTATTTCAGTATTGCGGATATGGTTGTCCAACCTTACATTACTGCAACCCAGAGCGGAGTAACCCAGATTGCCTACCATTTTGAGGTGCCGATGCTGGTCACCGATGTGGGCGGATTGGCTGAAATCGTGCCGGATGAAAAGGTAGGTTACGTGGTCAAGGTCGACCAGAGCGCCATAAGTAATAAGGTGATTGACTTTTATAAAAACGACCGCCGGGAAGCATTCATATCAAACCTGAAGTTAGAAAAGAAACGGTTCTCATGGGAAGAAATGGCCAAAGGGATTCTTGAACTAGCCGGTCATCAGACGATCTCATTCTGAAGTTTTTCAAATACTATTTTATCTATTGGAAAGGTCAGCCCGGCGCTATTGCTATTTCTGAGATCAACCCACCTGAAACGCTGTGATCCGTTTACCATTTCGGGAAAGTCAAAAGGAGCTTCTGAAATTCTGAACCGGATCTGTTCTTTAAACCGGACTTTGTAATAAATGCTGATGAGCTGGGCATTATCGCAGAACAGTGCTTTTTGAAAGTAATCAGTTGTATAGTAGTGGCTGAGGATTTCAATCTCCTGCCCAAACTCCTCCAGTGCCTCACGCTTTAAACAATCTGCCGGTCCCTCCCCGAAATGAATTCCTCCTCCTGGAAATTTAATCATCCTGGTGTCGAGCATGAATTCATCACTCAGCAGGAGGTGGTATTCGTCTTTGAAGATTAATGCATAAACTCTGATTATGAATCTATTGAATGGTTCTGTTGCCATAGCTTGATAAAGGTTACAGGTTACAGGTTGTAAGTTACAAGGGAGTGTGGGTGTGGGATGAGGACTGAGGACTGTATTGTTATCCATGGATTAAAGCCGACGCCAATTGATCTGTAATATATGCCTTTATCTCCTCCTCCCGCTCCGGATGGAACCATTTCATATCCTTGTATCTCCGGAACCAGGTTAATTGCCTTCGTGCATAGTGTCTTGTATTTCTTTTTATTAACTCAATGGCCTTGCCGAGGCTGATCTCTCCGTCGAGATGCTGGAATAATTCCTTATATCCTAACGTATTCAGGGCATTCAGCTGTTTATCCTGGTATATCGATCTTGCCTCATCCAGCAGGCCCTGACTGATCATCTGATCGACCCTGCTGTTGATCCTCTCGTATAGCTCTTCCCGGGGCAGATCAAGGCCGATCTTGATGATATTAAAGTACCTGTCAATTTTCTTTTTTTTCAGGAAGGAGGAATAGGGTTTCCCGGTGATAAGGCAAATTTCAAGTGCTTTTAAAATCCTTTTGTGATTATGCAGGTCGACACTAATGTAATAATCAGGATCCAGTTTTTTCAAATCAAAACGAAGGCTTTCAATGCCTTCATCCCTGAATTTTTGATGCAATTTCTCCCTGATCTCCTGATCCACAGAAGGCAATTCATCGATCCCATAACAGATGGCATCGATGTACAAGCCTGATCCGCCCACAAGGAAGGCCACCGGGTGTTTGCTGAAGATTCCCTTCAGGGCGGTCATCGCATCCTGCCCGAACATGCTGGCATTATAATAATCGCTGATTGAACAGTAACGGATGAGGTGGTGGGGAACTGAACTGAGTTGATCCCTGTCTGGTATGGCAGTCCCTATGCTCATTTCCTTATAAATCTGCCGTGAGTCGGCAGAAACAATTTCGGTTTTAAAAAAACTGGCGAGGTTTATGCCCAGGGAAGTTTTTCCAACGGCCGTTGGACCAGCCAGGATCACCAGTGTTTTAGAATTCATTATAGGTATCGTCATCAATCAGGCTGTTGCCAAAATCTGAATCAGGAAAGAAACCGTCTCCGTTATCATCATCAAATAGTTCTATCAGCAAATCATCAAAATCTTCTGCCGCCTTCCCGAGAAAAACCTGGTCCATCAGGATCTGCTGCGGAGGACATCCTTTTGAAAAGGTGCAGACGGGATATTCATTATATTGTTTGGTTCGGTGTATGTCTACTACTTCCATAAAGAATCCCCTCTCATTGAACACGTCAAATACATACAGGAGCCTTTGCTTCTGTTCCTTAATGTGATCGGAAAATTTAGTGGAATCCATCATAAGTACTTCTTCTTCAGGCTCTTCAGCGATATCGAACAGGGTAATCTCTTTTTCTTTCTCCCATTGGTCATTGCACAGGTAGAAGGAAGCAATCTGGGAGGTATCAAAATGCAGGTCTTTCTGGATGGCAACATGAAGGGCAAAGAATGTCTGACCGGACAGGACTTCGAAGTCCCGCACGAAGTCTTCCTCTTCATGTGAAATCATCCTGAATTTACAGACCATCGATTAGTTTTTACACAAGTTAAGCAAAAATTTTAATGTATCCACCCCATCTGAATAATCCCATATGTTGGGATTCTGGGTAGATCCAAATGCAATAGTCTCTATTCCAGGGATTTTTGGTCCTGCAATACATTGAATTTGTTCTTTTTTCTGGTCTAAAAACTGAGATGCATGACCTAAACTTGTGTAACGTTCAAAATATAAATTGGCTACCGGGGATTGAATCCCCTGATCCTCTCTGATAAGGAGGAATCCATTATCAAGGTGAGGTATTTTGTTCATCAGATAGACCGACCGGTAATAGGTATAATTGTTTGCATATTTATTGTGATCGATCAACCATGAATAATGCTCCATCGAATCGATAAGATGTGGTACGGAATAATCTTCCGGAACGAAAATCTTTGATACATTCCTGCATCCAAGTCCAAAATAGATAAAAATATCATCTGCCAGTTTCCGAAGATCCTCCGGATTTTCGTCTCCTGTAAGTATGGCAGCACCATTCCTGTTTTTCCGGAAAATGTGTGGATACTTCCCGAAATAGTATTGAAAATACCTGTAACTGTTATTGCTTCCCGTGGCAATAATGGCATCGATCAAATCAAGTTGTTCTTCATAGAAATGTATCATTTCCTCCCATTCAGGATTGTGTTGGATAAGCAGCTCAGCAATGAATGGGAGGAGTTCTTTATCTTTTGATGATAATTTAGCTTCCAGTCTGTTCCCACTGATTAAAATGGTAAGAAAATCATGAAATCCAACCAGCGGGATATTCCCGGCCATGATGGTGCCAATGCGAAATCCCGGATTCTTGTTTAGCAAATCCGGGGAGTAAGGCGAAAGCCATTGATAAAGGTTGTCGCGGGATAAGATTCTTGACAACTCACGAAGGGCATATAATATATAATCCCTTATAAACCAGGGATTTTTAGCTTTGCTGTTACTAATAACCTGATCAAACCTGGTATGTAAGTTTTCGCGGGAAGGATCCGAAGTGCCTCTGTTGTCAAGGTATTCTTCCAGGAAGTTTCCGAGCCAGGCAAACGATTCTATCCTTTCATCAAGCAGCACGTCAAATGTTTATGCCAGGCTGAATGGCTAGAAATTATTCATGAAACTATCCCAGGGTAAAGATTCCAATATTGTACCCAGCGTGGCACCCATAAATAATATCCAAATTAATCCTATCAGTACCAGAATACCGGAGATGGCAATACCAATAATGCCACAAATTTTCCCTGCATTGGCATTTTTCTGGGATTTCAATGTGTATTTTTCAGGATCCTGTTGGTAGAGGTTTAAGGCTTTTGAACCAAGCACCAGGGCTATGATTCCTAAAGTCAGGCCAATAATTGCAATAAATCCGCAGCACCAGCTGGTTACGATTGAAATGATCCCCAAAACAAGTGCGGCTGTGGCATTTGGAAGAGGTATCTTGGTATTGGACTCACTGGGTGTAATACCTGGATCTTGGGTGTTTTCTATGGTTTCCATGTTATCGAAAGATTAGAGGATTATCAGTTTATAAATATAGTGAAGAAATATGATTGATGCATTAATAATAAACATCACTTTTAAAATAAATGCGCCTGACCTGAATTTAAAAATAAGATGAAGGATAAGGAAAATGAACATGGCCATGACCGGCATCAATGCAGGATATATCAGGATGCTTTGCCAGAAGTGCCCCTTCAGCAGTTCGATAATGGATCGCTGAAGTCCGCATCCGGGGCAATCAATGCCCACTGCCTCCTTGAATGAGCAGGGTTTCAGGTGTGCTTCAAGCCAGTGGATAACCTTATCCAGCATATAACTTCTATTCAATTCAATTTAGTCATTCTAGTCATTCTAGTCATTCTAGTCATTCTAGTCATTCTAGTCATTCTAGTCATTTCTCCCATGCTGCTTGATCAGGTTTAATGCTGAACCGGCCTTAAACCATCCAATCTGCTTTTCATTATAGCTGTGATTAACAGGAAATTCATCTGTCGTTCCATCGGTATGGATAAGCTTAATAGTCAGTGCTTTACCGGAAGAAAAGTCAACCAGGTCAAGGATCTCAATGGCATCATCTTCGCGGATTTTATCATAATCATCCTTATTGCTGAAAGTTAGTGCCAGTAAACCTTGTTTCTTTAAATTGGTTTCATGTATCCGGGCAAATGAACGCACCAGGACCGCCCTGACTCCCAGGTTCCTGGGTTCCATGGCGGCATGTTCCCGGGATGATCCCTCCCCATAATTCTCATCCCCGATAATAACAGTACCGGTATTGGCTTCCTGATATTTCCTGGCCGAATCAGGAACAGGTAAGTATTCTGCCGATACATGATTCTTTACCGAATTTGCCTGGTCATTGAAATAGTTTATGGCCCCGATCATCAGGTTATTGGAGATATTGTTGAGGTGTCCCCTGTATCTTAACCAGGGACCCGCCATAGAGATATGGTCGGTGGTGCATTTTCCTTTCACTTTAATTAATAGTTTCAGTCCGGTCAGGTCTTGTCCTTCCCACGGCTGAAATGGCTCCAGGAGTTGCAGTCTTTCCGAGTCGGGATCCACCTTGATAATAATTTTACTGCCATCTGTTGCAGGGGGCACATATCCGCTGTCTTCCACTTCAAATCCTTTTTCAGGCATTTCCAGACCTTTTGGGGCATCGAGTTGTACCTTTTCACCTTTATTGTTCACGAGTTTATCTTTCAGGGGATTAAAAGTGAGGTCTCCGGCAATGGCAAGGGCGGTTACTATTTCCGGGGAGCTGACAAAAGAATGGGTATTGGGATTCCCGTCGTTTCTTTTGGCAAAATTCCTGTTAAAGGAAGTGATGATTGAATTTTTTTCCTGTTTATCTGCATTGTGCCTTGCCCACTGACCAATACAGGGACCACATGCGTTTGCCAGTACAACACCTCCAATATCCTCAAAAACCTTAAGCAAACCATCCCGTTCGATGGTATACCTGACCAATTCCGAACCAGGTGTAACTGTAAACTCTGATTTTGCTGTAAGTCCTTTCTCCAAAGCCTGGCGTGCAACATCTGCAGCCCTTGTAATATCCTCATAGGAGGAATTGGTACAGGAACCGATGAGTCCTACTTCCAGCTTCTGCGGATAATCATTTTTGATCACAGCATTGGCAAACTCAGACAAAGGCCATGCCCTGTCAGGAGAGAAGGGTCCATTGATATGTGGTTCGAGTTCCGAGAGGTTGATTTCAATCAGCTGGTCGAAATAGGTTTCGGGATCGTCATATACTTCCGGATCTCCTGTCAGGTGCTGACTGACCTTATTGGCTTCATCAGCGATTTCAGAGCGGCCGGTACCATTGAGGTATTCGGCCATCTTCTGATCATATCCGAACAGGGATGTTGTAGCTCCAATCTCAGCGCCCATGTTACAGATTGTTCCTTTCCCTGTACATGAGATGGTTTGTGCTCCTTCCCCGAAATATTCCACGATACACCCTGTCCCACCTTTTACAGTAAGAATACCAGCCACTTTTAATATCACATCCTTGGCTGATGTCCATCCATTAAGTTTACCGGTCAGCCTGATCCCGATTAATTCAGGCATTTTTAATTCCCAGGGCATACCTGCCATCACGTCCACAGCATCGGCTCCACCTACACCAATAGCCACCATTCCGAGCCCCCCTGCATTTACGGTATGGGAGTCGGTCCCGATCATCATTCCTCCAGGGTATGCATAATTTTCAAGGATCACCTGGTGGATGATCCCTGCACCCGGTTTCCAGAAACCAATACCATATTTACTGGATACCAGTTTAAGGAAATCAAAGACTTCCTTGTTCATGGAAATTGACGATTCCAGATCTTTTGCTGCTCCCTGTTTTGCCAGGATCAGGTGATCGCAATGAACCGTGGATGGTACGGCCACTTTATCTTTTCCTGCCTGCATAAACTGCAGCAGGGCCATCTGTGCTGTGGCATCCTGCATGGCAACACGATCCGGATTAAAGTAGACGTAATCTTTTCCCCGGATATAAGATCTCATCGGATTCTCATCGCTTAAGTGCGTATATAAAACTTTCTCAGCCAGGGTCAGGGGTTTGTTTAATTCATGCCGGGTGAGGATTATTTTTACATCTAACTGTTGGTAAACAGTTCTTATCATTTCAATATCGAAAACCATAATAAAATTTTTGAAAAGTGGAAAACTATATCTGTCATAACAAAATTAAATGTTTCAAATGAATAAACTTGTCCTAAGTATTATTTTAGTATTTTTATACTGATTTCAATTATTTCAATTGTGGATATATTATAAGATAGATGAGGTTTTTAAGTTTATTACAGGACAATATAAGGGTGAGTTTTAAATCGATCAGGGCCAATATGGTGCGTGCCATTCTAACCATGTTTATTATAGCTTTTGGGATTATGGCACTCGTTGGCATTCTTACAGCCATTGATGCCATTGAAAAATCCATTACAGATGAATTTGCCCGCATGGGTGCAAACACTTTTACAATTGAAAGCAGGGGGATGCACATTCAGATAGGCGATAACCGGTACAGGACAAGGAATTATTCCTACATATCTTACCGGCAGGCAAGAGAATTCAATGAAATTTTTGAGTTTCCTGCACATGTGTCTGTCTGGACCTGGGCATCGGGAATTGCCACTGTAAAATATAAATCGAAGAAAACAAATCCGAACACACCCGTCATCGGGGCAGATGAAGATTATCTTATTACGGCCGGATACGAAATCGAAAAAGGCCGTAATATCTCTGAATACGATGTGGAGATGAACAGGAATTATGCGATCATTGGCACCGGGATAGTGAAGTTCCTATTCGAGAATGGTGAAGACCCGCTGGATAAAGTGATCAGTATTGGCAGTGGCAAGTTCAAGGTAATTGGTATATTGGCAGACAAGGGATCTTCGATGCACGGACAGGGTGATAAAATATGTCTGATTCCCTATTCTGCTGTCAGACAATACTTTTCCCGTCCACGGATGGGGTATTCCATTAACGTAACCCCATACAATAAGGAATTGATAGATGCAGCCATGGGAGAGGCCGAGGCCAAGTTCAGGATTGTCAGAAATTTGAATACTATTGATGAGTCAGACTTTAATATTACCAAGAGTGACAGTCTTGCTAATATGCTAATTGAGAATTTAAAATTTGTGACAATCGCAGCAACTCTGATTGGTATTATTACCCTGTTCGGGGCAGCGGTCGGTCTCATGAATATAATGCTGGTGTCGGTCACTGAGCGTACGAGGGAAATTGGTATCCGCAAGGCAATTGGCGCTAAATCTATGACCATCAAACAGCAGTTCCTTTTTGAGGCCGTTATAATTGGCCAGTTGGGAGGAGTCCTCGGGATCATTTTTGGAATTCTGATCGGAAACCTGGTATCAATGATTATCGGCACTTCGTTTATCATACCATGGATGTGGATCATAATGGGAGTGGTCCTCTGCTTTATTGTCGGTATTATATCAGGTTATTTACCTGCGCAAAAGGCCAGTAAAATGGATCCGATCATGGCCCTGAGATATGAATAAACAGGTTTAGGTATTATCTTATTTTGATTTATCATGAAGCCATTAAAAATCGATGCAACTTTCAATACACCAAAATTGGATTTTGATCCGGGAAAAGGTTATCTGTTGATTGAAGGGCGATCGATCCCTGAAAATCCGGGCCAGTTTTATGAATTGATATTTGAATGGTTGAATGATTATTATTCCAATCCAAAAGATGAAACCACTGTCGAGATTAAACTGGAATATGTGAACAGCGGCTCCTCAAAATATATACTTGAATTTCTCAGATCCGTGAGTAATTACCATAATGAAGGAAAGAACAGTGCAGTGCATTGGTATTTTGAAGAGGAGGATGAATCGATTGAGGAATTAGGTGAACATTTTGAGGACCTTGTGCAGGTCCCGTTCTTTTTCCATGTGATAGAGGAGGATGAGGATGAATAAATAACGCATCCCGGGTAACACAGGATGCGTTCTGAATAACGGCTGATATTTTCTAGAATAACTTCGGAATCAGGTCTACTACCCTGCAGGAATATCCCCATTCATTATCATACCATGACAGTACCTTCACCATCTTTCCATTTACCATGGTACTTAATGCATCGAAAATTGAAGAGTGCGGATTCTTAATAACGTCGACCGATACGATCGGATCTTCTGTATATTCCAAAATACCTTTCATTGGACCTTCGGCTGCGGCCTTCATGGCGGCATTGATATCTTCTTTGGTAACCTCTTTGCCCAGTATGGCAACCAGGTCAACCAGCGATCCGGTAGGGGTGGGAACACGGATTGCGAGGCCGTCGAGTTTACCACTCAATTCAGGAATAACCTTGCCAACAGCTTTTGCTGCACCAGTTGTTGTAGGAATCTGCGACAGTGCAGCTGAACGGGCCCTCCTCAGGTCAGAATGAGGTCCATCCAGTAACATCTGGTCATTAGTGTAGGAGTGGATGGTAGTCATAAATCCCAGTTCGAGTCCAAAACTATCGTTCAATACCTTGGCAACCGGAGCCAGGCAGTTGGTGGTGCAGGAAGCATTGGATACACACTGGTCTTCCGGACGAATTGCATCATCATTCACGCCCAGTACGATCATGTTGTCGATCTGATCTTTTGCAGGAACGGTAAGGATAACTTTCCTGGCACCATTTTTAAGGTGATCACCATATCCGCCTTTGGCACTTTCTTTGACCCTGAAAATTCCGGTAGATTCAATAACCACATCGGGTGTTTCAGCCCACGGAATATTGGCCGGGCTTCTTTCTGCTGTAACAACGGTACGATGTCCTTCCACTATGATGGCATCCTTATCGAAGGTAACTTCCTTCTCAAATCTTCCCTGGGTGGAGTCATACTTCAGCAGGTGGGCAAGGGTTTTGTTATCTGTCAGGTCATTAATACCAACCACTTCAAGATCAGGATGGTCGAGTATAATCTTGTAAGCATTCCGCCCAATTCTCCCGAAACCGTTGATAGCTACTTTAATCTTTGTCATAATGGTTTTTATTTAATAGGTTAACTCTGATTCTAAAAGAAATGCAAACTTAAGGAATTAATGTTAATTCTTCAAGTAATGGAATTGAAGATTCCTCGCCGCAAGCGGCGAGGAATCTTCAATCCTTTATTATTATTTTTTTTGCGCTCGCTAACCCCGCCGCAAGCAGCGGGGAAACGAGTTTCTGAGTTCGGCGAAGCCAATGCGCTCGCAGGATTTAATAAAATGATAAGGAAATAGCCCTTTTAGAGGGATTCATTTTTATCGATAAGTGTACTACCTATCGTGCTGATTTAAGGAGTTTTTTTATTGATAAACCAGGTCTTTCTCGTCGACAATACCTCTGTCATCAACAATTTTGCCGAACCGGTAACTGATAAAAAGTGACACAAAGATAAAATTGTTGTTCTCGGTAGCCATGATGGGAATTTTTTTAGGAAAGGCATCGATCATAATACCTCCTTCCAGGGCATGCAGGATTATATTCTGACGGCTATATTCAAACGATAAACCCAGCCTTCCATAAATTCCCGGAATAACAGATATTTCATTAAAGCCCTTGAAAAATGATGAACGGCCATAGATATTGCCCTGGTGGATTGAAGTATTAAACTTTTCGTCTGACAGGTAATATTCTCCGGATGGATTGCCCGGATTGGTCTCGAATACTTCGTAATAGATGGGTTTTATAAAACCGGCGGTCGGACCGAATGAAAAAAAACGGCGTATGGAAATGCCCCCCTTATCAATTTTTCTGAACATCTCTTTCTGTTTCCCATAGCCTACCCGCAGATTAAAAAACGAATTTTCTTTTCCATACACAAAGCTTCTGTTGCTGACATAGTTGTTCGAAATCTTAACTTCCTTGGGATGTTTAAATCCCACAAAATCAATATCAAAAACTGTTTTCTTTCGAGCGTTGATTCGTTTTGCATACCGTCCGTTTAATCCCCACCCATTGCTGTTAAGCAGGAAGGCCACGGACTTTTCATTACGATAAAAAATGGGAGATTGCCCGGAGAACTCTCCCTGGGCCTGGATCACTGCTATGGCCATGTGACAAAGTAATAATCCAAGAATTATTTTTTTCATTTTACTCCCTTACTGAAATTAATAACGGGGCATTCATTTAAAAACGTATGCCCCGTTATTGTAAAATAAAAAGATTGTATGTGGTTACAGGCCGATTAACTGTCCTTCTCTTGTACTTCTTCGGTGTCCGCTTGAGCATATGCAGGACACAATTTTTTATTGCATGAACTGACTGCTAATCCGATAATGAACAGAGCAACAACAATGATGAATTTTGCTTTTTTCATATGACTGTGAATTATTTTATCCAATGATCAGTTTAGATCGATAAAGTTAATACTTTTTTTTAATTAGAAACTGTTATCGATATGTTAAAATACTTAACGATATAGAGATATAAATTATTTCTGAGTAACGCAAAATCCATATTTTTTTTCTGAAATAATGCAATCTACCACTCCGGAATCCTGCCGGGTGTCCATGGAACCTCTAACTCCTCCATCTTATTCTCCAGGTTCAGGATGTCGGCATGGATCAATTTGATCTCTTCCAGGAGGGGTGGAAATTCTTCGAGAAGGATCTCATAATTATCTGTCTCTGTTTTAGTTACATTTGAGGTTGACCTGGAATGCACAGATAATATTACACTAAGTCTTCTGTTCAGAGGCATGTCGGCTGGAGGAACTTCTTCCCAACTGGCTTCTGCAGGCTGGCCTTTGAATGTAAATAACACATCATTGATCCTTTTTTCGAGGGCTGCAGCTTCTTCTATCAGACCGGATGTGGATCCCGGCGTATAGAGAAGGGATTGGCGGATATATTTTATCCTGTTATTCAGTTCATTAGTGAAGCTATAGGCGCCCTGCATCGATCTTCTTAACTTGGAAACCTTAGTATGAAAGGCCACCAGCTCTTCCCTGTTGGCTGCCGGTAATGTGGTATTCTTCAGTGCTACCACGTTGAATTTGACAGGAGGGATCAGTTCAGTTATGGCACCTCCGGCACTTTGACTGAGAGAAACATAATATGTTCCGGGCAAAGCCAAATAATGACTTGGATCGGAAGAAAAAGGATCGTAATCATTTTCCTTAATACTTACCGGGGTAGTGCCCGGATATTTCAGGTCCCATGTTATCCTGTTGATTCCTTTTTTCGGTTTGGTCGTCAAACGCCTCACTTCATATCCGTCTGTATCGGTAATGATAAAGATCAGGAATGGAGGATCTTCGATTTCTTCGGCCCTTAGTTGTTCAACTGTTGGTTGCGGTATTGGCTTTTTAGCCTCGAACAGCTCTTTTTCTTCCTGATGCCTTAATTGCTTCAGGGTTATTAAGGAATCGGATAAATAATATGTAAAGGTAGCCCCGAAGTCAGGATTCTTAGCTACAAAATAGGTTGATCCCTGGCTGCCCTTGTTCCTGGCAGGAACATACATCAGGGCATCTTTTACCGGGAAGATGTGAGCCGGTTTACTGATCAGATCTTTTGAGACTTCACGGAGTGGTGAGTAATCATCAAGGACGTAAAACCCTCTTCCAAATGTTGCCAGCACCAGGTCTGATTCCCTTTCCTGGATGACCATGTCTTCAACGGCAACAGATGGTAAACCGGATTCTAACTGGATCCATTCCTGTCCGCCATCAGGTGAAAACCAGGCCCCGAATTCTG
>JADHVS010000071.1 GCA_016783865.1 Bacteroidales bacterium
TATCAATGGTGGTCAATCACTTGCAGGAGATCTGTTCCCCCAGGGAGCCAAAAACGAAGCCCTGCAGATTATTTGTGCCACCCTGCTTACACCTGAAAAAGTTACCCTCAATAATATCCCCGATATCAGTGATGTGAACCACCTGATCGAGCTGATCCGGAAACTGGGTTGCCAGGTTGAAAAAACCAGTGACCATCAATATACTTTTCAGGCCGGCGATATCGATATCGATTTTATGCTTACCGATGAGTACCGGCGGATCAGTTCCAGCCTGCGCGGTTCCATTATGATCCTTGGGCCGCTGTTAACGAGATTCGGTAAAGGTTTTATTCCCAAGCCCGGGGGTGATAAAATTGGCAGGCGCCGCCTGGATACGCACTTCCTGGGTTTTGAAAAGCTTGGAGCCGTATTCAACTACCACCAGGATACAGGTTTTTATCATGTGGAAGGGGATAAGCTGAAAGGGGCCTATATGCTTCTCGATGAAGCATCGGTCACCGGTACAGCCAATATCATAATGACGTCCGTGATGGCTGAAGGGGAAACCACGGTGTATAACGCTGCCTGCGAGCCCTATATACAGCAACTCTGCAAGATGCTTATTTCGATGGGGGCACACATCAAAGGGGTTGGTTCAAACCTGATTACGATTACGGGTGTTAAAACATTATCGGGATGCGAACACACCATGTTGCCAGACATGATCGAAGTGGGCAGTTTTATTGGTCTGGCTGCCTTAACGCAATCTGAAATAACTATCCGGGACGTGTCCCTTTCAAACCTTGGGATCATACCAGAATCATTTCAAAGGCTGGGAATTAAGATCGAACAGCAAGGTGACGACCTGTTTATACCGGCCCAGGAATGTTATGAAATTGAGACTTTTATTGATGGATCTATCATGACGATAGCAGACGCACCCTGGCCCGGGCTTACACCTGACCTGCTCAGTGTTTTCCTGGTGGTTGCCACACAGGCCCGGGGCAGTGTACTGATTCATCAAAAAATGTTTGAGAGCCGGCTGTTTTTCGTCGACAAACTTATCGATATGGGCGCCCAGATCATTTTGTGTGATCCGCACAGGGCTACCGTAATCGGGCTGAACAGGCAATATAAACTTCGTCCTACCACCATGACCTCTCCGGATATCCGCGCCGGTGTCGCACTTCTCATTGCCGCGTTATCAGCAGAAGGCACTAGCACCATACACAATATTGAACAGATTGACAGGGGATATCAGCATATTGATGAACGACTGTTAAAAATCGGGGCATCGATTGAAAGAGTAGACAGTAGTCAGTAGACAGCAGACAGTAGTTGGCATGGGTTTTGAATGTAAAGAAAAAAATTGTAACATTGCGACCGCTGACAAAAACCAATGGTTATTATAACAAAAAGTAAATTATGAAGAAGTTCAGATACATGGCAGGCATTATCATTGCAACAGTTGTAATGTTTGGTTTCGATACCGGATTGTCTCCCAATAGCGCATTAACAGAAGGAACGAATATTGGTGATGTTGCACCTGATATCAGCCAGAACTCCCCGGATGGGAAGGCCATTGCATTATCATCTCTGAGGGGGAAGGTTGTACTGATCGATTTCTGGGCATCATGGTGCGGACCATGCCGTTATGAAAATCCAAACCTTGTAAAAGCATACCAGGAATTTAAAGACAAAGATTTCAGGAAAGGGAAGGGTTTCACCGTTTATAGTGTTTCACTCGACAGAAGTAAAGAAGCCTGGACAAATGGCATAGAGAAAGACAATCTTGAATGGGAATACCATGTTAGCGACCTGCTAGGATGGAGTAACAAGGCTGCCCAGAAATATTCTGTTAATTCAATACCTGCTAATTACCTTTTGGATGAAAATGGTGTGATTATTGCAAAAAACCTCCGGGGTGAAGCGCTTCGTGCAAAACTTAACGAACTGCTTCAGTAACCATTTCTGACAGTATCCTGCTTCATTTTCAATTCATTCATTTTTAGGACTGCCATTTTGTCCTGAATTGGCATTTGGCAAAACTTTTGATCGTGAGTCGTGAAATGCGTGAGTCGAGGGTGCGAGGTTGGGGATTTGGGTTATTGGGAGAAATTTAATAGCAGACACCTAGTAACTCGTAACCAGCAATTCAGAATTATACAATAAAATTATATTAGACAGCAATGGCAACAGAGGATTTAAAAGACAAAGAATCACATGTAACCTCAGAAGAGGGAGCTGCCGAAACAAAAGGGGAAGAGAAGAAGGAGGCTGAAGTAAAACAGAAAAAAACAACCTCGAGACCGGGCAAAAAGAAACCTGGAAAGGAAAAAGAGCTTGAAGAGAAACTGAAAGAACAGCAGGACAAATACCTGAGGCTTTCTGCCGATTTTGACAATTACAGGAAAAGAACCTTAAAAGAAAGGGCCGAATTAACAAAATTTGCAGGTACAGAAATTTTCACCAGCCTGTTACCCGTCATGGATGATTTTGAAAGAGCTATGAATTCTATGGGTGACATGGATGATATCGATGCAGTGCGACAAGGGATTGAATTGATTTATAACAAGTTCAAGGACTATCTCAATCAGCAGGGAGTTAAGGAAATCGACGCTCTCCACAAAGAATTTGATACCGATGTTCATTATGCGGTAACCAAAACTCCGGCACCTAAAAAGAATCTGAAAGGGAAAGTGGTCGATATTATAGAAAAAGGCTACATCCTGAACGATAAGGTGATCCGGTATGCCAAGGTAGTGGTCGGCGAGTAATGTTTGTCATTTATTAATACAGAGGAGCCCCCAATGGCAAAAAGAGATTTTTATGAAATATTAGAAGTGCCACGCAGTGCTTCCAAGGATGAGATAAAGAAAGCTTACCGGCAGAAGGCCATCAAATTCCATCCCGACAAAAATCCTGACAACAAAAGTGCAGAAGAAAAATTTAAGGAGGCCGCTGAAGCCTATGAGGTATTGAGCGATGACAACAAGCGTTCGAGATATGATCAGTTTGGACATGCAGGTCTGAGTGGTGCCGGTGGAGGGTATAGCGGACAGGGTATGACCATCGATGATATTTTCGCCAATTTCGGGGATATATTTGGAGATGTTTTCGGTTCATTTGGCGGATTCGGTGGCAGCCGCAGACAATCCAGAACGGTGAATAAAGGATCGAATCTCAGGATCAAAGTTAAGGTAGACCTTAATGAGATTGCACACGGGACGGATAGAAAAATTAAAGTAAAAAAATATGTCACCTGTAATACCTGCAGGGGCACGGGGGCACGTGGAGATTCCGGTTTTAATACCTGTTCCACCTGCCATGGATCAGGCCAGGTGACAAGGATTTCCAACACATTCCTGGGGCAGATGCAGACCACCTCAGCTTGTCCCACTTGCCATGGTGAAGGAAAACTAATCAGGGAAAAATGTCTTGATTGCCACGGAGAAGGAATCGTTGCCGGTGAGGAAGTAATACCTATCAGCCTTCCGGCCGGCGTTGGAGAAGGCATGCAGATGACAGTAAGCAGTAAAGGTAATGCTGCACGCAGGGGTGGTATTAATGGCGACCTGCTGGTTGTTATACAGGAAGAGCAGCACCCTGAACTTATTCGGGATGGAAATGATTTATTATATAATCTTTTCGTCAGTGTACCCCAGGCAGTGCTTGGTGACACAGTCGAAGTACCCACGGTTGAAGGAAAGGTTAAAATTAAAGTCGAACCCGGGACCCAACCGGGAAAAATCCTCAGGCTGAGAAATAAGGGATTGCCCACCGTTAACGGCTATGGTAAGGGTGATTTGCTGGTCAGCATCAATGTCTGGATCCCAAAAACTCTGAGCAAGGAAGAACAGCAAGTCATGGAGGATTTACAGAAATCCAATCATTTCAAACCAGATCCTGATAGTTCAGAAAAGAACATCTTAGACAGAATGAAAGGATATTTTAAATAACTTCACCCTTTGTTACCAAATCGTCTTTTTTAATGGCATTATTTCGTGCCCGGAATATAGTAAAGAAATTCGCAACGCAGACAGCGCTTGATGACGTTTCAATCACTGTTCCTGAGGGTGGGATATACGGACTGCTGGGTCCTAATGGTGCGGGCAAAACTACCCTGCTGCGTATCATAAACCAGATCACCGCACCCGATTCGGGAGATCTTCTGTTCAAGGGACGAAAACTTGTCCCGGACGATGTGTTCAACATTGGTTACCTTCCTGAAGAAAGAGGTTTGTATAAAAAAATGAAAGTGGGTGAGCAGGCCATGTATCTGGCACAACTGAAGGGATTATCAAAAAAAGAGGCATCAGAAAGGCTGAAATACTGGTTCGCCAGGTTTGAGATCATGGCATGGTGGAATAAAAAGGTAGAGGAGCTGTCTAGGGGGATGCAACAAAAAGTCCAGTTCATCATAACCATACTGCACAATCCCAGCCTGCTGATTTTTGACGAACCATTCAGCGGATTCGATCCCATCAATACTGAAATGCTTAAGAAAGAAATCCTGATCAAAAAAGAGGAAGGGGCCACAATCATATTTTCTACACATAATATGGAATCAGTAGAAGAACTGTGCGATCATATCACACTAATCGACAACGGAAAAAAGCTCCTTGAAGGAGAGATCCATAAAATCCGCCAGAAGTACCGGACCAATGTATATGAGGTGGAATTTGCCGGGGATATTCAAAACATCGAGAAAGCACTGAACAATAAATATGATTTATTTGATCACCAGGTGGAAAATGATCATAATAAAGTAAAAATCCAGGTCAGCAATCCGAAAGATAACAACGAGCTGATTGCTCTGATTATACCGGAGGTCAGGATCATCTCCTTTAATGAAGCACTGCCCAGCATGAATGATATTTTTATCCGGGTAGTTAAAGAAGGACAGGTGGTAACCACGTAAACCAGATAAAAGGAATGAGGAAGATAAGACTCGTTATATATCGAGAATACATCACAAGGGTCAGGAAACGGTCCTTCATTATCATGTCGATCCTGGGACCTGTCCTGTTTGCCACACTCATGATCATTCCTGCCTGGCTGGCCAGCATGGAGGAAACAGAGGTTAAGAAATTTGCGGTCATTGACAGTTCAAATGTTTTTACAAATGTCATACCGGATACCGAGTACCTGCAATTTGAATATCTGGATAATGTTCGCATATCAGACCTGAAAAACAATTTTGATCAATTGGGATATTATGGGATCTTGTATATTGCTCCAATCGTTACCTATGATCCCAATTCCGTTGTTCTCTATTCCAGGAAACAGCCTAACTTCGGTACCAAGGAGCACATAAGCAATGCGCTTGAAAACTTCATCCGGGATGAAAAGCTGAAAACTTATAACATTGAAAATCTCGACTCGATTTTAAAGTCGGTAAAAACAAGCGTGAATGTCAGGACAATAAAATTATCAGAAAGCGGTGAAGAGAAAGAGAGCAGTACAGGCATTTCAATGGCAATAGGTTACATCAGCGGATTTCTGATGTACCTTTTCCTGATTTTGCTGGGAACCCAGGTGATGCGAGGCGTGGTGGAGGAAAAAACCAACCGGATCGTGGAGATCATTATCTCCTCGCTCAAGCCGTTTCAGTTGATGATGGGAAAGATCATCGGGATCGCCCTGGTTGGACTGACTCAGATCGGGGTGTGGACCATCTCCACATTTATCCTGGTTACAATCGCACAGGCGATCTTCTTCCCTGAATTAAATCTGTCACCCACAGAGCAGGTGGCGGTACAGGATGTGATGACGTCACAACCGGTTCAGGATGCCCCTTCCGGAAGCCAGGAAATGGAAGAATTAAAAACTGCCCTATCCACACTTAAGAACATCAATTTTGCAGTGATGCTGGGGTCCTTCCTGTTTTATTTCCTTGGAGGCTTTCTCCTCTACGCAGCCATGTTTGCCGCCATAGGGGCTGCTGTGAATGAGGAAACAGAGACACAACAATTTGTTTTTCCCGTCCTGCTTCCGCTGATCCTGTCAATAGTTATCCTGTTCAGCATAATCAATACGCCGGAAAGTCCTGTTGCCTTCTGGTTCTCTATTATACCTTTCACCTCTCCCATCATCATGATGGCCAGAATACCATTTGGTGTTCCCATTCACGAAGTTCTGCTGTCGGGCGCCATACTGATCGGTTCCTTCATAGGAATGGTCTGGCTGGCCGGAAAAATTTACCGGACAGGGATATTGATGTATGGAAAGAAGGTGAGCTATAAGGAAATCTGGAAGTGGATCAGGTATAAGGCGTGAATCGTGAATCGTGAATCGTGAACCGTGAACCGTGAACCGGGGGTGTGGGAGTTGGGGATAGGGTGTGGATTAAGAAAATCTAACTATTATGGACAAGATATTGGTAATTGATGACGAAAAGAGTATTCGCAGTACGCTGAAAGATATTCTCGAGCATGAGGGATTTGAAGTCGATGTTGCACCCGATGGTGCGGAAGGATTGGAGCTGATCCCGAAAAATCCTTACGATGTCGTGCTGTGCGATATTAAAATGCCTGAAATGGATGGCATTGAAGTGCTTGAAAAGATCCTGCAGATCAAAGCCGATCTCCCGGTTATCATGATCTCCGGTCACGGAACGATCGATACTGCCGTAGATGCCATTAAAAAAGGCGCCTTTGACTTTGTTGAAAAGCCACCGGATCTGAACAGGCTGCTGATCACCATCCGCAATGCATTGGACAAATCCACCCTCATAACCGAGACCAAAGTACTTAAACGTAAGGTGAGCAAGGTGTACGACATGGTGGGAGAATCTAAATCCATGTTGCAGGTTAAGGAGATGATCGATCGTGTGGCAGGTACCGATGCCCGCGTGCTGATCACAGGACAAAACGGAACAGGTAAAGAGCTCGTAGCACGCTGGCTGCATGAAAAAAGCGAAAGGGCCGATCATCCGTTTATTGAAGTCAACTGTGCCGCCATCCCGTCAGAACTCATTGAAAGTGAGCTATTTGGACACGAAAAAGGAGCATTCACATCGGCTCATAAGGAACGCAAGGGGAAATTTGAACAGGCCATCGGAGGCACCCTTTTCCTGGATGAGATCGGCGACATGAGCCTGTCGGCACAATCCAAGGTCCTGAGGGCCCTCCAGGAGAACCGGATCTCCCCTGTCGGCAGTGATAAGTTCGTCGATGTGGATGTCCGCATAATTGCAGCCACCAACAAGGACCTGAAGGAAGAGATCAAAAAAAATAATTTCCGCGAGGACCTCTATCACAGGCTGAGTGTGATCCTGATCAATGTTCCCCCGCTGAAAGAGAGAAATGATGATATTCCCGCCCTGGCCGAATACTTCAATGAATTAATCTGTGAAGAATACGGTATGGCAAAGAAAAAGATCACAACCGGAGCATTAGATGAACTCAAGAAGATCACCTGGACAGGAAACATCAGAGAGTTCAGGAATGTGCTTGAGCGGTTGATCATACTGTGTGATAAAGATATAACGGACAAGGATGTCATCGCATTTGCACAGCCTATTTCGAAATAAAGTTTTTGTCGGTTGGTCATCCCGAACTTGGTTCGGGATCTGCCAGATGCTGAAATAAATTCAGCATGACATATTTACAACATGAAATCAAAAGAAGATATAGTAAAGAACTGGCTTCAACGATATACCGGTGAGGAGCTGGAGCGTTTCGGAGAGTATATATTATTGACCAATTTTGATAATTACCTGGATTTATTTGCCAAAATGAACCAGGTATCCGTTATCGGCGCCTCTAATCCAATGCCATGCGTCACTCATGATGGTATTACTGTGATTAACTTTGGCATGGGCAGTGCCAATGCCGCAACAGTCATGGATCTGCTTAGTGCCATTCAACCTAAAGCAGTATTGTTCCTAGGTAAATGCGGGGGATTGAAAAAGAAAAACCAGGTCGGCGACCTGATCCTTCCTATTGCCGCTATACGTGCCGAAGGTACTTCCAATGACTACCTTCCTCCGGAGGTACCGGCCCTGCCGGCTTTCAGCCTGCAGAGGGCAGTCTCATCAACCATACGTGATTTCAAACGGGATTACTGGTCGGGAACTGTCTTTACAACCAACAGAAGGGTATGGGAACATGATAAAGACTTCAAGAAGTATTTGCGGCAAACACGTTCTATGGCTATTGACATGGAGACCGCTACTATTTTTACGGTTGGTTTTGCCAATAAGATCCCGACCGGGGCATTACTGCTTGTGTCAGACCAGCCAATGATCTCTTCGGGTATAAAAACGATAAAAAGTGACCGGACTGTGACGGAACAGTTTGTCGATATACACCTGAAAATCGGTATCGAATCCCTGAGAGTGCTGCGTGACAAGGGACAATCGGTTAAGCATTTGAGGTGGTGATCCGGAGATAGCAAAAAGGAAAATGGCTCAGCACCCGGTATTTATCATACACTATCTATTCTATACTACCATTATAGAATCGAGCCCCGAAATCATACCTACTTACGTATGTAAATTGAAGCTCCACGCCCCCCGAGTACTCGGGGGGGAATGCGCTCGCAGGATTGACTCTCCCCGCAGCAAGCTACGGGGAAACGAGTTTCTGAGTTCGGCGAAGCCAATGCGCTCGCAGGATTCAAAGAACTTAATTAATGAATATGCCCTTCAAATTTTATAGAAGATTATTAATTATTTGCAGTCTCCTGATTTTTAATCTTAGCTGCATACTTTTTACGAATTGCAGCTAACCTCTCTTCTCTCAATTGAGGATTTTTGCTATATTCTTTATGATGCTTATCTCGAATTTCACGCATCATTTTTACCGCATCGAAATCTTTATCCGTTTTCATCATCATCAAATTTTAATATCTCTCTTGGTGTGCGAATTTCAATCATTGAGTATCCGTATTTAAGATTGACGGAATTATATTGTCTGATTTTATCAAGATTTACTATGTGCTTGAAGTTCCAGCTTGCAACAACATTTACCTGATGCAAAGTGGATATGGCGATATGTAAAGCATCTTCAAAAAACCTGGCAGTAACTACATTCTCTAATAAGTATTTTTCAGCTAATTCTCTTGATTCTGTATCCGAGGTTAAGATCTCCAGTGACTTATCGGGTATTGTATTAAAATTCTCTCTAACTCTCTCAGGAGCATCTTCTAATTCATCTAATGTAATGTCAGAGATTACGGCTATTCTTCTGCCTGCCATAAAATCATCAAACAATTTATTCGACCATTCTTCAAATTCAGGATCAAAGCAGCCTCCAATTACTGATGTATCGATGTAAACCCTTTGTATCATTGATTTTTAAGATCTTATCAAAGATACTAAAAGTTTGTAGAACTTGCATATTAAATCCTGAATAGCCAGAAATAATGAACCTTGAATGAGCTCTTATCTTTGAAAACAATATAATGCTACACCCCTGCTAAAACTGGAAATAAATGAATGGCTGCAGGTCTGCGGTCTGGGACTGGTAGATCAGGAATACCAGGACCGCAACGATGATCACTTTGGCCCAATGCGGGATCCGGATAAACCAGTTCATGTATTTGTCTTTCCATTTAGATGGCCACCAGTGGGTCACAAATCCGAACAGCATGATCAGAAAAACCAGCTTGTAGCTCCACAACACCTGTGGTGCAATTCTGAAATCCAGGTTATGCGTCAGCTGAAACAACATGGCATTGACCCTGTCCATATCATCCGCCCTGAACCAGATCCGGGTAAAGGTGATAAAATTAAAGGTGATGAAGATCTTCCAGATGTGAACGAAAATATTCTTCTTGTTCTCGTAGGGGCTTATCTTCTTCCACAGCTTATAAATGATCAGACCTACACCGTTCAGCCCGCCCCAGATGATAAACTTCATGTTGGCCCCGTGCCACAAACCTCCCAGCAGCATCGTGATCATCAGGTTAATGTTGGTCCGCCACTTACCCTTTCTGTTACCGCCGATCGGGATATACAGGTAATCCTTTAACCATGAAGAAAGTGATATGTGCCATCGCCGCCAGAAATCACCTACATTCTCTGCTTTGTAAGGAGAATTGAAATTCCTGGGCAATCTAAATCCCATAAGCAGGGCCACCCCGATGGCAATATCGGTATACCCGCTGAAGTCGCAATACACCTGCAATGAATAACCATACAGGGCCATCAGGTTCTCAAAGCCCCCATGCAGGACAGGATTATCAAAAACCCTGTCGATGAAATTCACTGCCAGGTAATCGCCCAGCACCATCTTCTTAAACAGCCCTTTCATGATCATGTACAGGGCAAATCCGAATTCCTCCCGGGTAAGCGAATATTTCGCATATAACTGCGGGACAAATTCCGAAGCGCGCACAATGGGACCTGCCACCAACTGTGGAAAAAAGGAAACATAAAATCCAAAATCGATGACATTTCTTACCGGCTGGCACTTGCCCCTGAATACATCCAAAATATAGCTGAGGGTTTGAAAAGTGAAAAAGGAGATCCCGACGGGAAGTAAAATACGGGAAATGTCAAAATGGGATCCCGAAATATTATTGGCCCAAAGGGCAAGAAAGTTCACAACCTCGGCATCCGTACCGAAAACCTGGTTAAAAGTACCGGTAAAGAAATAGGCATATTTAAAGTATGACAACACGCCCAGGTTTACTGTAACGCTGATGGCCACAAATGCCCTTTTCCAGGCTTTGTTTTTGGCATTGTATATTTTCAGTCCAAAAAAATAGTTGACAATGGTGGAAAAGACCAGCAGGAAGAAGAAGAATCCACTCGTCTTGTAATAGAAAAACAGGCTGATCAGGAACAGGTAGCCATTTCTCATCGCCCTGTGCCGGTACAATACGGAATAGATTGCCAGGGAAACAGCCAGGAAGCCCCAGAAATAAAACCGGGTAAAAAGCAGGGGTGCGTCCTGGTTGTATAGAAATATATTTTTGAAGAAATCCATTATTCTAATGCTACTGGGCAGAATTTATTATTCTACCTGTAATCCGTCGGCTGCCTGTCCGCCCGCTGGCTTAAAACCAACGGCAATTGACATCATGCTCAATCCCCATGCCCATACCCGCTGCTCACTGCTCACCGCTCACTGTTCACCGGTATCCAGGTAATTATCGTATGATTGAAGAAAGGCATTAAAGAACAGGTCACCCATCAACTCATACCCCTTCCTGGTGAAATGGATCCTGTCGCGCTTGGCCAGTCCAAATCTTTGCCAGACAATGATCGAATTTAATCCCCCCATAACGGTGTAAAAATCCCATACGCCACAATTGTATTGTACGGCAAGCCTGTTGATCACTTCCCTTACCTCCCCGGTATTAGGGTTAATGTACCTCTTGTAAAGATAGCTGTCGTTTGGAACTGTTATCAGGATGGCTGCATCGGGTACAGCAGTGATAATCCTTCCAATCAGACTGTCATAGTTGGCCCGATAGGTCTCCGGCTGAAAATACCGGGTATACGCATCATTGGTCCCGATAGATAATACAACCAGGTCGGGATCCAGAGCCGCCAGATGCTCCTCAAAAAGCTGGCATCGCAGATAAGAGGGTAATTTAGCCCCGTTTACACCAATTGAATTGTAAACCACCCCCGGATCATCAGTCTCCAGGCTCAAACCGTAAAGCATAAAAGCATTCTGAAGGGAATCAGTTTTTTGAAAAGACAGAGTCAGTCGATCGATATAATCCTCAAATACCACTTCTGTTATTCCCCTGGTGCAATCTTTATGCATCTCCAGTACCGGGCTTTCTGCCGAAATCACCAGGTCGAAAGCCGTGCTGTCCTGCTGGTGGAATATCCTGACCCTGTTAAAATCATAATATACCTCTCCGGGTTCAAGGCTCAATGAAATATAGGCATTTGTATCAATAGTGGTTACCGATATCCCCGATAAACCAAGCGTACATGTCTTATTTTTCTCGACATTTGTACAACTCACCCATCTCCCGGAATATTTTATCTTATAACTGGTGGGATTATTGGTTTTGGCAATGGTATATGGAAAAACGAATCCCCGTCCTCCATTGCTTCCCGGCTGGAAGGTCTGAAGCCTTTTGCGAATCCTGTCGGAATAGATATCTGCCTGTAAGTGCGATCCGCCAATATGGACAATTTTCAACTTACCTTCTCCCTTGCTGACCAGCTGGTCATATTTACTAAATAATTCAGTAAAATGGGAGCTGTCATCAAAAAAGGCAAACTTATTCAGGTCATAATGGATGAAGTCGTACTGGTCAATCTGGTAAGGATATTCGTAAGGCTGAGCAAAAACGCAAACAGCAAAAAACCACATCTGAAATAATAGACCAACTCGCTTCATCTGCCCAGGTATTTCTCGTACTCGTAATATAAGGCATTATAAAACATCTCCGCGATGACCCTGGCACCTTTTTGGTTGAAATGCACAAAATCGGATCCGGCCAGGGCAGGCTGGGCATATACCCAGCTTGGCATTGAGTTCTGTCCCCCCATCGCTTCATACATATCCCAATAGGCACCTCCGGCTTTGAAAGTGGCATTCTTCAATGCATCCCTTATCTTCTCAAGGTTGGGATAGGTCACAAAACGGTTCTTCTCCTTGATCGACATATCATGCACACCGATGACCAGTATGGGTATATCAGGAAACAGTTTTTTCAAATATTTCAGCTGGCCATAGAACCATTGCTCGTAATAATTGTAATTATCAGCTATATACGGGACGACATTACCGCCAAACTGCAGGATCAGCATCTTCACATTCAGCGTGTCGTACAATTGGGCCAGCAGGTTTGCGTCCATCCTTGTAAAGACCAGTCCTGCACTGCCCCTCATCGGGATGTTGTCAACTGCCACACCCCTGTCCCCATCGAGGGCGATACCGTAAAAATCGGGGCTTCCCGTTCCTTTAAAAATAAAAGTGAGCTCTTCCGGCGACTCATCAAAGTGCCACGATTTAATATGCAACCCATCCCCAACGGGCAGGAAGTCTGCATCGATCAATTCCCCATCCGCCTTAAGCTGATACAGTACCGGTTCGGGATTATCGCCAAATAAGATCCTGCATTGTTTAAAAGTGCGGGTGATGTTGTATGTTCGTTTTGACTCCTGCAGCGTAATCCAGGCTTCTTTGATAGAGGTATCTGCGGGCACAGAATCATTCGGGTATGGGCAGTACCTGGCAAAACAGGCAAGCGCCCCGTATTTATTGTG
Organism: Bacteroidales bacterium; assembly: GCA_016783865.1. Next base: position 13,166 of record JADHVS010000071.1, read on the forward strand.
TTCCAGTGTTGTATCGACATTCCCAAAGGCGGTATAGCGGAGCCAGTTATCTGAAGCCGTATGTTTCAGAGAAATCTGGTAGCCATATAATGATACGGCAGGTTGCAGGCCCACACCATTTCCCCCGAATTGCTGTTGTAACTTAAAACGGATATACGAGGTCATGCGGTCTCCTTCTATCTGCGAATCCCCATAATGCAGTACCCTGATCAGGTCCCCTGAAGAACCCAGCCTGCGAAGTTGTCTGAAGAAAGGATAAAGGGTTGTACTGTCGTTCGGACCATATTCGATAGGATGCACCGTAGCCCTGAGGCTGTCGGCATTGGCCCGCACAGTATCAAAAACCTCTTCTGTCTCCTGCTCGAAACTCAATTCGGCCATCAATACCGAATCGTTAATGGCGTTGCTCTGGCTAATAATTCCTGAAATATCGGCATACTCAAAGGTATCAATGGCAAACAATTCATCAGTGGTTAGAAAATGGAGGGTAACCTCATCATTTATTTTGATACCATCTTTGGGGAAAAAGAGGGAAACAAAAAAAAGAATGGTCAAAACAGAGATCAAAAACAATAAGACATTTCCTGGTCTCATAAAGAATTATCCTTTCACGAGGAAAATGTTTAATTATCTCATCGGACTCGTGTAATTTACCATGATAATATTTTCATGCCCTTTTGTGATATTAATGAAAATATTATGATGGACGTTTTACAGGAATCTTTAACACCTGTCCCGGCTTGATCTTTCCTGCCTCTGAAATATTATTAACACGCATTATCTCAATGTCAGAAACACCGTCGTACATTTTCGCTATGTCCCACAAAGTATCTCCCGACCTGACTGTGTAGTAGATAAATTCACCACTTGCATCAACAGGTTCCGACTCTTTTGTGTTTGGAGATGAAGCCACGGTTTTACCCACCGACCTTTGCTTATCTTCAAATGACATATCGTTTATTTTTGCATATTCCGGGACCTTATCTTTCGGGACATAAACCACAAGTTTCTGCCCGCTTCTTATCATAGTGCCATAAATGTTATTCCAGTATTGCAGGTCGGAGAGCCTCACATGATACCAGCTTGCAATAAATCCCAGGTTATCGCCAGACTTTACACTATAGAACAGTTTCGACATGTTTTTCGAGGGAGGTTCCGGCAAATAAGTGGATGAAGCATAGTAAGACGGACTCTTGGTCTTGATATCCTTGTTGAAATAAACCGAATCGTTATAGGCAAAGATCGAATCCTGCAACTCAATAAAAAACATTGATGATTCTACAGGCAACCTCAGTGCATATGGTTTTTCCTTTCCGGGAATGATATCGTACCTGTATTGCGGATTCATATCCCGCAACATATGAATAGGCAGGTTTAGTACTCTTGATACCTGTTCCAGGTGTAATTCATCTGTAATGATAATGGTATCTACTGCGAGGGACAGGTCAATTTCGGCAGGCACCAGGTTGTGATCCTGATAGTAATTCATCACATAAGTAGCTGCAATGTAGGCTGGTACATGGCCCCTTGTTTCCCTTGGAAGGTAGTTATATATATCCCAGTAGTTGGTTTTCCCGCCCGAACGCTGAATGGCTTTGTTTACATTGCCGGGACCGCAATTATAAGCTGCAATCACCAGTATCCAGTCGCCATAAATATCATACAGGTCCTTCATGAAACGGGCAGCCGCATCGGTTGATTTTACCGGATCACGCCGTTCATCCACCAGGGAATTGATGGTCAGGTCATATTTCCTGCCTGTACCATACATGAATTGCCACATCCCGGTCGCGCCTACCCTGGAGACAGCCCGGGGATTGAGGGCCGATTCGATGATGGAACAGTATTTCAGTTCAAGGGGAATATCGTAGTATGAAAATACCTCTTCGAATATCGGGAAATAGTACTCTGATAAACCCAGTAATACGCCCATTTGCTTACGCCGTTTATTGGCATATACCTCGATATATTTCCTGACCTTTTCATTATAGGATAAATCCAGGATGGCTGGTATCCGGTCGAGCCTTTCGATGTAGACCGAATCGGAGAATACCGGTATTACCGAGTCAGGAGCAGCCTGATCCCAATCATCATAATAGGAAACAGAATTTTCCACATACCACAGGTGAAGCAGGCTATCCAGGTTACTGAGAAATCCAAATTCCTGGATTTCATTTTCTGCTGCTGAGGCCGCCAGGGAGTCCTTAAAAGTAATTTTCACTGAATCCTCCATCCATTCTGTTGCATCAATATTTGATGCACAACAAACAATAGTCAATATCCCGATCAACAATCTATACATGGTCATAACGTGTTTAGAGGAGACAAATTAAAGGAAATCTAAAAACTTAGGCAACACCTGAGCCCAAATGATTGGATACCGGCCGGTGATTGCAGGAAGGCCGGATCGACAGTAAAAGTAAGATCATTGGTCACATCGTAGTCGATAAGGTGGGCATCGACGATGGCATCAACGATCTGCAAACCATAGAATCCGGCGGATACGATAATAAACAGATCGCGGTATCTTTTATGGAAATCTTTGTACACTTCAGCCTGTTTGATGGTAACCCCTTCCCATTGACTCAACTGGTTATCCCTCATATATTTATACAGATCCCTGTTTATACGATAGTTATCCCCATTATAGATGATCCCATAGACTAATCCACCAAAACCGGCGTACACAATGGGCACCTTCCAGTATTTCCTGTTATAGATCTGCCCCAGCCCGGGAAATACTGCAGAATACATTCCTGCTTTACCTGGTGAGTGGGAAAGAAGAAATAAACTGTCGACCTCATCAATGTCGCCTGTGACAATAACAGTGTCGCGATAAGTATTTAAAGAATCTGACTCCTGGCTTTGAAGGGGCAGGCAAATCAATATAAGAAAGCAGGTATGAATGAAGGTTCGGATCCTGATCAATTCGTTATAATTTCTAATAACGGTTCAGACCTTTAATTTATCAAGAATTGCAATTATTCTTTCAAGGTCGGCATCGGTTTTAAATGGTATAACGATCTTCCCAATCCCCTTATTGTTGCGTTTAAATTCCACATCCGCTTTGAAAACGCCGGAAAGCTGGTTCCGGAGGGCATCATAGGGCATATCTCCCGGCTTTACTTTTGCAGTTTTATCAGTTTTCGCACCGGCTCTGCCCAATTTCCTGACCAGGTCTTCCACTTTCCTCACAGAAAGATCTTCTTTAATGATATTTTCATATACTTCGAGCTGCAGATTGGGATCGGGAATATTGACGATGGTACGGGCATGACCCATAGAGATCAGCCGGTCGCGGATACCCAGCTGGATTTCTGCCGGAAGTTTTAATAGGCGCAGGTAGTTGGCTATTGTTGATCTTTTTTTTCCCACCCGGTCACTCAGGTTTTCCTGGGTAAGATTACACTCTTCGATCAATCGCTGATAACTGATAGCTACTTCGATGGAATCCAGGTCCTCCCTCTGGATGTTCTCCACCAGGGACATCTCCAGCATGTTCTGGTCGTTAGCCTGGCGGATATAGGCCGGGATCCTGTCCAATCCGGCCTGCACGGCGGCCTTGAACCTCCGCTCTCCTGTGATCAGCTGGTATCGGTCGCCATTGATCAGCCTTACCGTTATGGGTTGAATAATCCCTATCTCCTTGATGGAAGCAGTGAGTTCAAGCAGTGTCTCCTCATCAAAATTTTTCCTGGGTTGAAAGGGATTGACCTCAATTTTGTCAATATCTATCTCATTTATGGAGGCTCCATGACGTCTGTCATCATTGGCGCCTTCAATCAACGCACCCAATCCTTTTCCCAAAGCATCTTTTTTAGCCATTTGATAGTGTTTTATTCCAGTATCTTCTCAACATTCTTAATTTTCGTCTTATCATTCTTTTGCAGCAGCTCCCGGGCCAGGTTGAGATAATTGATTGCTCCTTTGCTGTCGGCATCATACAGGATGGCAGGTTTACCATAGCTGGGTGCTTCTCCAAGCTTAATATTCCGTTGGATAATGGTATCAAAAACAATTTGCTGGAAGTGTTTTCTGACCTCATCAACCACCTGGTTCGATAACCTCAATCTCGCATCATACATGGTTAAAAGAAATCCTTCAATCACCAGTTTTGTGTTTAACCTGGTTTGTATGATACGTATGGTATTCAGCAACTTGCCCAATCCTTCGAGTGCAAAATATTCACATTGTACGGGGATTATTACAGAGTCGGCAGCGGACAGGGCATTTACAGTGATCAATCCCAGTGACGGGGAACAGTCGATAAGTAAAAAATCGTAATTATCACGGACCTGTTCCACCACTTTTTTCAGCATTTTCTCACGGTTGGGCAGGTTGATTATTTCAATTTCTGCCCCAACCAGGTCAATGCTGGATGGTAAAAGGTCGAGTCTTTCAATCTCAGAGTTAAGTATGATCTTATTAGGATCGGCATCATCGATCATGCAATCATAAATGGTGGTTTTTATGTTTTTCGTATCAAAACCAATCCCTGAAGTAGCATTGGCCTGGGGATCTGCATCAACAATTAAGATATTCTTCTCCAGCACAGCCAGACTGGCAGCTAAATTGATAGCTGTCGTTGTTTTTCCTACCCCTCCCTTTTGGTTTGCAATAGCAATAACTTTCCCCATTTGATAAGTATTTTCGGAATGTTTAATTTGGGCTTCAAATTTACAAACTATTGATCCAATCTATTTTTGATACCAAAATTATATTGTAAACATTTAACTCGCTTTTTTGAACACCTTATTAACAATCCCTATATTTGTTCATTTATGGGATCATGAAAAAGATAAATGGATTTGACTGGCTGGTGATTGTTAATCCCAATGCCGGAAGAAAAAAAGGATTTAAGGATTGGCCTGAGATACAGTCCCTTCTTACTAAAAATAGTTTTAATTTTTTTGAAATCTTCACAGAACGACCCGGCCATGCCATTGAAATCGCCAGGGATTATATCGAACAGGGTATTAAGAAGATCATAGTTATTGGTGGTGACGGCACCATGAACGAGGTGATCAATGGCCTGTTTTTACAGTCGAAATATCCTACTACATCTATTATGTTTGGAATGATTACGGTAGGCACCGGGAATGATTGGGGCAGGATGCTTAACATCCCAATCGGCTATGAGGCGGCGATAGAGACCATCATGAATTGCAACACTTTCATTCAGGATGCCGGTATTGTCTCTTACAGGAATGGGAATGGAAAGGCGAAAGAGGACCGCTATTTTGTAAATATTGCCGGATTGGGATTCGATGCACTGGTAACCAGGAAAACCAACCGGATGAAAGAAAAAGGCAGGGGAGGCACTTTTCTCTACTTCCTTAATATTTTTTCATGCCTGTTGAATTACCGTTTTGTAAATGCCATTATCAATATTGACGGGAAGGATTTCCGGAACGAGATATTCAGCATGAATATTGGCATTGGTAAATATAGCGGGGGCGGGATGATGCAGGTCCCTACCGCCATTGCTGATGATGGCCTCTTTGATCTGACCGTGATAAAAAAGCTTAGCAAATCCAATGTGATTTTGAGCCTCCGGCGTTTATACAATGGCACCATTCACCATCATCCGAAAGTGGAAACCTATTCCGGAAAATCGATCACGATCGATTCCGATACTGTCATTCACCTGGAAACGGATGGCGAAACTCTGGGACATACTCCGCTGGAGTTCAATATCATTCCACTGAGTATAAAGGTGATTTCTGGTTTGAAGGTGAGTTAATTTTCGTCATGCCGGACTTGCCTGCCCTGATGCATATCTGGGTTTCAGCATCTTATGAACCAGATCCCGAACCAGGTCCGGGATGGCCTGGTGGACATTCCTGAAATGCCTGACCGGCAGGCAGACAAGTTCAGGATGATCCATCTCCTAGAATTCCGATAAGATTTTTACCTCGAACAGTTTTGG
>JADHVS010000072.1 GCA_016783865.1 Bacteroidales bacterium
AAAAGAGTCAAGATATCGGAAGACAACTCATGAAACTTCTTCAGAGAGTTGCACCCGTTGACCGATTGCACCCGGAAATCGACCACATAGTCGTCGTCGATCTCACAGGGGAAAGCTTTATAATTGATTGTTACAGTCGCGTGTTTTTCGACCGGGCCGAAGATATCGGCCAGTTTGGGGGAGAAGTTGTAGTTATCAAGATGCATGTTGATGGGGTTTTAATTTTTCTAGCTGAGCCTTGATAAATCAAGGTTGTACGACGTTTCTATGAGTTAATGCTGAAAGGATACCTGGTAAGCAGATTGTTTCGACCCGCGATGCTGGAATAGCAAGCCAGTGCTTAAAACTTAATGAAACCAGTGAAGTAGAGAGAGATAAGGGAGATGAAGATCAGGACGAGATTCCGGACTTTCCGAGGGATGAGGAAGCGGAAGTAATGCTCGCAGTAGAGGCAGCGTTTAACCATATCAATCAATCTTGTGCTCTCGGAGAGCAAGTTTCAATACTTCGTATTGGCAATCGACAGGCTCGCTACATTTTCAAAAGAGCCGGACTGCAAACATATAAGGTAAAATGTTCTGATGCAATAGAGCGTTTTACCTATTTTGAAGTAAAAAAGCCTAGTATAAATTAACTAGAAGAGAGGAAGGAATCTAAGTAATTTCTAGTTAATGGGTTGGGAAGGGGCGGAGGAGTAAGGAATTGGGGATATTGGATGTTCGATAAAGAATTAATAATTGAAGACGAAGAATTTAAATGGTAAAGTTCATCTTAGCTTTTCCACGAAAAAAGATTCACCATCCTTGCAATAAGATTGCAACCTGCACATCTAACTTTGTGTGGATAATAAGAAATGAATCATGACCAAAAAGTAAATTTGTTATGGGAGCTATATAACAAGCACAATATCAGAAATGTAATTTTGGAATATTTTTTTGATTTGTAACAAATCTATGTTATCTTTGATAGGTCAATATTAGTAATTTAGGAGAAAAGGTGTGAAAAAGATCAGGATGTTACGGGTCTCGTTTGACACTGAAATCAGGAATTCAGAGGTTCCGGCTTTCAGGAGCGCTGTTATTGAGAAGGTTGGACGTGACAATGTAGCATTTCATAACCACTTATCCGACAGTACATTTTTATACAAGTATCCCTTGATTCAGTACAAATGCATAAAAAAACAACCCTCCCTTATTTGCATTGATCTTGGTGTCGAAGAAATTCATAAGTACTTTGAAAAACGGAACTGGAATATCACCTTGAACGGCCGGGAGTTGGATATGAAGATCGCCAAGCTGGAACTGAATCAGTTTACCTTGCAGGTCTGGAACCGACAATTTGACTATACGATATCTAATTGGATTGCCCTGAACCAGGAAAACCTCGGGAAATACAATGCCTTTGCGGCCCTGTCGGACCGGATTCATTTACTTGAAAAGACGTTAACAGGCAATATTCTTGCCTTTGCAAAAGGGGTTGAATGGACTGTTGACAAGCAGATTGATTTGAAGATCCTTGATTTTAAGGAACCGCGCACCGTGAAACTCAAGTCAAATGATATGATCGGCTTCAACGTCTCCTTCTCAACCAATGTCTTTTTGCCGAATTATGTTGGATTGGGCAAGGCTGTGAGCAAGGGGTATGGGATTGTAAAACAAAAAAAGAATACAACAGAATAATGGACCAGAAACGTAACGAAATTTACCTGGCAGCATTGCTGCATGATATCGGGAAGTTTTATCAGCGGGCGGATGATCGTTTGATCAGAACTATCGTTGAAAAAGACGAGCATCTTTCAAGAATGGCAGAGCTCGTATGTCCTTTCAATGAGGAAAGCAACAACTGGGGTTATCAGCATGCATTATGGGCATACCTGTTTTTTCAGGAAGCGCAAAATGCTGAGGGAAAGAACTTATTTGACACAGTCAGGGAAGAAAGTAAGGAGGTTTTCCGGATAAATCCTTTTGATAATGCAGGTGTTGATAACCTGATCAATTTTGCCATTTTTCATCATAAACCACAAACCCGGCTTCAATCTATCATTCAGTTAGCCGACTGGATCAGCAGTGGAATGGAGCGTGGAGAATCAAATAGTGAGAAACCAGAAGGTTTACCTGGACAAGAAAGGTTTAATTACGGCAAGTTCAAGTATAAAAAAGTTCCCTTGTTTTCAATATTCAATGACGTTAAAACTGATCACAGTGAATTTGCAGAAAATGTAAAGGCATATCCGCTGATTCCTTTGAATTGCCTGGATGGTTCTATCTTTCCCAATGATTTTGATAATGAAAAAATACAGGGATTAGGTAAAAGTGGAAATACAACTGGATATAAACCTCTTTGGAGTCAATTCGTAAAAGAACTAAAGGATCTGCCGCAGGATTCCGTAACCGGTTTTAGTGAATCCATGCTTTTTCTTATGAAGCGTTTTACCTGGTGTATTCCGGCTTCTACAAACGACATGGCCAATGTAAGCCTGTTTGAACACCTGAAAACTACTGCAGCAGTTGCTCAATGCCTCTTCGATTACCAGAAACATTACGGTTTCGAAAATACCATAAAGTGGAATAATCCGGGAGATTACCCGGAGATTATTCCGGATATTTATCCTTTTTTACTGGTTTGTTGGGACCTGTCTGGCATCCAGAAGTTTATATATAATATTTCCGGACAAAAAGCTGCGGTTAGCTTAAAGGGAAGATCATTCTACCTGCAATTGCTGATCGAGAGCATCATCCAGAAAACAATTTTAGGATGTGATTCCATGTGGGGAAATGTTATCTACAACAGTGGCGGAAAGCTTTTTATGTTATTGCCTAACCTTGAAGATGTTCACAATAAGTTGAATGAAATCAAAATGGATTTTGAAACGCTACTCTGGAATGAACATCATGGACGCTTATCTGTTTGCCTTGGACTGACTCCCTTTTCATATAATACAGGTAGAAATTATGAAAAATCTAAAAGAATTGTTTTTCCCAGCGGTGAAACCGGGTCGCTCAGTGATTTGTGGGGGAAGGTGCTGGAATCAGTATCAGAGAATAAGTTCAGAAAATTTGAAAGTATCATCAAGCGTACTGATGGCAGGAAAATTTTTGAACCGGATGGCAATTGGGGAAACAACTACACCTTGTGTGCAGTAACCGGGGTTGCCGGACAAAAAGGGAAGGAACTTGAAAAGATTGATGAACGTGATACCGCCGATGAGGCCGTTTATGTGACAGAAGCTGTGAGACAACAAAAGGAGATTGGCCAGGCGCTAAAGGATGCAGATTATATTCTTACCTATCTGAAAGAGGATGAAAAAGGGAACATGTTTTTAAGAGGCCGTAGTGTATGTGTCCCGTTTCCTGGAACAGGAATCAATCATTATCTTTTTGATCAGAAGCAGTTAACACTCAATGATGCTGATTTTAGAAAGATCACCTCGGCCGATGTAGCCCGCGTCAGAAGGATCAATGAAACCAATTTTTCTATGATCTCGCAATTAAAAGGGAATAAATGCAGTTATGGATTTCTGTTTTATGGAGGCAACCAGCAAGCCTATAAATTTAAGGGAAAGGAAAAAGTTGATAAAACATTTGAAGAACTCTGCTGGATTGATCATGATCAGGCTGAAAAACCGGAAAAAGAACAAAAAAAGACATTTCTTGGAATTCTCCGGATGGACGTTGATTCCCTGGGCGGACTTTTCAAAAAAGGGATACCCGAAGAGTATAAAAGCTTTGCAACCTACGCTACGCTATCCTTTATGCTCGATTTCTTCTTTTCGGGATATCTGAACAAGCTCAGGGAACCATTTGCAGACTATGTAAACATTATCTATTCCGGTGGCGATGATATTTTTGCCGTTGGTCGATGGGATAAAATAATTGAATTTGCTGAGGGTATCCGTGAAGAATTCCGGAAGTTTACAGGGAGGGAAGATATCAGTATATCTGCCGGAATTGCCATTGTCGGGGAGAAATACCCCATCCGGCTTGCAGCGAATGATGCAGGTGAGGCCGAGGAAGCTTCCAAGGATTTTAAGCGGATTGGCAATATATTACTTGATAAAAACGCCATTACATTCTTCGGCCAAACCATAAGCTGGCAGCATGAATGGGAAGAGGTAAAGGCTTTACAAGAAGAACTGGTAAAATTGATTGAGGAAGGAGCCATGAGCAAAGCAATGCTCCATCAATTGATGAAATGGAAACTGATCCTGGACGAGAACAGGAAAGGGAAGCATGATCTGAGTTACCGGTGGAATACAGCCTATTACCTGAAACGCTACCGTGACCGGATTAAAGAGGAAAATCGAAACGCAAGGGATCTGATAATAAAACTAGAAACTGCCCTTTTTACAGGCCAGGGAGCCTTTGCCAAAACTCCGGTAACATTTTCTGCTGAAAGATATTACGACCTGGCCGCACTTGCAGCACGCTGGGCGGAAATGGAAATTAAGGAATTTCAACAATAAAAACTTGAATCATGGCCTGGACAAATCATGTAAATGCTCAATGGATTATCGATAAAATTGATGATTCAACCATTAATTGGACGAAAGAGTTCGCAGAGTACTTGGCTTCTGACAAAGATGGAACCAGTAAACTCACAACATCCCAATTACGAAAATTTTTTGGAAAACTACGCCAAATCGAAGCTGATTTTGATCAGTTGAAAACGCAAATTCCAATGTTAAAACCAAAATTAGCATATGCTGTAGGCAGGGATAAAGACAAGACAAAAGTACGTGCCTTTTATAACGAAATTTCATCTGCATTGACTGCTGTTCAGCCTGACAATAAGGCGACTTTTAAGAATCTTGTTTCACTCGTCGAATCAATCGTTGCTTACCATAAGTTTTTTGGAGGTGTATAAATGATAGTAACAACCTTATAATCTATAAAATATGTCAACACTGGTAAATAAAATCAAGATCGTCACGACCATGAGGTTATTATCTGGACTTCATATCGGTGACAGTAAAGAAAATGCTGAAATTGGGGGCATTGATAGTCCGGTTGTTCGAAGAAAAGATAACAAACAACCATACATTCCTGGATCTTCCATAAAAGGAAAAATAAGGTGTCTTCTGGAACAAATCGCAGGAATTTCGGAGGTCGGAGGGGGAATGAAACAAAAATATTCTAGTAAAACTCAGGATTGTCAAAAAATAATCGATGCTTTCGGGTTTGCTAATGATGGTTTTTCTTCTAGGATTATCGTAAGAGATGCTTATTTAACGGAGGAATCTGTAAAAATCCTGAATAATTCTGATAATACGGATATGCCATTTACAGAAGCAAAATGGGAAAACTCAATTAACCGTGTGACAGGGAAAGCTGAAGATCCAAGACAGATTGAGAGAATCCCTGCCGGAGTTTCTTTTCGTCTGGTGTTCATTGTCAATGATTTTGATGATAACAAGACTCACGAAGTAAAATCGATTCTATTGAAAGGTATTAAAGCATTAAATAACGATTATCTTGGCGGAAGTGGCTCCAGAGGCTACGGCCACGTAAAAGTCGATCTTCCCGGAGAAACGGGGTCTGCCTGGAAAGAAGAAATTATTGCTCTATGAAACAGACGTTAAAAACATTCAATCTTACTTTCACCGCCCCTCTGCATATTTCTGATGCCCGGTTGGATTATGGCTCATCAGGCCGGATGATTCATAGTGATACAATATACGCAGCCGTGATCGCTGCGCTTGCCCGAACCGGGAACCTGCCGGAAAAGGTTGAGCAATCGGGCGACCTGGGATGTACCATCAGCAGCCTTTTTCCTTTCACTGTCGTTGAAGGACAACTTATCTGTTTCTTCCCAAGACCTTTTATTTCAGTTAATCAGGATGACGAAAACATAGGTCTGGCAAAGAAGATGAAAAAGGTGAAATGGCTCGATCAACCCTATTTTGAGGCAGTGATCAACCGGCAGGAGAAGAGCATCGGCGATGAAGAAAAGAACATGATTTCCGGGGAGTTTCTTTCAGAATACGACCTTAAGGATCACACGATTATGTTCACACAAACCGTGCCCCGGGCAAAAATTCCGAGAAGTAAAGCCGAAGATGAAGGAGAAACTACCATCTTTTACATGGAGCGTATTCTCTTCTCAGAGGGATCGGGTCTCTACTTGATCGTTGATGGCGATACATCCTTGCTCGAAAAAGGTCTGCATATTTTGCAATATGAAGGCATAGGAACCGACCGGAGCATCGGCCAGGGAACATTTACCCTTCTGCCGGGCGAAAATATAGATCTTAAAATACCTGAAACGGATCAATATGTGACTACATTGGGCTTACTGTGTACCGAAGAAAAAGATGTAAATAAACTGATAGAAGCCGAAAATGGTTCATCTGCGAAAAGGGCACGCTGGGATTTGATTCACAGGGGTGGATGGTTAACAACTGAAGGATATAACGGTATCCGTAAAAAATCGGTTTACATGTTCACCGAAGGAAGCGTGTTTTATACCGGAAAGCCTGGTATCCAGATATCAGGAATGGTTAACTGCAATATCAAACCCGATGATACAGAAGGATTGCAATTACCGGATCATCCCGTTTGGCGGTGTGGAAGAACTATTGCTATTCCTGTTCAAATATGAATAAAAAGATCATTACCGGTAAAAATTACCTGTATTGAGAGAGATGACAGGAAATTGAATCGAACCAGAATAAAATTGTTGAATAATGATTAATATTGAGTCGACCATATACTTGAAAATAGTATCCCCCATTCATATCGGAGGGGCACAGGAGAAGCATTTGCAGGAAGGATTGGACTATTTTGAAAACTGGAGGATCAATGAAAAGGAGGTATTCCATCCTGAGCGAGGCCTTGATCCTGATGAGCTTGCAGATGCTTTTGCATCGGGCAGCAAAAATGCTCTCGGCAACCTGATAAAGAAACAAAAAGATTGGATGCGGTTTGTTACGGATTTTGATGGCCCGCGGGGATCAACAGGAGATATTAAAGCATTCATTAAGTCTGGGGCTGATGGATTAGCGTATATTCCGGGCAGTTCAATAAAAGGGGCGTTGAGGAGCGCAGTTGCACATTACCTTTGCGGAGGAACAAGCAGAAACAACCCCGATAAAGAATTTATTAAAGATTTCGATGAAAGTGCATTTCGTTTTGTAAAAGTTTCCGACAGTCAGTTCATTAATGTCAGACTCTTCCGCAGCAAAATTGCATCTCTCGGAGGCGCCAATGAACAGTTTAAGATCAGGTGGAAAGAGCGCAGGAATCAAAATGCCGACAGGTTTACTCCGAATGGGTTTGATACCTCGTTTGAATCCCCTCACTTGAATTCGGAAGTTACTTTTCAACTCAGGATAGGTCAACCTGTTCTCAAAATCTTTGGAAGACAGCTTTCTGATATGAATGCTGATTCAAGGGAATTTCTTCTAAAAGATGATATTATCAATAGCTTTTTATCGGCAGTAAATAGTTGTTCTTCAGATTATCTGGAGAGAGAATTGGCCTGGCATACACAATATAAAGGGGATCAGACCGACAGAATAATCATGGAATTTAAAAGGTTACAAAAGAGATCCCGAACCGAAGGTTTTTATCTGCTGCATATGGGAGCCGGTTCAGGTTTTCATGCCATGACCGGCGACTGGATATATCAGGATCATACTAAAACTGGATTCTGGAATAATGGAAAGCCCAAGTACAAAACGCGCAGGATTGCTTTTGACAACTGGCCAAATTCTGGGTATTTTGGCCCAATGGGATTTGTACTTCTTTCATTAACCCCTTTTCCAAAAGATCAGCATAGGGATGATCCAACTGAAAATGGGAAGGAGCCAGATATTCCACAGGTTGAAGAGATAAAACCCATCCACAGAAAAGTAACAATAAAATCCGGTGTTTATCTCGATGGAGTCGTTAAAGATAACAATATGGTAGATGTATACATGCCTGATGGAAGTATTAAGACGGTCAAGCTTGTTTCCGGCTCTGCCGATTCCGGAAGCATAATTGAAGTTCAGATATACCCTGATGGCAAAGGAAAATTTCATCAGGCAAGTTTTAGAGGGTATAGGAAGCAGTAAAATGATTTAATATAATCCAAATTATTATAATCTAAATTATATTCCTTATCTTTGTTCCGTGAAATTCATTAACCGTCAGAGGGAACTTGAATATCTGGGTCAGGAATATGACCGGGAAGGATCCACATTTGTCGTTATCTATGGCCGGCGCCGACTCGGCAAAACAGCGCTTATCAAGGAGTTTATCTGCGACAAATCCAATGTGGTCTATTTTCTTGCCGATAAGTCCTCTGAAACAGTTTCAATCAACCTCTTCAGGGAGGTTATAAACCGTTCGTCAGGAAGCACCTTCTGGCCGGATATCAGGCTTTCAACCTGGGACCAGTTGTTTGACTATTATCTTGGAACAACCGGTATGGATGTCAAAAAAATTTTGATTATTGATGAATTTCAATACCTTGTTTGGTCAGATCGTGCTTTTCCTTCCATCTTGCAGCGTATATGGGATGAAAAATTAAAGGATCAAAACATCATGCTCATCCTGTGTGGTTCATCCGTCAGCATGATGCTTTCGGAAGTACTGAACTATGACTCTCCACTCTATGGAAGGCGAACAGGACAAATCCAGATACAACCGCTCAATTTTTTATCACTCCAGGAGTTTATACCTCATGCAAATCCGGTTTTTCTTGCTGAGATATATGGGCTTACAGGAGGTGTTCCGAAGTATCTGGATTTTTTCAAAGAGCGGTCATCCAGGGATACCCTCATTCAGCAAACTTACCTGAATGTTGATCATTTTCTCAACCAGGAAGCGCGGTTTATTCTTTCCGAGGAGATCAATGAACCTATTAATTATTTTTCCATACTCAAATCCATTGCCGGAGGTAATCGTAAAATCTCAAGTATTTCAAATGACCTTCAATATCCATCGCAAAAAATTTCTCCTTATCTGCATACCCTTCAACAAATCGGACTTGTAGAACGATTGGTGCCTGTGACGGAAACCATGCCACATAAAAGCAAGAAGGGACTCTACAGGATCAGAGATTACTATCTGCGCTTCTGGTTCCGGTTCGTTTATCCATATCAATCGGATATCTCGCTTGGCAATACGCGCTGGTTGCTTGAGAAGATAGAAACCGAATACAGCGATTTTATGGGACCGGTATTTGAAGATATTTGTCGCCAGCAAATCCCGTACCTCTTCCCCGGTCAATACACGAGAACAGGTTCCTGGTGGAATAAACTGAATGAGACCGATATCGTATGTCTCAATCCCGATTCGAAACAGGTTTTAATCGGTGAATGTAAATGGACCAACAAATATGTTGGAATGGATACGTTAATCCAATTAACTGAATTGGCAAAAATGATCGATTTTGGGTTTCACCCTGCCAGCATACATTATATCCTGTTTTCCAAATCAGGGTTTACAAAAGAACTACTTAACCATCAGCACGGAAACTGTACGTTGGTCAATCATAAGGAGACTAATTTCTCGAGGAACCCTTTCAATAAACCAGTTTAATTATGCAAAACATCTTCATCATTACCCTCGGCACCCGTGAAGTGCAATTCCTGGAAACAAGCCTAAAAGAACATGGGTTCCTTTTTCCTAAAAATGATAAAGGACTCCTCACTCATCCTGAATTATCGGGTGTTGACTTCCAGATAATCAGAAACGATAACTTTCCGGAGTCTTTCTTTTGCCAGTACCCTCGGATAGCGGGTAAAATTATCCTTGAACATTGGAGTCTTTTTCAGGATGTAATTGAATTCCCACTAATCCAGAATGCCCTCGAAATAATCGTCAGGGACTTTCCACTTCATCATTTCATTCTCGTTTACACAGACCAGAAGGACCTGGATATCTCCATTCCTCAGCTTGACAAAAATTTTAAACGTGATACCGTATATCTGAGGGATATTATTCGAAAGAGCCTGGTATCCAAATTTCCGGGCCTGCCAAATCAACCCGAACAGGACATCCCGATTGAAGAAAGGGCAATTGATATTGATTTTCAATACAGTTATTTCGCCGAAAAATGTAAAACACTTTTTGAAAGCGAAGAGAATATTCGACAAATTTTTTTACTTGCACAGGGCGGTATCGACCAGATAAACTATGCGCTTACCCTGCAATTGATTCAGGCTTTCGGATCGAAAGTAAAGCTTTGGCAGCAGGCGGAGGGGGAACCGCCAAATGAATTGACTTTCCCTTTTTTGTTTATTGAAGATCTAAATAAACAAAAATTAATTGAACATCTCGAAAACTACAATTTTAACCTGATTGATCAAAATCTAACATCTGATGAAAACGTGATCAGGCTTGCTGAATATGCCTTTACAAAGTTAAATATTAACTATACTGCCTTCCCCAAAAACATTCCTTCAAAATTCAAGGGGAAAAATAATTTGGTAACCAGATGTAAGGATTTGTACATATCAGCTAAAATAAATAAGAAAAACCTTGACTTTGGGAATTATCTATGGAAAATGTTCTCTTTGCTAGAGAATCTTTATCGAATAAATTGCATAAACCTGCTTGGTGAAAAGAACTACTATCAATCAAAATTTGAAGATGATAAAGTCCCTAATACTGAATGGTTAGATCTATTAAAGTCTATCAAGTCAGATAAAAATAATAGTTCACTTTATAACCATTTAATTGCAATAAAAGGTCGAAACGGACGTCCCTTGAAAATCAATAATCCTAATAGGCACAATTACCGTGAATCTTTTATATGGTTTTGTAATAATAGAAACGATTTTTCGGTTCATGAGTCAACACAAAAGCTAATTGAAAAAATAGAAGAACTTCTTAATCCATTATCATATAAGCGGAATAAGATCGCACATGAACTTGAACCTATTAATATTCAGAATTTAAATAAAATTATGGGAGCTGGTAATATTGAAAAACTTGATTACCTTTTTCAGAAATTCTTTGATTTGAAAAGTCCTTATGGCATATACGACCAGATTAAAAAGGAAATTCAGAGCCAATTGAATATATAAGCATTCTTAAAATTGAGTGAATCAATCAATATTGATTCTGTGACAAGGTAAGTTCTTCAAATATCTTATTCTTTAACACTGTTGGGCCCACTACTTTCACTGCAGCCCCGAAACCCAGGATTGTGCTAACAAGTTCATAATTGATGACGATATAAAGTTCAATCTCAATGCTCCCATCAGGGTTTCTATTCAGGATGTGCTGGCTGTGGTGGATCTTTTTACTTTCAACATATGGTACAGTATCGCCTGTAACTTGCAGCACAACCTTAGCAGGTTCATTACACTCCTCCTTTGTGACTCCGATAAGGTTCTGGAAATAAGACTCCGGTTCAAAAATGTCATTTTCCAGGTAGATGTCATCAGGGGCTGGGCGGATTTCATGAATCCGGTCAAGGGCGAGGGTGTAAAGGGCGTTTCTTACCTGGTGCCTCCCCATGACATACCACCGGTTCCTGTACTCCTTCAGAAAGTACGGGTGAAACAGAAACAGGTCAGGTGGGTGCCGGAATGACCTGTAATCAACTTTCAGTACGGTTTTAAACAGGATCGCCTCTGCGAGAGGGTCCAGCCATTCCGTGCCAGATGCAAGTGTGTGGTCCTCAAAGGCGATATATCCTTTCCCTTTTGATCCGTCCATGAAACGCGTATATTTCAAACGTTCAAGCATGGCTTCAATGTCCCTTGCAATCCTGAAGCCTGAGATTCGTTTTAAAATCTGTATCCCACGGGTAAGGATATCAATATCTTCCTCGTCAAACTGTGTCCCTTCAGGATAATAGGCATCCATGTAATAGTAATACGGATCGCCACGGTTGGGGATATGTATCTCAGCCCCGCACCTCTTTAAATAGGTTAAGTCATTGTTTAATGTCCTCCAGTGAATGGCTGGAAAATCCCTGACTTCCAGCTTTTCATTGACTTTGTCCAATAATTCCTGCTTAGTCAAATGCAATTTGGACACTCCAAGAAGTCCATGAATGATCTCCTGCCTTAAATCCTGGTTTTTTGTTGCTGGCATATTCTTTATCCAAAGTTAAATATCACGATGCCGAAATATATTTTACACAAAAATAATTACTTCTTGTAATAAGATTGCAGCCGTCACGATTATTTTTGCTGTCATATCGCCGTTCTTTGATCTGGTGAAGATAAGGTAACTAAGGGGAATTGACCATAAACAGGGCAATTCTAGTAAAAGAGGCGGGAACAGGATTGTTAAAATCCTGGCCTGCAAAAATGAAAATCAACCATCAACCCTTAAAACCTGTATCATGACAACCACTAATCAAATATTCGGCCATTTTCTAACCAGCTTTGGCTACACTCCCAATCCGGGACAAGAATCTGCATTAAAGTCTCTCGGCGGATTTGTTTCCCCTGATAACCAATCCACCTGTTTTATTCTGACCGGACCGGCAGGGTCGGGAAAGACATCTTTGCTGCTTTCGTTGATCTCGTGGTTCAATAAGCAGGAAATTGACTTCTATCTTGCTGCACCCACAGGTCGCGCTGCCCAGATTGCCGGTAAAAAGACACAAACTTATGCTAATACACTTCATAGCCTTCTGTTTAAGGTGCATGTCCAGGAGGAGCCCTTACAGATCAGCTTTATTCCCCGCATAAATGAAAAACATGATGATATCCGGTTCTTCCTGGTCGATGAAGCCTCTATGATTAGTGATGATACGTCACACACAGGCATGTACGTCCAGGATAAATCCATGCTGGGACAGATATTCCGTTATGCCCGTCAGGGAAACGTGGGGAATAAGATCATTTTTATTGGCGATCAATACCAGCTGCCGCCTGTAAACGCTTCCATATCTCCGGCGCTATCATCCGGCTATCTTTCTGAAAAATACAAGGTTTCACCTGCTTCATATTCTCTTGAAACGGTGGAACGGACTACAAATAATTCCTATATCCTCGGGAATGCTCAGATAATTCTAAGCGCGATTAACTCAGATACAGAAAACGGATCGTTAAAATACAATCATACAGGATCCTTCAGCGGCGGTATAAAGCAGTACCTGAACGATTTCTCACTGGATCCGTTTGACCAGGCCGTTATGATCGCGCTGGCCAATTCACAGGTCAACGCACTCAACACATGGGCCAGGAATTTCAGGTATAACTATAAAAATAAGTTCGTTGTAATGCCTGAAGAGTCGATGATATGTAATAACAATATCGAAATCGACGATCATATATTGTTTAAAGGGAATCATTTTATGGTAAATAAGACCTGGAAACCTGAGGAATTTGCAGGCCTGCATTTTATAAACGCCGAGATAGTATTTGATAACCTTTACAATGAACGGGTATCTGCCAATACTAAGATCATGATTGAAAGCGTGACCAGCAAAGACGGGACGCTTGCCTTTGAACAGGAGAAAGCATTGATTCATGAGGCCTATAAAAGAAATAAGCGGTTCAGGGATAGTAAACGGCCTTCCGATGATGCTTTTGTGAATGCCATACGCGCACGCTATGGGTATGCCCTAACCTGCCATAAGGCGCAGGGTGGCGAGTGGAACCATGTATACCTTCACCCTGGATATAGAAAAGAGGACAAGCGATGGCTGTATACAGCGGTAACCAGGGCGGTAAGCGAATTGTATTCCTGGTCTGCATAACTAACATAAGTACAAACCTTTAAATCAAGTATTATGACAACCAATTATATCAAACCGGAAATCCTGGAAAAGGGAGAAAAAACCATTGTAAATCCGAATGGAAATGATGTCTTGCAATCACATTTTCAAGTGAAAAAAGTGAAACTCGATGATTATGGATACACTGAAGCAGGACGTCATATGGGTAATGCGAAGGCACTGGAGAATTTTTTAAACGAAATCAAGGAAGGTCATGTAGTGGATGTAAACCATTCCCAAAAGGAGGTCTTAAAAAAGCAGCAATTATTGCAGGATGCCGTTGAGGCAAAAACTAATGAGATGATTGATTCCAATGGGAAGATTGAAAGCCTGCAAACAGTGGTCATTCCGGCAAAAGAGACGGAAATAAGCGAGAAGAAGGAAGAGATCAAGAAGCTGGAACTTGAGAAACGTGCCGGGAAAGGAGAATCTCAATATAATCCACTTATGTTGTGGGTGTTCGGAATCCTTTCGTTATTGCTTGGCATATACCTTATTCTCTTTTATGCTTCAGCCATCCATTCTGTTTTTTTTCGGAACCTTTTACAGGATCTGACACAATACGGTACAAGTCAGAATGTTTCGATGATGCTGAATAGCATTTTTGATCCTTCGGCCCTTTTCAGGTGGCAATCCTCTTTGATCTTTATCTACTTTGGATCAACCCTCTTTTTTGCCTTGGGACTTATTGCGCATCATTTCATTGCAAAACCATGGCAAGCATGGAAAAAAGGCATTGCCGTTTTCATGGGACTTGCCATTCCGTTCTTGGCCGATTTCCTGCTGGCTTTCAAGATCCATGAAAATATTGTGGAGGCTAAAGCGCTGATGGGTATTGAAGCAACGAATGAGTGGTATGAAAGCATGAACTTCTGGCTGGTGATCGTGTTTGGTTATATAGCCTATATGGCATGGGGTTATATATTTCACTTGTTTCATGAAGAGCAGGAGAAAAGGAATCCTGCAAATGCATCGAACTTTTTAATCCAAAACCTGAAAAAGGAGATCAAATCATTGAAGGAACAAATTCGTCAGCATGCCATCGAGATTACCGAACTGAAAACGATGATCGATCGGTTGAATCTTGAGCTGGATTATCTGAAGACACAACTCGGCAATGCACTGAAGGATCCGGACTTGCTTTTGCATAACCTGCATCAGTTTTACAATGGATGGCTTCGCTACTTAAATGCCGGGAACCTGGAAGCGAAACAGCTGGAATCTGATACGTTGTTTAAGCAGTTCCGTGATCAGAATTTCAGAACAATTCGCAATTAATTCCTAAAAAACGAACCCATGACAAAAATAAAACTGACATACAAAACAATAATTACCCTGATGATTGGAATAAGTCTCCTGACCGGTTCCTGCACTCAACAAAATCCCGAAACGGAGCTTTACAGACCGGTAAATTATATTGTACTTCTCGATCTTTCCGACCGCATCCTGGTAAGGCATGTTACGGAAACCGATCAGTTGCTGATCCAGACTGTATTTCAATCGTTCGTTGGGTGCGTGAGGCAAAACCTGACCGTCAGATCTGTTGATAAACTGAAAGTAAGGATCATGCCTCAAAAAGGCTCCACACTTGATTTGTACAGCTATGAGAACCGTTTGTCAATAGATATGTCAGCCCTTGATGTTTCGATGAAAAACAATGCCCTGGTTAATTTCGATAAGCAACTGGCAACCTCTCTGGCATCACTTTACCGGGAGGCCTATCAGGGCCCGGCTACCGGAAATTACTTCGGATGCGATATCTGGAAATATTTCAACGAACAACTACGGACGGATCTGGAACATGGATACATTAACTATGTCATCATACTAACAGACGGGTATTTCGATTTTGAGAACAGCGCACACGCCCTGCGAAAAGGGAACCGGTTTACAAGCTCCGATTTCTATGCCGGACTTTCAAGCCTCGACTGGCAGGTAGCGGCAGCGGAAAGAGATTTTGGACTGATTCCGATAGACCTGAAACAACCGGTTCACTGTTTGGTTTGCGGCCTCAATTCCAAAAAGGAACAACTCACCGAACTCGAAAAGCTGGGGTATTTCTGGAAGAAATGGATGCTCGAATCCCACGCGGATACGTGCATCCTGATCCCGTTTTCCTCTTCGGAAAAGATGAAACACGAATTGGTCAAACAAATTAAAACCGTAAAAAAGTAATGGAAGTCGTCATCAATACACCGGGAACCAAGGTCAGGATCGACAACGGCATGCTCTTCGTCACCAACCACGAAGAGGAGCAGAAATTACCGCTACATATGGTTTCCAGCATACTGATTTACCGTGGGTGCCTGCTTTCATCCGACCTGGTGTTCTGCGCTGTGGAGAACAATATCGATATCCTGTTCGGGACACGCACCGGAAAACCTGCTGCCCGCATCTGGGGAAACCGGTTCGGGTCAATCGCAACTATCCGGAAAAAGCAAATCCTCTTTTCACAAAACAAACGTTGCGCAAGCTTTATCCGTGACATCATCCGAAAAAAATTGCAAAACCAGATCTCGGTGATGATGCTCTTGTATAAACCCAACCGGATTACCGACAAACTGATCAACGACAGTATTGCCTATCTCGAAAAATATATCGGAAAGTTGGAGCAAGATGAGTCGGAATCAATGCAGGAAGCAGCCGATATATTCCGGGGGTGGGAGGGATCCTGTTCTCGGAAATATTTTGAGTGCATCAACCGGCATCTGCCAGAACAGTACCGGTTCGAACGCCGGAGTCAGCATCCTGCCCTGGATATGTTCAACTCCCTGCTGAATTATGCCTATGGCATGTTGTATGGTAAGATCGAATCAGCGTTGATCCGGGCCGGCATTGATCCCTTCCTCGGACTTTTTCACCGTGATGAATACAACCGCCCTGTGTTTGTTTACGATGTCATAGAGGTATTCCGGTATTGGGCAGACATCACCGTGATCAACCTTTGCATGCAGCAGATCATTTTTCCCGAGTTTTTCGATACCGATACCGGAGGATGGCTGCTGAACCTTGACGGTAAGCGGATACTGATCCAGTCCTTCAACGATTATCTTGAGGAGGTGATCAACTTAAACAACCTGGAGCGCAGCAGGAATACACACATAGAGCTGAATGCCCAGGAGCTGGCTTCCATGTTCAAAGATTTTTAACATAAAAAAACAGATGTAATGACAACAGTTACCGTGTATAAAGGACAAAACGTAACCCAGAGCAGGACCGAGCAGCTTCAGCCGGTTGACCTGTACGATATTTATTCGGAAATCCGGAATGAAGAAATACTGAAAGAGGAGATTCGCCGGTTGAGGAAAGTAGCTATGGTTGACCTGCAAGCCTATAACCGGGTGAAAACCAGGCTCCCCTATTTCTGTTGCGCCAGCTTTGATGGCAACATACGTAAAGGAGAACATTTCCGCTCGATAAAGGTCTTTGTGATAGACATCGATAAAGTTCCCGATGAAGATCAACTTAACTCACTGAAAGAAGAGATATCCCACGATCCCAGGGTGAAAATGCTTTTCGTTTCACCGGGAGGGAGGGGGTTAAAGATCGTAATGGAATTACTGGAATCCTGCCAATCACTCAAACAGTTTTCCGACTTTTACAAGACCTTTGTGTACCAGTTTGCCGAATGGTACAAGTTGACGGGATTGGTTGATCTGACCACCTGTGATGCCACCCGGGTGACTTTTATAAGCCACGATGAATCAGCCAGCTTCAATGCGTTGAATGAACCGGTGGCGCTGATAAAATTTCTGCCCCAGGAAATCTTTACACAACCGGCTGACACTAATTCAGATCAACCCATCGGCAGTGGAGATGAAAATAAAAAAGATCTTGAAGAAACGGTGTACCGGGAGATTTTACAGAAACTTAATCCGGGTGCCCATATCCGTAAGAAAACAAAGCAGATTTTCATTCCGGAGATTCTTGATAAACTGGAAGAACCCATCCGTTCAGAAACAGTCAGGATGGGGTTAACGGTAAAAGAGATCCGTGATATACATTACGGGAAGAAGGTGATCCTGGCGCTGGGTCTCCGGTTCGGGGAAGTCAATCTGTTTTATGGTAAACGTGGGTTTAGTGTGGTACGATCCCCAAAATGTGGCAGCGACGACAAGCTTTCTGAGATTACGGAAATGTTGATACGGAAAGTGCTGGCCGAATTCCGGTTACCTGATTCAGCCAGCATGCAGGAAGTACCTTATGCCCTGAATTGACGATGCGCAAAAAAAAGAGAGAAATAACATTTGCCGAGCGGATGCAACGGTTGTATATGGCAGGATTAAAAGATTCTGATGCCTTATTACCAGATCCAAGAAAACGAACTGAACTGGAACAACTGGAACGGGAGCAGCGGCTGGAAAAATTAATGCAGATCCTTCACAAAAACAGAGAGATGAAAACGGGATACATTTTGACGTTTATCATGTACGACATTGAGAATAATCGCATACGACGTTACATTTCCAAATATCTTGAGAAGAAAGGATATGTGAGGGTACAGAAATCGGTTTTTTTTGGAAATGTTCCGAGGGCGCTGCATAAGCAAGTGTGCGTGACCCTGAAAGAGGTAAATGAGAAGTACGATAATGGCGACAGCCTGATGTTTCTACCGATTAGCATCGACATGTTCAATAATCTGAAAGTGGTGGGTAAAAACCTCAGTTATGAGCTGACAGTCGAACAAAAATCGACTTTGATTTTCTGAACTGATTCACTATTTTTGTAATGGCTTTCCAAAAGGATGGCATGAGTTTGTATTTAGGTAAAAGGAGGTTTGTTTTTTCTTTCCACAACGTAAAAAAATGACAATTTATTCTCATAATCTGTTTCTAACCATCACAAAATCAAATACCAAACGAAAAATGCTCTCCGAAAGGATATTCCACGAAAACAAGGATTAAGACTGTGTATCTAATCCCGTTACTTTTGTAAAAATTGACTCCGAAAGGATATTCCACGAAAACAAGGATTAAGACGTTTTGGTTTTTCATCAGTCCATTCGATCAGAAGGTCCTCCGAAAGGATATTCCACGAAAACAAGGATTAAGACAATGTCTTTAATTTCTTCTTCTGACAATTTTAAATTTCTCCGAAAGGATATTCCACGAAAACAAGGATTAAGACGA
Source organism: Bacteroidales bacterium (assembly GCA_016783865.1). The sequence goes on from JADHVS010000072.1 coordinate 18,798, forward strand.
GGCCGGTATCTGGTTCCGTTCGCGCTGCTTTGCGCCATTCTCCGAAAGGATATTCCACGAAAACAAGGATTAAGACACATATCAGCCGGTTTGCCCTATTGAGGCAGATCATGTAAAACTCCGAAAGGATATTCCACGAAAACAAGGATTAAGACATCTTTGAATGTTACTCTAATTGTCTTCA
>JADHVS010000073.1 GCA_016783865.1 Bacteroidales bacterium
TGGAAGCCTCAACACCGGCTTCATAATGAGACCGGGCCTGGCCCAGGTTATTCTGTCTCAGGTAGTACTCGGCTATGTTGAACTCAGTCTCATCATATGTCAATACATAGAGAGGAGCTGTTTCTGTATAAGCAACTTTTGTTCCCAAAAGGCTAATGGATGGAAATAATGCAGAAAGCAGTTTCTCTCCGTTCTGGAACCCGGTATACCTCAAACCATCAAGAGAGTCAAGTTTATAGCTGTCTGGTCTGGGCTGGGCATATACATGGATCCTTGGATCATTCCTGTCAACCAGCCAGTTTACCATGGTTTCAGAAATTCCCTGGTCGGTTCTTGCATACAATGTATTGAAGATGGGATTTCTATAAGGTAAACCAGGATATACTACTTTTGCATCATCTGCATTAGAAGAAAAGATAGGATTGGCTGAAGCATTGCCAAGGATAGCACCAATCGCTGCATCGGCACCGGCATAAGGAGCAGCACCGGCAGTTGTTGTAACATCCGACTGAGCTCCGGCCATGTCATAGGTAAATGACCATGGCGTTCCGGCGATTCGGTTTAATGCTCTCAGCCTGAGAGAGTTTGCAAACTTTTGCCACTTGACCGGGTCACCACCGTACATGATGTCACCGGAACCAAAATTCACTGTTGTTGATCCAAGCAGCGTATTGGCTTGCTCCAGGTCTGCCAGGCAACCCATATAAACAGCTTGCTGCGTATCATAAACAGGAGTAATATCGCCATCGGTTAAGAAACCCTGAAGCGCTTCTGAATAAGGTATATCACCAAACATATCAGTTAGGTGCATATATATCCAGGACTTCATAACGAGGGCGGCACCCAGCAGGGCATCATCCCCGTCAGCAGTGGCTTTATCGATAACGATTTTAAGGTCAGCGAGTTCGTCGACATATGGGCCGTCAAAGTCACCCGACATATCGCGTGGCTCATATTTGTCTTCATCAATATACTGCACCTTGGTCCATTGCTGGCACCAGCAACCGAGGTATGTATGTTGAATCCAGCCACCAGCCTGGCGGCCTACAGATTGTTGGATCGCTTTTGTGAAGATATTGATAGCAGGTACGTCCACAGGATTATTGGGACTCTTGTTCAATTCCTCAAAATGATCCGTACATGATCCGAATATCAGGATCACGGTAAATAAAATTGAAATTATATATTTCATGATTCTCATAATTTATTAAAGTTATACTGGATATTTTAGAAATTAACCTTCAGGTTGAATCCCATGGAACGAACTGAAGGAATGGCGTTGGTTTCCATACCTACGTAGTTACCTGCACCCATTCCGATTTCGGGATCGATGTCCGGAGTATTCTTATGAATAATCCAGAGGTTACGACCGAGTAATGAAAGGTTCAGGCTCCTGATACCCACTCTTTGAAGGGCCGGTACATTAGTGAATGTATAACCCAGTGTTGCTTCACGCAACTTAACAAAGCTGGCATCGAAGGTAGAAAGCTCAACTTTTCCCCAGTAGTCTTTGAAATAGTCCTGTCCTTCGGCATATGAGGCATTTACAACAGGTGTAGTAACATCATTTCCGTCGGCATCGGTTAATTGAACATCACCGTCTGCATTGACATAACCATAAACTCCTTCATTTTTAATACCACCACCGTCTGCTACAGGTTCGCGAATATTAACTCCATTGTCGTTAACAGCAGCAGTTCCTTCCATAACACCTGCATAATGACCGAACCAGTCGGTTACAGAATAAATAACCCCACCTTTCCTGAAGTCAACCAGGAAGCTGGCAGTTAAATTCTTGAACTGGAATGAATTATTCACACCACCAAACCAGTCGGGATAAACTGAACCCAGATCAGTTCTTGCATTTGAACGAATGTAGAATCCGTCTGTATCAACCAATGGCCTTCCGGAATAAAGAATATGAGAAAGCTGTGTTTCATCCTTATCATAATATACTTTTTCCTGGTTTTCCCTTACAAGAGCATAACCCCAGAGGATACCATATTCCTCATTCGGACGGGCGTGCACCTGGGCATGCCATGAACCTGAGTAGAGGTAGAGATACTGCATGTCCTCATACAGTTCAATAACCATGTTCTCGTTGGCTGACCAGTTGGCCATGACGTCCCAGGAGAAATCGGCTGTTCTGACCGGTGAAGCATAGAGCTGAACCTCAACACCCTTGTTCTGGAGGTTACCGGCATTAATAGTCTGAGAGGTGAAACCGGTAGCCCTTGAAATAGCAATGTTCAGGATCTGGTTGATTGTGTTTTCCTTATACAGGGTAACATCAAGACCTAACCTGTTTTGCAGGAATTTCAGGTCGGCACCAACTTCGATCGACTTCTTCCTCTGTGGCTGAAGTCCCAGCGGAGGAATGGTATTGGTGTAGGACAGAGATGGCTGACCATTGAATGGATCTGATGAGTTAAACACACCATTCAGCTGGTAAGCACCGGCTGTTCCACCCACTTCGGCATAACTTGCACGAATCTTGGCGTAAGAGAGCACATTGGATTCAAGTCCGATGGCTTCTGTAATCACAGCACCCAGAGAAACTGACGGGTAGAAATATGAGTTATTGTCTGCCGGCAGTGTGGATGACCAGTCATTCCTTCCTGTAACATCGAGGAAAAGGAAGTTCCTGAAACCAAGGTTCAGGGTTCCGAATACACTCTGAAGCTCTGTATGTTCCTCGTGCAGCCCTGTTGTTGCAGCAACAGCTGCGTTGGATACTGCATAGAGGTCGGGAACAATCAGGTCAGCGATGTCGGTTGAGTGGGACTGATAATCATTCTTATTGAACTCACCACCTACTGAAGCAATCACGCTTAGATCCGAACCAATAGTTTTATTAAATGTGAACGCACCGTTGGCATTCAATTGGTTATTGCGATATGAACCGGCCCAGTAATGACCCTTACGGTCACCATTTGTAAGGTGAGCAGTTTTTTGATTACGGTCTTCAACGTACCAGTCGGTTCCGACGACGGCTTTGAAGGACAGCCAGTCGGTGAACTGATAATTCAGGTTCATGTTACCTATGACTCTGTCCCTGTTCCTTGAATTGGTGTTGTTATGCAGCAACCAGTATGGGTTGTCGTGATAACTGTGGTTCCAGTTCATCGGGTAACCGGTTACCGGGTCGATTTCTCCGGCCAGGTCCTGCAGGTTCTGCATGTTCACCTGGCGGCCGAACCACTGTCCCAGACTCTGCATCGGGTTACCCTGGCTATAACCGTTCTCTACAATATTATCACTCTTGTTGCTGATATAGGTAGCAGAACCGCCAACTTTCAGCTTCTTGGTAACATTGTAACCTGAACTTAAATTCAGGGTATTCTTTTTCAGGTCGGTAGCAGGTATAGTACCTTTTACATCCTGGTTGGAATATGACAGACGGAAATTGGCATTGTCTGATGCACCCGAGAATGAAAGGTTATGGGTGATCCTGTGACCGGTTTCGAAAAAGTCCTTCACGTTGTCCGGCTGGGCCACCCATGGAGTAGCTGTACGAACGCCTGTTTCGGGATCATATGGGCTGTCCCACTGAGGAATAAGTCTTCCGTCAAGTTTAGGACCAAAGCTTTCGTCGACACCGTCGTTGATACCGCCGTAGGCACCGTCAACATATTCAAACTCCATCTGGCCACCCTGACCATACTCGTTCTGGTATTTTGGAAGAACGAGGATGTTATCCCACATCCAGTTTGTCTCAAAGGATACGCCAATACCTCTCTGGCTCCTTGAAGCACCTGTCTTGGTTGTGATAAGAACCACACCATTAACGGCACGTGAACCATAGAGGGCGGCAGCGTTTGCACCTTTCAGCACACTGATGTTTTCAATGTCGGCAGGATTCAGGTCCATGGCATTATTACCATAGTCCATACCACCGTACTGACCGGGCTGCGAGTAGTTGTTGCAGATGGGCACACCATCAACCACAAACAAGGGCTGGTTGTCGGAACCTACTGTCAGGCTTGACAGACCCCTTACAATGATCCTTGAACCTGAAGCAACACCACCGTCGGAATTTGTGATCTGAACACCGGCTAACCTTCCCTGGAGGGAATTAACCAGGTTCGTCTCCTTAGCCTTAGCGAGTTCATCACCCGATATGTCCTGGACAGCATATCCAAGCGCTTTCTTTTCACGGGTGATACCGAGGGCGGTCACTACGACCTCGTCAAGACCCAAAATATCCGGCTCCATGACAATATCTATAGCTGTCCTGCCTTCGATCCGAATATCCTGCGTCTTCAAGCCCACAAAACTGACTACCAGTTCCGTAGCATCTTCGGGAACACGTAAAACGTATTCTCCTTCAGAGCTAGTCACTGTACCAATAGTAGTACCTTTAACAATGATTGATGCCCCCGGCACAGGGGTTCCATCATCAGAGTTTGTTATCGTACCACTAAGTTCCACTGCTTGCGCCTGCAACAGCTGAAAGCCTGCAAACAATAGCAGTGTCAGGAAGAGAACAAATCTTTTCATAGATAAAAATTTTAGGTTTACAGGAAAATAATTATTCAAACGTGGGTAAATCTAAGAAAAATTTGAAAAAGCCAAAACAAATCTGACTCTAAGTAACATAAGGTAGTAGGTAATTTAGACAGATTATAAATTGGAAGGGTAAATTTCCCTAATTGCAGGTGTATTAAATGTTATAGAACATTTAGGGGTATGTCAGTTGATTCGCCCTCCGGCGAATCAACTGGAAATTTTATTGTTCACCAGATTTAAAATCTCATCAACTTTAGTAATCGTCTTATCTTCAATCGATTGCGCTTTCCCAATTATGTCAGCAACAAACTTCTTATCATTTAATCCAGGGACATTGATCTTAACATTCAGGTGGGCACCCATAACAGCTGCCCGGATGACGAGGGCACCAACGCCGGCATCGGAAACCGAATTGGGATTGCCAGCGGAAGCCATGGCAAAAACCACTTCAAGCGCATTATGAGCAACTTCCATCGTGCGGAAAGGCACTTTTATGGCTTCTTTTGTGGCATCCTGGATGGCCCGGTCCCTCAAAACCTTTTCTTCATCGGACTTTTTAGGTAATCCGAATGATTCCATTACCTTGTTGAAAGAACGTGTATCCTCATCAACGAGGTGTAAGAGCTCCTCCTGGCAGATTTTTCCCTTTACTGCCCAGTCTGAAAACTCCTCCCAACGATCATCCCATCCCCTTTTGTGTGAAGAAAGGTTGGCCACCATGCTGCCCAGTGCCGATCCGAGGGCTCCCATATAAGCGCTGACCGATCCTCCTCCGGGTGCGGGTGATTCCGAGGCGGTCTCATTCATGAATTCCGCCAGGTTCATTTGAACAAGTTTTTTTCCCGTGCTTTCCTCAAGCATATATTCAATGATCTTTTCTTCCGGCTTAAACTCATACAGGTCATCGAGGCCGAGTGATTTCATGGCTATCTTAATGAGTTCCCTGTCGGATATCCCAAGTGACCGTTTTTGCTTTTTCAGGAAATATCTTCCCGCATCCAACATGGCATGCAGAGGAACCAGTCCAACCAATTCGGAACCTGTGACACGGATCCCCCGGGCATCGGCCCTCCTGCAGACCTCATCAAAGGCTTCATGAATGGAAGTGATATTAATATTGGTGAGGTTAATCGAGATCTGGGCAATCCCGTATTCTTCAATGAACCACCCGATGGCTTTTACCGATTTGAGGGAACCCGGAATATTTAACGTATCACCCTTTTCGTCCTTCACTATTTCACCGGAAAGTGGATCGCCCTTTCTCTTTACCCGTCCTTTTTCACGGATATCAAAAGCAATGGCATTGGCCCGGCGTACAGAGGTGGTATTGAGATTAATATTATATGCTACCAAAAAATCCCTTGCACCAACGGCTGTTGCACCCGCTTTGGCATTGAAAGTAACGGGACCAAAATCCGGTTTCCATTCCGGATCTTTAAGTTTTTCCTTCAATCCTTCATACTCACCCGATCTGCAATTGGCAAGATTCCTTCGAACCTCTTTGAAAGCAGCATTCTCGTAACAATAGACCGGTATGTTGAGTTCATCTCCGATTCTCCCTGCCAGCTTCCTGGCGTATTCAACCACCTCGTCCATGGAAATATTCGACACGGGTACCAGCGGACAAACATCTGTTGCACCAAACCGGGGATGGGCTCCTTTATGCCTGCTCATATCGATCAGTTCCGAGGCCTTTTTCACTGCGATGAATGCTGCTTCCACAACAGCATCCGGAGCACCCACAAAGGTTACTACTGTCCTGTTGGTCGCTTTCCCCGGATCCACATCCAGTAGCTTTACACCCTCAACGGATTCAATTTCATCAGTTATCTGCTTAATAATAGTAAGATCTATCCCTTCGCTGAAATTGGGAACGCATTCAATGATCTTGTTCATATAAATATTAAATAAAACTTCCTTTGAATATCACGGTCTCTATGAGGTTGGTCCCATAGGCATACGGCAGGTAAGCATAGTTAGGTATCTCCTTGGTAATAATGACATTGGCCTCTTTGCCACGACAGATACTTCCATGTGTTTTCTCCAGTCCCATTGCATAAGCGCCATTGAGTGTGGTTGCATGGATAACTTCTTCCGGTAACATCTTTTGCATAATGCAACCCAGTGACATGATGAACTTCATATTGCCAGAAGGAGAACTTCCGGGATTAAAATCGGATGCCAGCGCCACTGGTAATCCTGCATCAATGATCCTCCTGGCCGGGGCATAATCCAATCCCAGGAAGAATGAGGTACCGGGTAGTATCGTAGGCATGGTATTGGAATCCAACAAGGCTTTTATTTCATCATCTCCTGCGAATTCAAGGTGATCGACGGAGAGGGCGTTATACTTAACGCCAGTTTGAATGCCGCCGGAGTAATCCAGTTCATTTGCATGTATCTTTGGTCTTAATCCATGCTTGATCCCTGCTTCAAGGATTCGCTCCGTCTGCCTGGGCGTATAGAATCCGCGGTCACAAAATACATCGATAAATTCAGCAAGATTTTCTTTAGCCACGGCAGGGATCATTTCCCTGACTATGATATCGACATATTTATCAGGATCATTTTTATAAGCTTCAGGAATGGCATGAGCTCCCAGAAAGGTCGCCTTTATCTCAACAATGCACTGGTTCTTTAACTGCTCGATGACCCGAAGTATTTTCAGCTCATTTTCAAGATCCAATCCATATCCGCTTTTGATCTCAACTGCACCGGTACCATGCTGTTTTACCACCTCGTGCAATCTTCTTAAAGATTGTTCATACAACTTTTCTTCCGTGGTATTCTGTAACAATTTGGCAGAGTTTAATATCCCTCCTCCCTTTTTGGCTATCTCTTCATAAGACAATCCCCTGATCCGGTCGACAAACTCCATTTCCCTGGAACCGGCGTAAACCAGGTGTGAGTGTGAATCACAAAAAGAGGGCATTACTAACTTTCCCGATACATCCATGATAAAAAGATCAGAAAGGGCATCAAACATGGCCCCCTGGTCGAGAGTGCGCATGCTGCCAAAATCTTCTATGTAACCTTCTTTTAATAGTAACCAGGCGTGCTCGATGAGCTGTAATTCAGCCATTGCCTTTCCGGCAACCCACTTTGCAGGCTGCTCTTCCACCTGGAGTAATTGTCTGATATTTGTAATGAGAATGTTCATGTGAAATTAATCTTCTTCAAAAATAGAAAGTCTATGCAATAATGACTAATTATTTATAATAATGGTTGCTGATTTTATTTTAGGATAAGGGCTATTAATACTCCAAGGTAGTTCCCTATTGCATATCCGATGATCCCAACCACCAGTCCCGGTATAATGATCTCCTTGTTTTTCAGGGCACCGGCCACTACAGGTACAAAAGGCGGTGACATGCTGAGTGCTGTTGAGATCACCATAAAATTATCTACATCCACATTAAAAATCTTTGATAATAGTGCATGCAGCAACAGGGCGCCGGGAACTGCAATAACAATAAATACAAGTATGGGCCATGATTCGAGATTGAAGCTGCGAATATCTGCCATGGATGCCACCACCACACAAAATATCAGGATCAGGTACATGCCACTTTGGAAAGATTTTTTGATCCTGTTGATAGCAGGGATAAGGGACGCAATGATTCCCAGTGTTGTTATACTAAGAATTATTATGGTCATTTCGATCGTCTCCTTTTCCTTTACCGGGACGATAAATGTAATTAGCTTTGACAATCCAAATCCAATTACGATGATCACAACCGCCATTCCAATGGCCAGTAATAACCTCGGGAAAACAGCCCTGGAAAAAAGGCCTTTATACGATTCATAATCATCCTCGTAGGATTCGGTGGCACTGTTCATTTTGTCTTTATCGAGGGGTTGGTAAGGCCGCATAAAGGTCAGAAAAAACCGCTGTGCCACTGTGATCATGAATAACAACACCAGGGCACCAACTACCAGATCGTAGGTATGGGTAACAATGTAGACATCCGGATCCACATCGAGTGCCATACGGATTGCTGCCAGGTTAGGAGTCCCGCCTGAGTAACAGCCAACAAGCATGCCGCATACCTTCCAGCTCTCAGGGATCATGTCCCTAAATAAAAAGAAACCAATGAAAATGGTGATAATGACAGAGATGAGTCCGAGAGCCAGGCTCAGGAAAGTTTTTCCGGCCATTTTCATCCACGATTTAACATCGAGGGAAAAAAGCAACAGCGGGATGGCCAATAAGATGGTTGCAGCATTCAGTCCTTCCTGGTATTGTTCAAAATTGCCAGGAAGCCTGAAGGCATTTCCGAATATCAATCCAACCACATAACAGATCACCACGACACCGATCTTTTTAACGATAGGATAGCGCTGGGCGAGATAAATGACCAATACCGGGAAAAGTATGTAAAATAGAATCAGGGCGATTGTTAGCATGATTCAGGTTACATGGTTAACCCTGTAAATATAATTAAAAATCAAACAAGCTGATCGGAGAGAGGATCTCAGATTAATGATTAACGATTTTTGAAGTATAATTACTTCGCAAATCAAAAATCGTTATTCGTTATTCGTAAATCAAGGCGCCTGGCGCCGCCTAATCACATTCTTCGAAGCTCTTTGTATACTGGGAGATGGCGCGCTGGCTCATTGCCATACTGGAAAATCCGCCATCGTGATAAAGGTTCTGCATGGTTACCTTTTTCGTAAGGTCTGAGAAAAGAGTAACACAATAATCGGCACAATCCCCGGCAGAGGCATTACCCAGTGGCGACATCCTTTCAGTAAAATCAAATAGCGTGTCGATGCCTTTGATACCGCTTCCGGCAGTTGTTATTGTAGGAGATTGGGAGACATCCCAACTGAATGGAGTATGAAATCGACCTGCCCTCCTAATTCAGCAATTCCTTTGCATTGGAGATGGCGGCTTCGGTAAGTTCTTCGCCGCTAAGCATCCTGGCGATCTCGAGGATGCGGTCCTCACCGGTGAGCAGTTTGATATCGGTTACAGTAGAACTTTCTTCATCATATTTATATACAACATAATGCAGATCTCCTTTAGCTGCGACCTGAGGCAGGTGGGTAATGTTGATGATTTGTTTGCCTTCAGACATAGACTTCATGATGATACCCACTTTTTCGGCTATCTCCCCTGAAACGCCGGCATCCACTTCATCAAAAATGATTGTAGGAAGCTCCATTGAATTAGTAATCAGTGATTTAATACAGAGCATCAGCCTGGAAAGCTCACCACCCGAAGCGACGCGTGCCAGCTCCTGCAGAACAGCTTTCTTGTTGGCAGAAAATAAAAATTCCACCTGGTCTCTTCCGGTGGGAGTGAATACTGCATCACGTTCATGCCGAATGCCAAATTGTGCATTGGGTATTCCCAATTGCAGGAGCATTTCAATGATCTTCTTCTCAATGACCGGCATGGCCTTCGACCGGCTTTCCCGGAGTTTGTCATCCAGTCCGGATAATTTTGTTTCTGCTTCCCGGATCATTTTGGTTAATTCCTCAACCTGATCATCAAATGAGGCAATGGAACAGATCTGCTTGTCTAACTCATCCCGGATCCGTATTAGTTCAGATACCTCCGAAACATTATGTTTATGCAGCAAATCATTAATCAGATCGAGTCTTTCCTGGACAAATTGTAACCGGGTGGAATCGATTTCCACATTTTCACCCTGGATCTCAGATTCAGCTCCAACGTCTTTCAATTCAATATATGCAGATTCAATCCTGTCTCTTAATTCCTTTGATCGCGGATAATAATCAGAAATCTTATCAAACGCATCAATTACATCAGTTAACAGGTTTAAAACCGAGGATCCATCACCTGAAACAATATCAGAAATCCGGAGTAAATTGAATTTGATCTCTTCGGCATGACTCAACAGAGCAGACTCTTCTTCCAGCTCACCGAGCTCACCGGATTGAAGTTTAGTATCAGCCAGTTGCTGAAACTGAAATGTGAAATAATCCAGGTCTGTCCTTGCGCGGGAGGATTTTTCTTTCAGATCAGTTAATTCAGCGCTCATCCTGACAAAATCCTGATAACAATCCAGATATTCTTTCCTGACATCCTGGTTCATTGCAACTGTGTCGACCACCATTAGCTGAAACTGGTTATTGCCCAGGCTAAGGTTCTCATGCTGAGAATGGATATCTACTAATTTGACGCCTAATTCTTTTAATACAGGGAGATTTACAGGAGTATCATTAATAAAAGCGCGTGATTTTCCTGAAGCTGAAATTTCCCGTCTGATTATTGTCAGGTTATCAAAATCAATATCGTTGCTCCCGAAGAAAGATTTCAGATTAAGTCCCGTTATGTCAAAGCTTCCTTCCACATAGCACTTTTTATCCTTCTTTAATAATATAGATGTGTCAGCCCTGGATCCCAGCAGCAGGGATAAGGCACCAAGCAGGATGGATTTTCCGGCACCGGTTTCCCCGGTTATAATAGTAAATCCCTTCCTGAAATCTATTTCAAGATGCTGTATAAGCGCATAGTTCTGAACATGAAGGGAAGCGAGCATGGAACTGTGATTTATTAATTGGCTAAAATTAAGAAAAAGGCTGACATGATTTAAGAATAATGATTAACGATTTATGATTTTTGAAGTGAATTATCGGTCGTAAATCATCAATTAATTTGCAGAAAGAATCTTATCGTACTTGGGTTGGTTGGAAGGATCGATCTCGCGCAGGATGGTAACCACCCTGTTTTTCTCCTCGGTAAAGGACTCACTGAAAACATTTACAAACTCATCGGCTTTGGCATCGAGGGTTACTTTCAGGTAATGCATGAATGGATCAGGCTTCTGCCGGAAAACCTTCTGGAGGTTTTCGAGTGATTGGGCTACCTCTGCCCTGGCTTCCACCACCTTGGAATCCATGGCATCAAGACCATGCCTGTGGTACCTGTAATTGAAATCACGGATGGGAGCATATTTCTCATCCAGGATATCATTGATGAGCCAGTACCTGTTACGGTGGCTGGTACTTTCAAACTGTCTCCAGCCAATCTCCCGGGCATTCTGGGCATTTGCATTTTGAACGATATTTTCTGCTTTCCGGAAATAAGGCGATCCACCTTCAAAAGAAAATGAATCATAATCCAACCCGATTATGATATATGAGTAATAGGCCAGCAGTGATGTAAGGTTCGATAAATGTTTTGTCTCGTCGAACTCAAGGGGCTCAAATTCAACATACCTGAAATGGATGTCATTATCCAGGTAATTAAACATCACCGAGTTATAATTGGAATTATATACAGGCCTGCGCGACTGGATCTGCAAAGTTCCCTTAAATTCATCGGCAGATACCTGTTCCTTAATGTTGAATAAGAAATTACATTCAATCCTTTCATCGATACTATACACATGGTTGGTCCATACATGGTTGTTCATGAACTCATATAATGCAGTCTGAAGGGTTTGAAACACCTGTTTATTGGTTCCCTGTACCTGCTGTGAGACAACCTGAATATTGCACTTCAGTTCCTGGGCTGAGACTAATCCGGGTATAATGACCAGAAGTATGATTATGATATTTCGTAACATATGTTTTATAGTTCCTGGTTCATCGTTCATCGTTCATCGTTGAGTGTGAGGTAAGGGTTATGGGTGTTCTACTACTTCGAAATTCTACATTCGATGTTCAATATTCAGAGTTCAAAGTATTTTTCAAGTTTATCCACAATATCCTCCGCTACCTCTGCCTTACTTTTTAACTCAAATTTCTGAATATTATTTTGTCTGTCAATAATCGTTATCTTATTTGTATCAACACCAAAGCCTGCCCCTTCATCCCGGATTGAATTCAAAACAATGAAATCGAAGTTCTTTTTTGAAAGTTTTTTCTTTGCATGCTGCAATTCATTTTCCGACTCAAGGGCAAATCCAACAAGCACCTGGTCTTTCTTTTTTAACTTTCCGAGTTCCCCTGCGATATCTTTGGTGGGTTTCAATTCAATGGTAAGGTTATCGGTTGTTCTTTTCAACTTCTGATCGAGTGCCTCAATGGGTGAATAATCAGCCACTGCTGCCGTCATAATGGCAGCGTCGCATCCGGCAAATGCTTTCCTGGATTGGTTAAACATTTCGGCTGCGGAGATCACATCAATTTTTTTAACCCGGGAATGGTCAATCCTTAAATCAACAGGACCGCTGATCAGGATCACTTCTGCCCCGCGGCTGGCACATGAAGTGGCTATGGCATAGCCCATTTTCCCCGAGGAATGATTGCCAATGTACCTGACAGGATCGATTTTTTCGTGGGTGGGACCGGCAGTGATCAGGATTTTTTTTCCCGACAACGGACTATTCATTTTTTTTTTTGAGAACCCTTATTTTCCTTCTTAAATAATTGAATGATCTTTTCGATGATCACTTCAGGTTCTTCCATCCTGCCCTTTCCATACAGCCCGCTCGCCAGTTCTCCGGTAGCAGGCTCAATAATCGTATTGCCATCTTTACGAAGAATGTCGATGTTTCTCCGGGTAGATGGATGCTGATACATGTCGAGGTCCATTGCAGGGGCCAGCATGACCGGGCATTTAGCAGATAAATAGGTTGCAATCAGAAGGTTATCTGCAATCCCACTGACCATTTTTCCCATTGTACTGGCTGTAACGGGGGCGATGATAAACAGATCAGCCCACATGCCCAGCTCAACATGGGAATTCCATGAACCATCCTGTCCCGAGAAAAACTGACTTAAAACCGGATTGCCCGACAGGGCTGACAGGGTTACAGGAGAAATAAACTCTTTGGTCATGGGAGTGATAACCACTTTCACCTCCGCACCTTCCCTGATCAGCAAGCGAATAATGAGTGGTGCCTTATAAGCCGCTATACTGCCGGTTACTCCAAAGACTATTTTTTTTCCTTTAAGCATCTGTTCGGGGTCATCCAGGTTGCCCTATTTCTCCACTTCTGCTTCAGCTTCAGCTATCCTGTAATAGATTTCGTCGTCAAGAAATTCCTGTAAGGCAATCAATGTAGGTTTTGGAAGTCTTTCATAAAACTTGGAAATCTCAATTTGCTCCCTGTTCTCAAATACCTCTTCCAGGTTATCAGTATAGTAAGCAAATTCTTCCAGTTTCCTGTTGAGTTCCTGCTTGATCTCAACACTGATCTGATTTGCCCTTTTGGCAACGATCATTACTGTCTGATAAATGTTGTTTGTCTCTTTATCCAGTAAATTGATGTCCCTGGTAACGGTTGTTACCGAGGCTTTTGTTTTCTTGTAATCCAGACTCATTATATTTATTTATTCCATTTGTGTTGTCGAACCGGCAAAACTGACAGCATCATTATAGATCCTTTCAGCCTCATTTTTATACTTGCTTTCAGGGAATTCTCCAATAAATGAATAATACTCATCCATCGTATTCTGAAACCGCTCCTTTTGTTTGGAAACAATGCTATTCTCTGCCAGCAGAAAGGATGACCTCAAAGTCAGGAAAAGCAATTCTTCCCTGTATTTTGTATCGGGAAAAGCGTTCAGGCTGTTTTTTAATGCAATAATTGATGCTTTGTAATCACCCAGATCATAATAAAGCTTGGCACTGTTATATGATTTTTCAACCAGTTTATTTCTCATTTCCTCTATCAAAATTCGTGCCTCTCCTACCCTCTCGCTGTAGGGATATTTGATCATAAACAAAGTGAAGCTATTGATAGATTTTATGGTATTACCCTGGTCCAGGGAAGGCTTTGGGGAAGTTTTATAGAAGCAATAGCCCGTCATATAATCAGACTCCTCGGAGTATATACTATTAGGATAATTGATGGCCAGCTGATTAAAATGGTGACCTGAAAGGATATAATCACGCTGCATGTAATAACTCTGGGCCTGGTAGTAAAAAACCGTATCGGCTTTGATGGTTCCACGATAGATAGGTGCTATCTGATCGAACAATGTTGAAGCCCTTACATATTCTTCATCATTGTAATATTCCATGGCCCTTTCATACTTCAATTTATAATCACTGCTTTTCAACAATTTTTCATACCCTCCACAATTCAGCAGAACAAGGCTAAAACCAATGATTACCAGTAGAATATGTACCCTTTTCAAAAACATCGTGCAAAAGTACATTATATTACTTACATATTAAAAGAAATAATTAACAAAATGGTGAGTCGTGAGTCGTGAGTCGTGAGTCGGGGGATGAGGTTGCAGGTTGCAGGTTGCAAGTTGCATGTTGCAGGTTAAAAAAATTCATGCATAATAAGGGACATTCATATTTATTCATTAAACACCTAAAACACGCACCTTCACTCACACACACCTTGAACCTGGAACCTGGAACCTGGAACCATTCCTTCAAACGTGATATTAATCATATTATTTTGATTTTGTGGATTATATATTTTGAATAATTTTGTCCTTCAAATATTAACTTAAATTTAACACCTATGGATATCTTTAATAAACTTGACAACATGGGACCACTCGGTCAATACATGAAACAAGGACACGGATATTTCTTTTTTCCAAAACTGGAAGGGGAGATCAGTCCCAGAATGAAATTTCAAGGTCAGGAAGTACTGACATGGAGTTTGAATAATTATCTCGGACTGGCTAACCATCCGGAAGTCAGAAAGGCTGATGCAGAGGCTGCCGCGGAGTGGGGACTCGGTTATCCGATGGGCGCCAGGATGATGTCGGGCCAGACAGCCAAACACGAAGAACTGGAAACAAAACTGGCCCATTTCGTTGGAAAGGAGGCGGGCTATTTACTCAACTTTGGTTACCAGGGAATGACATCAATCATTGATGCCCTTCTTGACCGGAAGGACGTGGTGGTGTATGATTCTGATGCGCATGCATGTATTATGGATGGCATGCGGATGCATCTGGGTAAAAGGTATGTATTCCCTCACAACAATATTAAAAACCTTGAGAAGCAACTGGACAGAGCTACCAGACTGACTGCAAAGACTTGTGGAGGGATACTGGTAATTACAGAAGGGGTATTTGGGATGGCAGGTGACCTTGGGCATCTGAATGAAATTGTTAAGCTGAAAAAGAAATACAACTTCAGGCTGCTGGTTGATGATGCTCATGGATTTGGAGTTATGGGTGCTACTGGTGCAGGTACCGGAGAGCATTATGGAGTACAGGACGAGATTGATGTTTATTTCTCCACCTTTGCAAAATCAATGGCATCGATTGGTGCATTTGTAGCAGCCGATAAAAAAGTGATCGATTTTCTGCACTATAATATGCGTTCCCAGATATATGCCAAGTCTCTTCCGATGCCCTTGGTTATAGGAGCTTTGAAAAGGCTTGAAATGGTGCAGACCATGCCGGAACTGAGAGAGCACCTCTGGGCCATTGTAAAAAGATTACAGGGGGGATTAATTAAAAATGGATTTAATCTTGGACGAACAGAATCATGTGTAACCCCAATATTTCTCGCTGGTGGAGTAACAGAAGGAACACAGATTATTGTCGACATGAGGACGAATTATAAGATCTTCTGTTCCATAGTAGTCTATCCGGTTGTTCCCAAAGATGTTATTATGTTGAGGATCATCCCGACAGCTGCGCATAGCTTCGAAGATGTTGATTACACCATCAAGGCTTTTACCGAAGTAAAACAGAAACTGGATACTGGAGTCTATCCTAAAGAAATGAATACTGACTGGCAACAAGGATAAAAAAAAAAGTGCCCTCGGGCGCTTTTTTTTTATCCTTGTTCACTTAAGAAGCGTTCTGCATCGATCGCGGCCATACATCCTGAACCGGCTGCGGTTACAGCCTGGCGATAATGTGAATCCTGAACATCGCCGCAGGCAAACACACCATCTACATTGGTTTGGGCTGTTCCCGGTTTAGTAAGAATATATCCTACATCATCCGTTTCAAGGTAATCCTTAAAAATATCTGAGTTGGGCTTATGGCCAATGGCAAGGAATAAGCCCTGGATATCAATCCTGACATCTTCACCCGTCTTTCTGTTTTCAAGGATCACGCCATTCACATTCTGATCCCCTACTATCTCCCTGGGTACATGGCTCCACAGAATTTCAATGTTTTCCTTCTCCTTTACTCTCTCCTGCATAATTTTAGAAGCCCTCAGTTCATCCCGCCGGTGAATAAGATATACCTTACTGCACAATCCGGAAAGGTACAGGGCCTCTTCAGCTGCACTATCCCCTCCCCCAACCACTGCCACATCCTGACCTTTGTAGAAAAAACCGTCGCAGGTAGCGCATGCAGACACTCCGAATCCCATGAACTTCTTTTCAGATTCGAGTCCGATATATTTTGCAGTGGCTCCTGTAGCGATGATAAGGGTATCTGTCTCCACTATTTTCTTATCATCGATGGTTATTTTCAGGGGCCTTTCAGAAAGATCTGCTTTAGTGGCGATGCCCCAGCGGGTATCAGTTCCAAATCTCTCCGCCTGTTTCTTAAGATCTTCCATCATCTTTGGTCCGTCGATACCTTCCGGATAACCCGGGAAATTTTCTACTTCGGTAGTTGTTGTCAACTGTCCGCCGGGTTGAAGCCCTTCATACAAGACAGGATTCAGATTTGCCCGGGCTGCATAAATAGCGGCGGTATAACCGGCAGGGCCGGATCCAATGATGAGGCATCTCACTTTTTCGGTTTCACCTTCGATCTTTTTCTGATTCTGATCGTTACTGGTTTCAAGAGGTTTAAAAAATTCCATGGTGTAATAGTATAAGTTTATCGGTTTATCAGTTTATTGGTTTATCAGTTTATTGGTTTATCAGTTTATTGGTTTATCAGTTTATCAGTTGCGAGGTTCACTCTTCCGACTTACGATTCACGATTCACGATTCACGATTCACGATTTATTATCCAAAGATAATGTTAGTTCTCAAAAAATATGCCTTTTAAATATCTCGTAAGATCCAGTCTTCATTTATGTTTCTCATTCTTTGTATCTTTGCGGTTATCAGTCAATTAAAGCAGAGTGCCATTTAGTCAGTAAACATGAAGATTAAGCTGGTCAGAGAGGGGATTTTCCCAATTACAAAAGACAAGGATGGTAACAGAGTACCTAATCCCCCTGAAACCGGTTATGCATTTCCCGGAACAATCCAGGGGGAAGGTAAAGAGGCAGGTATACCCGTGCTGTTTGTCCGGACCAGCGGTTGTAATTTGAGATGCACCTGGGAGACAGACAATGGAGAAATCAGTATTTGTGACACACCCTATGCATCACATGATCCGGTTGAATTTGAAGAGTGGGAAGTTGGGGACATTGTAGAGACGCTCCGTCAAAATTGCGCCACCATCAAACACCTTGTCATATCGGGTGGAGAACCGACCATTCAGCCTGCACCCCTGGTTGAATTGGCCAGGTCGGTCAAACAAAAGCTGGGTCTGCACATTACACTGGAAACAAATGGTGTATATTTTATTCCCGAACTGACCCAATGGATTGATCTGTTTTCTATTTCGCCGAAATTATCCTCTTCAGAGCCAACAAAGGTCAAGAATAAACAACTGGAAGTTCCCGTGGACCCATCCTATATCAGGGACCATAAAAAATTCAGAAGAAACATCACGGCCATTCAGAAATATATCAACGCTTGCATGGCTCCGGGATCGTACTACGGGGATCAGCCTGACAAGTCCCGCAAAAAAAAGGACAGCAAAGACTTTCAATTGAAATTTGTTATTTCCCGTGGTTCCGATATCGCTGAGATTGAGAATGATTTCCTGTTGCGGTTGAATTTTGTTGAAAACGAGGATATTATGCTGATGCCCGCCGGTGGAACGCAGGATTTTATGCAAAAAACAATGCAAATTACGGCCATGTATGCTGTGGAAAAAGGCTGGAGGTTTACACCAAGGCTTCAGATTGATTTGTTTGATGATACTCAGAATGTGTGAATGCGACATGGCACAATTTGTTAATATCTTTTTAAACTTCACTACCTCAGGATTTTATCTAAAAATGGTATCTTGGCACAAATTTCAAATTTCCCAAATTGACGCAATACGGTACTGATCTCTTATTGAATATCCTTGTTGAAGACAGTCCGAATGGATTGTACCTCGTCGGTCGGGATAGCAAATTGAAATATGTAAATAACCGCATCGCAGAGTGGCTGGGAGCAACATCCCGGGATGATTTGCAGACGCCCATCAGGCATATTTACAGTTTTGGAGAGCTGCTTGAGAAAAGGTCCGGTGGTTCCATGGATGAGAAAAGCAAACTCTTCCTGCAAAATATTCTTGATTCGTCTCAATCGATGTCTGCCCTGATTGAGGGATTGCTCAGCTTCTCGCGAATCGGGAGGAGTGAAATAAATAAAACCCGAATCGAATTGGTTCACCTTGTTGAAGCGGTCAGGGACGATCTTATGCTGGAGTGTGCCGGCAGGGATATTGAATGGAAGATCGGGGAAAATTGCGAGTTGTATGCAGATATTCAACTGATCCGGCTGGTGGCCA
>JADHVS010000074.1 GCA_016783865.1 Bacteroidales bacterium
TCACATCTTCAGTTGAATAATGTGTAATTATATTATCAAATATTTTACCTGCTTCTCTGAAAAATTCAAAATACCCTTTCTGTTCCAGTTCATGTAATTTCTTAATGACATCGATAATCACCTCACGGGCAACAGGACCAAGATCTTTAAGCAGATCATGAGCGCTTTCAAAGGTTGTAACCACATCAGTGAACTTGTCAATATTCTTTATCAGTTTGAAGGTGAGGTGTTTAATGTC
This sequence comes from Bacteroidales bacterium, assembly GCA_016783865.1. The sequence continues at coordinate 239 of JADHVS010000074.1, forward strand.
ATCAACATTGAGTTCGATGCCTTGCTTATCGAGTTCAGCCACAGTGCTGGAAAAAGCATCTTTCCCTATAATGGAAATATCAGCCACCAGATCATCGAGCCGTGCACTTCTTAAGCGCTGTTGTGTGGCACAAACCAATATCTCATCTAATTTGACATTGATCTCGTCTATTTGTTTTTGAATGTCCTTATCTGCCATGGTCATTTTGGATTAAAAAGTTTTACATTTTTTTGCCTGCCATCGACATTTCAGACTCTATGGGTAATTCTTTCCCTTTTAAAAGTATATGCCAGTAAATCCATCTGAAAAGAACTTTTCCATAATGGTTCATTTTTGTGTTGCGGAGCAGACCGAATGGACCAATGCCTGGTAAAGGGAATGTACCGGGAAGAGGTTCGGTATCATAATTGAAATCAATGATTGAGCCTTTCCCGAAACCGGTTTCAATGTAGCAGTTTGAATGGCCGTCAAATTTTGCCATCATGGGCCTGTTCTCAATCGCGCTCAGGAAATTTTCAAATAAAATATCCGCGGCAAAATGAACAACGGAACCAGCTTTTGAAGTTGGAATGTTTGAAGCATCTCCGAGGACAAAAATGTTTTCATATTTTTCTGACCGCAGGGTGAATTTATCTGTTGGGATAAATCCAAGATCATCTCCCATGCCGCTTTTTTTAATCAGCTCACTTCCCATATTGACCGGTACAATGGTTAATACATCAAACGGGACTTCCTGTTCATCATATGATTTCAGGACCTGTTTGTCATTATCAATGCTTTCAATATAGAACTCAGGGATTACCTTGATGTTTTTATCATTTAATAATTCACCCAGCATTTGAGATGTCCTGGGTTTGGTAAATGCACCAGCTAATGGTGTAACAAAAGATATGTCTACCTTATCGCGGATCCCAATTTCCGTAAAATAATGATCTGCCAGGAATACAAATTCTAGCGGAGCAACCGGACATTTGAAAGGCAGTTCGCAGATGGCCATAACCATTTTGCCTCCTTCCCAGTTGCGGAAAAATTCACGCAGGGCGACAGCCCCGTCAATGGAATAGAAGTCGAAAATGTTTTTGCGCCAGAGTTTACCCACAAGACCAGGTGTTTCATCAGGAACAATTCTGGTCCCGGTGGCAATGATCATCCAGTCGTAATTTAATACGGTACCTCCTTCCAGAATAACTTTATTTTTGTCCGGATCTATTTTTTCTATCTTCCGGAAGATGAGATTTACCCCGGGTGGAATAAAATCAGCCTTTGGTTTAATAACATCCTGCTTGTTGTAAGTGCCGAAAGGAATAAACAGGAATCCCGGCTGATAGTAATGATTCTTATCAGCGTCCACAATGGTGATTTCCCATTCAGATTGATCGAGGACCTTGCTGAGTTTGTTAGCCATGATGGTACCGCCAGTACCTGCTCCAAGAATTAATAACTTTTTCATTATTAGACTATTGTAATATTTAAATGTTAAATTTGTATCCTGCGAGCGCATTTACCCCGAGTACTCCCCGAGCACTCGGGACGAGGAGCTTCAATGTTCTTCATTGCGAATGCAAAAGTATGTATTTAATAATCTAGAGATGTATATATACACTATGATATATATCATAAATGTTTTAAATCATATATTTGTATTACATTCCAAAACTGCTGTAAGTGAGTCAATTGGTTAGTACATCTGATTGTGAGGCATGTCCTTATCGCTCAATGATATTTGAGAACCTGAAAACAGATCAGTTAAAGAGGGTTAATAAATACAGAAAAGAAAAAATATATGAGAAGGGAGAAATTGTATGCAACCAGGGAGATGTAATAGATTCGTTTTTATACCTGAAAACGGGTTTGGTAAAGATCTACCGGGAATATGATGACAGTAAACCCCAGATAATAAGTATAGCCAAACCCCAGGATTTTATTGGACTACTTGGTATTTTCTCACGCGACACTTATCCTTTTTCAATTTCCTGCATTGATGAATCCGTTATTTGCTTTGTTGATCTAAAAGTGATTAAAGAACTTATTAAGGGGGATGGTAATTTCAGCCTGGTTTTCCTTGAAAAAATGAGCCAGATATCTGAAAGTATCTGGCGGTCGCGTCTCGATTTAAGCAGGAAAAATCTAAGGGGAAGGATTGCCTATATTTTAATCGATTTTTCTAAGAAGATTTATAAAAATTCCGAATTTGACCTGCCCATTTCAAGAAAAGAGCTGGCAGAATTGATCGACATGACCACAGAAAATGTTATTCGTATCTTATCTGAGTTCAGGAAAGATGGCATCATACAGATAACAGGCAAAACCATTACCATCAAAAAATTTGAATTGCTTGAGCAGATCAGCCTTCATGGATAATCGGTGATCACTGATCACCGTTCACTGAATCACACTTTTTTCAATGCTTCTTCAAGATCAGACAGAAGATCATTTATGTATTCGATGCCTACTGAGAGTCTGACGAGATCGGGGGTGATACCGGCCATTAATTTTTCTTTTTCGGGAACAATGGCATGGGTCATAGAGGCGGGATGCTGGATAAGACTTTCAACGCCACCCAGTGAAACAGCCAGTTTAGCAAGCTGGACGTTATTCATGAGTTTTTTGCCGCCTTCAAATCCATCTTTAATGCCAAAGCTGATCATTGAACCAAATCCTTTCATCTGTTGTCTGGCCAGTTCATATTGTGGATGGGAAGGAAGTCCCGGGTATTTTATCCAGTTTACTTTAGGGTGTTTTTCCAGGTAATCAGCAATTATTCTTGCATTTTGATCGGCTCTTTCAACCCTGATCGACAGGGTTTTAACTCCACGCAATACCATATATGCCTGGTGCGGGTCCATGTTACAGCCCATGTTCACCATTAGGGGGCGGATCTTCTTATAGAGTTCCTCGGTTTTTGTGACTATAACACCTCCCACCACATCGGCATGGCCATTAATAAATTTGGTGATCGAATGAAATACAACATCGGCTCCCAGGTCCAACGGATTTTGCAGAAAAGGACTGCAGAAAGTGTTATCGACGACCAGTGTAAGGTTGTGTTCTTCAGCAATGGACGCACAGGCCTTCAGGTCGGATATTTGCATGGTAGGATTGGCCGGTGTTTCAATATATAATACCTTGGTGTTGGGTTGAATGGCCCGCAATATATTCTGTGTATCGGACGTATCGATATATGAGTACTCAACACCGAACCGTGAAAAATGATTTTCAATTACCGCACGGGCCGGTCCGTAAATAGCATCGGTGCTGACAATGTGCTGGCCCTTTCCCAGAAGCGCCATATAGATAGTTGTGGCAGCACCCATTCCCGAGCTGGTGGCAATTCCTCCATAACCGTTTTCGAGGGATGCAATATTATCTTCAAAAGCCTTTATAGTAGGATTTGCGATACGGGAATAGATATAGCCACTATCTTCTCTGGCGAAGCAGGCTGCACCGTGATCTGCATCGATAAATTCAAAAGTTGAGGTTTGATAAATGGGAACGGCCACACTGCCATAAGCATCTTTAAAATGTCCGGCATGAACCTGTTTGGTTTCGAATCCCAGTTGCTTCTTTTTCATGTTGTGTTCTTGTGATCTTTTAATTGTTTTGCCAGGGAATTGGCAAATACAAATTCGTTCAGATATTCATTATCTGCCGTAAGGATATCATGTTTAGTCCCTTCCCAGCACTTAATCCCTGAGTAAATAAACACAACTTTATCACCAATTTCCATGACAGAATTCATATCATGTGTATTAACAATAGTGGTGATGTTATATTCTTCTGTAATTTCTTTGATCAGGTCGTCGATCAATATTGCTGTCTGAGGATCCAGTCCTGAATTGGGCTCATCGCAGAAAAGGTACTTAGGATTCATTGCAATGGCTCTTGCAATACCTACTCTTTTGCGCATACCTCCGCTGAGTTCTGAAGGGAACAGTGCATTGGAGTTTTCCATATTAACCCTTTTAAGGCAGAAATTTACCTGGTTTACTTTTTCTTCCTGGCTCTGATTAGTAAACATATTTAACGGGTACATTACATTTTCTTCTACCGTGTATGAATCGAACAAGGCGGCTCCCTGAAACAGCATTCCCATTTCTTTCCTGACCTCTTTTCGCTGCTTGAAATTCATTTTGGTAAAGGACCGGTCATCGTAAAGGATATCTCCCTCGTCGATTTCATGAAGGCCTACAATGGATTTAAGCAGGACCGTTTTTCCTGATCCACTTTTCCCGATAACCAGGTTTGTTTTGCCTTTATCGAAAGACACCGAGATGTCATCCAGCACCCTGGTCCCGGAAAATGATTTGGAAATGTTCTTTACTTCTATCATCGAAGGATCAATCTTGTTAAAATGAGATTAAACATGAGTATTATGATACTACTGAATACCACGGCCCGGGTAGATGATCTCCCCACTTCGAGTGAACTGCCCTCGGCATAATATCCATGATATGAGGAAACGGAAGTGATAATAAATGCAAAAACAACCATTTTTTTAAGTGCGTAGGTAAAATAGTTGGGATAGAATCCATATTGTAATCCGTAAATGAACTCCTGCGGATTCGTGCTGTCGGTTAGCAGGGCAGCCATAAATCCACCAAGCATCCCGACCACCTGGCTTAAAACAGTAAGAAATGGGAAAAAAAACATTGCAGCGATGATTTTTGGGAGAATCAGGTAGCTTGCTGAGTTTATTCCCATGATTTCCAGGGCATCTATTTGTTCTGTTATCCGCATTGTTCCGAGTTCAGAGGATATACTGGAACCCACCTTCCCGGCCAGTATAAGTGCCACCATGGTACAGCTGAATTCAAGAAAAAGCATGTCTCGAACACCTACACCAATAAGGTACCTGGGAAGGAGAGGATTCTCAATATTATAGTCAGTCTGGATGGCAATGACTGCACCAACAAACACTGAAACGATAATTACTATCCATATCGAATTGATACCCAGGGCGTTAACCTCCTGCATAACTTTCTTGTAGTACATCTCTTTCTTTTCCGGCCTGGCAAATACTTTGCCCATAAGCATGTAATAGCGGCCAAGATGATAGAATATTCTCATGGTCATTGTATTTTGAGTAAAATTAGTAATATTTTAATACTTGATGGGATATGGAATGTTCCAAAAAAGGATTATAAAACAGTGAAGTCCCGTCCATTTTTCATATATTAATATGATTTTATCGGGAAACCAATAAAAAGTTAATAATATGAACAAAGATCGTTATTGTATTATCATGGCGGGTGGAGTTGGGAGCCGGTTCTGGCCCTTAAGCAGAACAGACCATCCCAAGCAGTTTCTGGATATCCTTGGTTTGGGCAAGACACTGCTTCAGCAAACTTTTGAGCGGTTTTTAAAAGTCTTTGACAAAGAGAATATCCTTGTCGTAACCAATGAAATTTATGGTGATCTGGTTAGGGAGCAGTTACCTGAGCTGGCTGAGGATAATATATTGCTGGAGCCATTGCGCCGTAACACAGCCCCCTGTATTGCTTATGCAGCATATAAAATTAAGCAAAGAAACGCTGAAGCTTCGATGATTGTAGCACCTTCTGACCACCTGATCAATAAAGAGAATAAATTTATTCAGGTAGTACAGCAGGGATTGGATTTTGTCGAGGAGCAGGAGGCATTGCTCACCCTGGGAATTACTCCAAGTCGTCCGGAGACGGGTTACGGATACATTCAGGTTGATAAAGACTCAAGGCCGAAGAGTAAGTTGAAGAACCTGCACAAAGTGAAGACTTTTACTGAAAAGCCAGATATTGAAATGGCAACGGTTTTTATTGAGAGTGGTGAGTTTTATTGGAATGCCGGAATCTTTTTCTGGTCATTGCCTTCCATACTGAATGCCTTTGAGCAGCATCTGCCGGATATCAACATTGTTTTCTCCGATGGCCAGGATCATTATAATACAGAGGGTGAGAAAGCTTTTATTGAAGGCGCTTATTCTGAATGCAAAAACATTTCTATTGATTACGGTATTATGGAGAAGGCAGAAAACGTGCATGTGATAACTTCTGAATTTGGATGGTCTGACCTGGGCACATGGGGCTCCCTTCATGAGCAGATTAAAAAAGATGAGCATGGAAATTCTATTGTAGGTGATCTGGTAATCAAATACGACCTGAAGGATTGCCTGGTAAATGTTCCCGGAGATAAGCTTGTGGTATTGCAGGGATTAAAGGATTATATTGTGGTGGAATCAGAAGGTATCCTTCTGGTTTGCAAAATGGAAGATGAACAAAAGATCAAGAATTTTGTCCGTGATGTACAGATTAAGCTTGGCAATGAGTATATATAAAAAAAGGCTGTCTTGAAATAAGACAGCCCTTCTCAGTATTTTTGTTTTGAGAAGCTAGAATTCCCAGAGATCGTGTTCAAAGTTTCGTATGCTTTCTTTTATCCTTTCGGCTTCAAACATGGCATTCATCCCTTTAGCATATTTATCCACACGCCGGTTTTCAAATACGTTGGATTCCTTGTAAATATAGCTGCTGAACCTTCGTTGATGAAACAGGTCGTCAAAGGAGATGCTTTGTGCATCATTATGCGGATTAAATGCTTCCTGGCGTGACATATACCATCGCACTTCCGGATAGTAAACCCAGAACAGCGGTTCCTGCAGGATTTCACCTGTAGGTTCCTCCATCCCGGTGTTTTGATTCAGAAGCGTCCTTGGGTACACCCTCAGGGGGCATAATCCAATAATCCTAACACCAAGAGAAGAATGTTTCTTGTCGAAAAACCATTTTTCTTTTACCAGCATACTGGTCACGTCACCTTTTTTGATGTCAACCTGTGTCAGCACCATAACCCGGTTTCCGAGAGAATCGATCTGGGGCTCAATGATAGAGTCTACATCAAAACCTGCTATGGCCTCGGCATAACTGATTGGTTGCTCAAACTCGTAATCATTGTATGCATAATAGGCAAAGACAGGATGCCCTTCAACAGGTTCTTTAACAGCATCCATTAAGGTGGTCACAAGGTTTTTCCTATCCCCAATAGGCTTGTCAGGGAAATAAAGAGGGTGATTCATCTTTTCTCTCAGGTTGATCCTGCGCCAGACGGTTTTTTCCCACATCACATCCGCTTCTTTTACATAGGGATAAGGTATAGGATCCTTTTTTGGAATATGCTCTTTATCGTACAATTCCGTTTTCTCATAGAGTTCAAGCTTCTGTGCACTGGTCGCAAAAGTTCCCAATATCGCTACTAACAGCATGTAAACCAGTAAAATACTTAGCTTTTTCATAACGCTGATATATTATTAGTTTAATATAATTGGCAAAGTTCCAATATTTCGTGTCGATCCATCGGGTCCGACACATTTAATGTCATCCAGGTAGATCCTGGCTCCACTACCAAGATTCCTCAGTGTTTCCCTCATTTCTCCGGTAAAAGTACCATCTGTTGAATTCATTCTTTTAAAGAATCCCTGCACGGTGGCTCCCATCGTAAACGATGTTACTTTAAATGAAAGGTCAAACTCAAACCAATCGGGCATGGTAGCCTCGGGCCCGAATTCCTGCAGGACCTTACTCTTGGCATAGTTGCCACCTTTTTGTTTTGCCAGGGTTGCGAAGGGATCAGGAACGGGCCTTACACGAAACGGTTTGGATCCCATTGACCTGGATGTACCGTCAACATCAACAGAAACACTAATATTACTTTCTCCGACTCTTGTTGGATTTACAATGTAACCGCTTCCACTCCTTTTAAAGGTACCGTTGGTCATACTGGGACGCAGTGCATCGGCCGGATAACCGGGAACGGATATCTCAACCGGGTTATCGACACCAAGGTAGAATACATTCATTTTAGTCGGGGAAACCACCAGGCTGGGTTCTGAAACCATGTAGCTGGCCGTAAATGGTTTTGAGGTATAAGACCCATCAAGCCTCTTCAGGCTGATGATTCCTCCCCATTGTTTATCGCCATTAGCACTGGTTTTAACCGTATATATGCCTCTTCCTCCGGCAACAGGTACTGAATCGTAGTCCTGACCAAGCGTACCTTTCATGGAATACTCAACCATACCTTGGTCATTAATGGTTGAGTCATATTCACCTACATAAACGATTGGTTTTTGTGTGGTATCGAAGGCAGCCAGGAAGATCTTGGCCCTGTATTCATTTCCCCTGGTCACATTATCGGAATTGGCAATGACCACAGGATCGATCTTATTGAATTTGAAAGAACCGGCTTCAATCATTGAATAGAGGTACCTGATAGCATCTGACTCTGCATTTCGGATATCACTTTGCAGTTTCGACATCAATGAAATAACAGCGATCAAAGGCAGGTGTGCAAAATGATGGTCTTCCCAGGTAGTTGGTAATTCGCCCTGTTTGCCATGACCACCACTCTCGGGATCTGAAGTGTCAAGGCTTCCCAATATAGATTCTCGTGTGGTGATTGCTTCCTCACTAATCAGAGAAAGAAGATAATCCCTGAATCCTTCCATTTCCCCTTTCAGTGCAAATCCTGCACCATCACGTGCCGCCCCGATCATTATTTCTGCCGGGACCATCGTGTTATCCAAACCTTTGATGGGGTGATCAGGACTATGGTGTATTTCACCTTCTTGAATAACTTCTGTATCCTCGCCTTCGGATGCCTTTATGATCTCTACTTTAAGATTATGTACGTTTTCATATAATTCATCGGCACGTCTTTTCACCTCCATCGCTTTATCCAGCCAGGGTTTAGTCTTAGCTGGTTGTTCGGCGGCAGCCTGTTCGAAAGCAAAGTATGCATCTTTATTTTTAGAGATAAAATTTTCAGTGGTCTTAATCAGGCTTTCATCAATAAGGACAAAGGCATCAAGTACCTGTCGGGATACATTAAGTGCCAACATGGCCATCAGCACCAGATACATCATACCGATCATTTTTTGTCTCGGTGTTTCTTTTCCGTGTCCCATAAGCTAAATTATAAATTCAGTATTATTAAACTGAAACATTTTTACTTAACGGTCATAGCCGTCAGCATATTACCATAAATATTATTCAAGTCAGACAGGTTCTTGCTGAGCTTGGACATTTCTTCCTTATACTTTTCTGTTTCTTCAACGGAAGACTTCAGTTGTTTTAACATATGCTCGAGTCCTTTATACACCTCATCTGATCCTTTCATATGTTCGGTAGTACCTTTAATTTGGTGCTCATATGCTGAATTCAGCTCCTGCAGGTTTTTGTTGAGGGTAGCCAGTTGATCGGTAAATCCCTTATTTCCCTGGGAGATGTTTTCATAATCCGATTTTAGTTTGGATGACAGATCGGTATATGAGCTGGCCAGGTTGGAACCTGACGTTGCGAATTTCTGTGCTATCTCCTTTCCAGATGTTGAGATCAGCTCCGCAGTCTTGTTGTATGTGTCTGACAATGAGCTTACTGAAAGCGCAAGGTCATTGGTAGACTGACTGTAATTATTGGTTAGGGTACTCACGGAATCGGCGGCTGCTTTAATATTGGTCAGATATTCCTGTGTAGCCACGGAGGCATTTGATATATCAACGATATTTGCTGCGGTTTTGTGCAGGCCTGATAATCCCTCACCTAATTTTGTAATGGTTTCAGGTTGAATATCTGCCTGTTTGAAAAGGTCATCAAACTTTTCAAGTGTGACACCTCCTCTGCTGGCAAGAGCTTCGTCTTTGTATTCATCAAGTTCATCCGGATCGGTCATGCCTGCAAGTTCAGGATACACCAGGGTCCAGTCTAACTCTTCGTGCAGCGGCTCAAAGGCAGAAAAGAAAAAGATGACAGCTTCTACAAGCAAACCAGCTGTAATCATAATTCCCCCACCAGGGATATGCTGAATTTTAAACAGGGCCCCTAATATCACAACAGAAGCTCCGATACCATATAGTTTGGCCATAAAATTTTTCCAGCCAGCACTTTGTACAATTTCTGTAACGTTCATATTTACATAGGATTAAGGTTTCGACAATTAATTATTACCAAGATATGACCTGACACACCTGAATCCAACATATGATGTGGCAGTATCCTGGTATTCATAGGTTCTGGTACTAACCTGGAGATAATAGGCAATATCTTTCCATGATCCTCCCCTGATCACTTTTCTTTTCATCACAGGGTCATCTTTGTCAGTTGCATTGTACTTATAATCAGGATTAAGATCATGATAGAAGAAATAGGCAGATTCATCATATGAATTTGCACACCATTCAGCTACGTTTCCTGCCATATCGTATAAGTTGAACTCGTTCGGCTCATACAGACCTACTGCAACGGTAGTGACACCTCCGTCAGGGGCATAATTACCGCGCAACGGTTTAAAGTTAGCAAGGAAACAACCTTCCTTATTCCGGGTATAAATACCTCCCCATGGATACATTGAATTACCCTGGCCGCCGCGGGCTGCATATTCCCATTCTGATTCGAGGGGGAGCCTGTAATTTTGCACAGGATAATCTCCTGAAGAAGTTAGCGCATTGTTAAGCAGCTGTGTCCTCCAGATGCAGAATGCGGTTGCCTGTTTCCATGTAATACCAACAATCGGATAATTATCATATGATGGATGCCAGAAATACATGGTGGCAATGGGATCATTGTATGAATAGGTAAAATCTCTCAGCCAGCATAACGTGTCGGGATATACATTAACAACGTCCTTCAGAATAAAAGATCCCCTGTTATCAATAGGCTGAACAGTTCCGTCGGGCATAATAATAGTTCCCTGATAGGTTCCCGGATCCTGGTCAAGATCATTCAGGTCCTCCTTAAACTCATTCTGGAAGGCATTGGCTCTTTTGGCAGCTTGTTGCAGATCGATCCAGAAATACCGGTAGTTCAACTTATGTACATTGATCTCTTTTTTTCCAAAGAACCTGTCATCCATAGCGTAATACAAATTATTGATAGCGTCCCTTACTTCTGCATTTTCCTCAATGAGCCGATTATCAATTTTCTGTTCCCAGTTAATTATATGTTCCCTGCCATAAATATCTGCTTCGAGTGGCTGATCATAGGCATCGACTGTAATTCTGAATTCATCGGGAAGTATATCCCCAATCAGTTCTCTGGTTAAAGAGTCCTTCACCCACTTAATATATTGTCTGTATTCGTTATTGGTAATTTCTGTCTGATCGATCCAGAAAGGTTCAACTGTTACCGTTTTGCTAAAGTTATTCTGGGCAAACGGAACATCCTGATCGCTTGGTCCGGCATTATAACTACCTTGTGGAATAAACTCCATCCCAAATGGATCTGGTTCGAAATACTTCTTCCTTCCGGGTACTCCGGTTAATTCACCGGAATAATAATCACCGCAACTGCTGAAGAAACCAACTAGAATCCCGATAACAATTATTTTTTTCATAACATTTGGTTGTTATTATGCAACGTATTGATTATTCAAGCATTTGATAAGCCTAAAATAAGAAAAAAAAAATTAATAATTATATAGCATACCTTATAAAAATCTTATACTCTTATATTTTTGTGGTGTTTTATCCATACTAAGGCTAAAACAATATCCCACAGTAAATTCGTGTGATCCGCTACTATAATTTCCAATATCCGACGTCGTAAAATCATAAGAATATCCAATCCTGACTCCGTTAAACAGCTCAAATCCAATAATACCGATCAATGCATCTCCGGCTCTAAGAGAAACGCCAGCCCAAAACTTTTTATTGTATCTGACGAGGGCTGAGGCATCAAACTGATTGGTTCGGCCATCTGTTTTTAACAGTACAGACGGCATTACTTCAAACATGGGATTCGACAATTGCCATCTGTAGCCAGACAAAAGATAGTAATGTCTTCCGATATATGATTCTCTCTTGTCGACATACTTGATCTTGGGCCTGTTGACATGCGTGGAGGAAAGCCCGAAATAAAGATTGCCGGTTGTGTAATACACTCCCAATCCCATATCAAAAGTCATCCGGCTTTCGTCTGCATCAGGGATGGCCGGATCGCTTTCGGCAGAAACAAAATCTGAACCTAATTCAGTTGGTATCTGCCAGTCGGCTTCCAGGGCCTTGTTGATCAATCCCAGGTTCACACCAATTCCCAGGGTTCCAGGTCCAACATCCAGACGATATGCATAATATCCCGTAATACTTAAATTCTTGTCAAATGCAACATTATCGCTCAACAGGGATAAACCTACACCACTATTAATACCAAATGGTTTTACGGGTGCGTTGGCCTGAAAGAACGATGTATTCGGGGCTCCGGTAAATCCTACCCATTGCTGACGGTTAGCAAGCGACATGCAAATCATGTCGGTGCTACCCACATAACCCGGATTAAAGTAGGACAGGTTATACATGTACTGACTAAAATGAGGATCCTGTTGTGAATAGGTTGTCATTACAATGAGTAAAAAAACACAAAATAAACCACCCCTTTTCATATACCAAAATTCAAAATGCTTAATCCTCTGTATTGCCTTTAAAAAAAGGTAAATTAAGTAAAAATATACTTCTCCTACAAGCTTTATTAACAAAAAGTTGTTAATAACAAGGGGGCCTTTTCAAGCCTTTATACCTCTTTTTCATAATAAGGTTACGCAGAAAAAATGGAATTATTATATAATTCAAATAAAAATGACAGAATAACTAAGAAGATATGGGGGAAATACGGTTGCAGGTTGCAGGTTGCAGATTCACACCCTTCACTCAACTCTCACACCCGCTGATCACAGATCACCGTTCACTGATTACTAATTAAGTTTCTGGTAGGCATTGAGCCAACGGTCGGGGATTTCCTGGTTACAAGCCCTCTGATAATCGTCGTAAGAACACGATATCAGCACTTTACGCCTCCGGGTGTCGGAAATAACCGGAACTTCTATCCACCATCTTTCAGTATCGTTGCTCTTATAAAAAACGATCTCCTGCCGGGTTTGGCTCATACTTACAATAAACTTCTTGAACAGGGAGGAGCTGCCAGTTGGTGTTTCAAGTTTTCGTTGGGAAACACCTTCAAGGAAATACCAGATCATCTGTGCGGAAAGATGAGCCGTCTGACCATATGTATCATGCTCGGGAATAAGATTGAAGATTCCGAATGAAGTTAACTTATTACTCAAACCAGCATACCGGGAAATTTGGCATGCTTCCTCTGCATACAGCCCGTTTGGAGATGGATTCAAACATCCCGGAGCATCAGATTGCCGGATTGCATTAAGGTCGAAGCTGACAAATCCGGCATCCCGGATAATAGGTTCAGTAATGGTAATATTTGTCCTGATATCACCCAGCCGGATGGTATTGTGGAATTGTTGATTAAGAAATTCAAAATCCTGCCAATCCACAAGGTATTTCTGGTGCCCCAGATTGGTATAGTTATATAGTAATTCCTTTTTTCTCGATAATATTGGGATCAGATATGAATCGGGGCTAACTTCATCAGAAATAATACCCATATCGAGACGGGAGTCAACAGTGGCAAAGCTGAACAGTGATTCCATTTTCTCGAAAGCCAGATAGGTCCCATAAGTGAGATCCTGACTCCCTCCAATAAGTACCAGTATAAGATTATGATCCAGTAATTCCAGGGTCACATCACGAAGGGCAAAATAGGAGTCCTGGACAGCATTTCCCGGTTTCAGGTTGCCAAGATCTATGATTTTCAGTTCATGATCCAGGCGAAACAACTGATACAGCTTATTCCTGATCAGATCAGGAGCAGTTGCTGATCCCCTGGTGCTTGCATTCCTGTCTTCGGGAATCCCAATGAGAGCTATATTATATCGGGATATGTTTTTAATCTCATTATCGGGGGTGTGGATGTCAATGTTCCTGCAAAAAACAGCCTTTTCTGACAGGTGATGGAATTCTGGCCTTTCAAGGCTGACCGGATCAAAATAATCGTGCAGGTTCATGAATATGAAAGAGATTTATTTCTTTTTACTTTTCTTCTTCTTTGATTCTTCGATAATTTTCAAGCACTGTTCATGAGTTAACTCCTCAGGTGTATTTCCTTTTGGAATGCGAAAATTCCCACTTCCATAACTAATGTAGGGGCCCCACCGGCCATTCAGTACTTGCAATTTTTCATCCTCAGTATATTGCTTAATGACTTTCTTCTGTTCTTGTTCCCGTTTCTCATTGATAAGGGTAACAGCTCTTTCGAGCTCAACTGTGAAAGGATCGTCCTGCCCGGCTTTCAGGGAGTAAAATTTATTGTCGTGCCGGATATAGGGACCATATTTACCTATACCGACAGTAATCTCCTGGTCTTCAAATTTGCCTATAGATCTTGGCAGATTGAAAAGGTCAAGGGCTTCTTTGAGCTGGATGGTTTCAATGCTCTGATGTTTCAACAAACTGGCAAATCTGGGTTTTTCCTCATCTGCAGGATCCCCGATCTGGACCATAGGACCATAACGGCCGACTTTAACATATACTGGTTTACCTGATTCGGGATCATCCCCAAGATTTCTCACTCCGGTTGGTTTCCGTTTTGTTTTTGTGGTTTCGTCTACCTGGACATGAAATGGAGGATAAAAATTATCTATCATCTTTGTCCATTCCATCTTTCCTTCGGCAATTTTATCAAACTCCTTCTCCACGTTGGCTGTAAAGTTATAATCCAGGATATTTTTAAAGTTTTCAACCAGAAAATCATTCACCAGCAATCCGATGTCGGTGGGAAATAATTTCGATTTTTCCGCATTGTAGGTTTCTTCCTTTACTTTGCTGTATATCTTGTCTTCCTGGAGTATCATGGAAGTGTATTCCCTGGTTTTTCCCGGACGGTCTTCCTTTACTACATAGCCCCTGTTTTGTATGGTTGAAATGGTCGGGGCATAGGTGGAAGGCCGTCCAATACCCAGTTCTTCGAGTTTTTTCACCAGGTTGGCTTCGGTATACCTGGGAGGAAACTGGCTGAACCTCTGGATAGCCTCTATCTTATCAATATCAACCACATCGCCGATTTGAACGGGCGGCAACAATCCCTTAGGCATATCGTTCTGATTGTCTTCCGGGGTTTCAATATACACCTTTAGAAATCCGTCAAAGGTGATCACCTCTCCACTGGCAATAAAGGCTTCGGATATTCCCGGAGCATGGATATTAATCGTGGTCCTTTCCAGTTTGGCTTCACTCATCTGGCTTGCAACTGTCCGTTTCCAAATCAATTCATATAACCGCTGATCCTGCCTGTTTCCTGCAATAGTTCTGTTTTGCATATAAGTTGGACGGATAGCTTCATGGGCTTCCTGTGCACCCTTGGTCTTTGTTTTAAAATTCCTGGGTTTTGAATAATCTTCCCCGAATGTTTCTGTAATCACCTTTTTAGCTGAACCCAGGGCAGATTTGGATAAATTCACCGAATCGGTACGCATATAGGTAATATGACCAGATTCGTATAACCTTTGGGCAATTCTCATGGTTTGAGCCACTGAAAAGTTTAACCTGCGACTGGCCTCCTGCTGAAGGGTGGAGGTAGTAAGCGGGGGTGGAGGAGATTTTTGACCGGGTTTCTTTGTCAGGTCAGAAATAGAAAATGACACATTAATACACTGCTCAAGGAATGCGTTAGCTTCCTCACCGGCACTGAATTTTTGAGGATATTCTGCCTGTATGATATAGCTTTTCCCCTTGTTGTCATTGTATTGAAAGAATCCGGTAACCTTATATCCGGATTTAGGTGAAAAGCTGTTTATCTCCCTTTCCCGCTCTGCAATCAACCGAACTGCAACAGATTGAACCCTGCCGGCAGAGAGAGCCGGTTTAATTTTTTTCCACAGGAGAGGAGACAGTTCAAATCCAACTATCCTGTCAAGAATTCTTCTTGCTTGCTGTGCATTTACGAGATCAATATTAATTTCGCGTGGATTTTCAATTGCATGCTGAATAGCTTCCTGTGTAATCTCATGGAATACTATCCTGCGGGTCTTGTCAGGCGAAAGTTCCAGGGCTTCCATCAAATGCCAGGCAATGGCCTCACCTTCCCTGTCTTCATCCGACGCCAACCAGATTGTGGTGGCTTTCTGAGCAGCTGATCTAAGTTCTTTTACCACATTTTTCTTGTCATCCGGAACAATATAATCCGGCATATAATTATTTGCCAGATCGATTCCGAATTCCTCCTTCGACAGGTCCCTGATATGGCCAAAGCTGGATTTGATTTGATAATCCTTTCCAAGGAAATTTCCAATGGTTTTTGCTTTGGCTGGTGACTCAACGATGACTAAATGCTCCTGCATGTTTTAATCTCTTTCCATTAATTAACCGCACAAAGTAAAATAAATCCTGAACTATCTTCCAAATTTTATAAACAAATAATTATTACTTTTGAACCAAATCATTGGCTAAATGGCAATCATAACACGACGCAGAAAGATTTACCTTACCATCCTGTGGTTTTTATATTGCCTCCCCCTCCTTACACTTATTTTATTATATATACTACTGGTAAATGATAAGCTGGGTTACGTGCCCACCTTTGAGGACCTTGAAAATCCTGATAATAACCTGGCCTCGGAGGTATATTCGGAAGATGGAGAGTTGCTGGGCAAGTTTTACCTCGAGAACAGAACCTTTGTTGAGTTCGAAAGCTTATCCCAAAACCTGGTCAACGCCCTTCTGGCAACAGAAGATATAAGGTTTCACAGGCATTCAGGAGTAGATGCCAGGGGATTGGGCAGGGTTTTTGTAAAATCTATTCTACTTGGCCAACAAAGTTCCGGAGGTGGAAGTACCGTAACTCAGCAGCTGGCCAAAAACCTTTATCCAAGGGATACCACATACTACAAATCACGGATCGCGAGGTTTGGTATGCTGGGCATAACAAAATATAAGGAATGGGTCACTGCGGTTAAACTGGAAAGAAACTATACCAAGAACGAGATACTCGTCATGTACCTGAATACCGTTCCGTTTGGCAGCAATTCCTATGGTGTCAAATCGGCGGCCAGGACTTTTTTCAATACCACTCCCGATTCACTCAAGATAGAGGAAGCAGCGCTACTCATCGGTGTCCTTAAGGCCCAGTCGAGGTACAATCCGGTCCGTAATCCGGAAAGGGCATTCTGGAGAAGAAATATCGTGATGAATCAAATGCGGAAATATGGTTATATTGAAGAAAGTGAATTTGATTCTCTCAGGGCTCTTCCCATCGAATTGAAATATAAAGTTCAGGGCCATAACGAAGGTCTGGCAACATATTTCAGGCAATACCTTCAAATGACGCTAGGGGCCGATCAACCAGAGCGTTCCCAATATTTTATGTACAGTTCCTTCGTGAGGGATTCCATAGAATGGGAAACCAATCCGCTGTATGGATGGACCCACAAAAACTTTAAACCCGATGGAACACCTTATAACCTCTTTAGGGACGGTCTGAGGGTGTATACAACAATTGATTCAAAACATCAGCAATATGCTGAAGAAGCTGTTAAGGAGCACCTTAAAAACTATCTGCAACCTACCTTTTATTCACACAAGAAAAACAAACCTAATGCACCTTTTTCAGAAGAGGTAACCGCAGACCAGATAGATCGGATCATGCAGCAATCAATGAGAAATACTGATCGTTTCCGGTCGCTGATGAGAAGTGGGGCATCAGAAGATTCAATAAAGCGCGCTTTTAAAACCCCTGTACCCATGCAGATTTTTACATGGGATGGCCCCCGGGATACTCTTTTGAGTCCTTATGATTCAATCATTCACTATAAATATATTTTAAGGGCCAGTATTATGTCGATGGATGCAACCACCGGCCATGTGAAAGCCTATGTGGGAGGTCCGGACTTCAGGTATTTCAAATATGATAATGTGAAGATCGGAAAACGCCAGGTGGGATCTACATTTAAACCATTTCTGTATACCATCGCAATGCAGGAGGGTATGTCACCATGTGATCGTGTTTTAAATGTTTCACAGACATTTGAAGATCATGATTCTACATGGACCCCCAGGAGTCCGGGAGGAAGGGAGTTTTTAGGAAAGAGGGTAACCCTGAAATGGGGATTGGCACACTCGGTGAATAATATCTCCGCATGGCTGGTAAAGCGTTTCCCTCCCCAGGTTATTGTCGACGATATTATTAAAAAAGTAGGAATCGAAAGCTATATCATTCCGGTACCCGCTATCATATTCGGTGTATCTGATGTTACATTATATGAAATGGTGGGGGCTTTCAATACATTTTCAAACAAGGGAGTATATGTTCAACCCATTTTTGTTACCCGGATTGAGGACAAAAACGGCAATCTGCTGGCTACCTTCCAACCCAACCAGCGAGAGGCACTCTCTGAAAAAACGGCCTTTTTAATGGTCAACCTTTTAAAAGGTGTGGTTGACGGAGGAACAGCTTTCAGGTTGAGGCATACCTATAACTTCACTGCAGAAATAGGAGGTAAGACAGGTACCACTCAAAATCAATCCGATGGATGGTTCATGGGGATCACGCCCAAGCTTACCGGAGGCGTTTGGGTAGGCTGTGAAGACAGGTCGGTACATTTTGATGAACTTACACTCGGTTCCGGAACCAACATGGCATTACCTATCTGGGCCATCTATATGGAAAAGGTTTATAATGACAGCACACTGAACATTTTTCAGGAAGACCTTTTCGAACCTCCACCGGGAT
>JADHVS010000075.1 GCA_016783865.1 Bacteroidales bacterium
GATGAGGCTAAAAAAATGGCTGATACATTGTCCATGATAATAGGTTTAGTTTAAGGAAGGAAATCAGGGTAATGGCATTGTAAATATTATCATCCGGCGCATAGATGAATTCATATTTAGTTATAAGGTCAGAAGCTAATATATGAAATCTTTGTTAAATGATGATCTGACATCAGTTAATCCATCGCTGAGAATCCCATTTATTCCGGATATAGATATGTAATTGACAACTAAATATAGAGTCATTGCCATCTCATAATTGAAATTCTTAAAAATAAATTTTGGCTGATGTTTCATATCAAGTTAAGCGAAAAGAAATCAGGAGTTATGCTTTAACACAAGCAGGGAAACTGAACTATATGAATGTTGTTCATTTCCATTATGCTTATTCCTGTTGTTATTTCTGGTCAAACCAGGTGTAAAGTAGACATAAATATAGCCAGCCGGCAAGAAGAGGAAGTGAACGAACCGGATTATACTTCCTGGCCCATTGTTCTGGCAGGAACTGGAACCTGGCCGGCCTTCTGGGATTTGGTAGTTTTTTTGTTGACCATCTGCTTGACATAGGTTACCAGGATATAACTGTTCTTGATATTTCTGAAAATGCCATTGAAAGAGCTAAAAAAAGACTTGGAGACAAGGGCAATAAAGTAAAATGGATAATTGCAGATGCTGCCGAATTTATTCTTTCAGAGAAATATGATTTCTGGCACGACAGGGCAACTTTTCATTTTCTGACCGACGAGAGGGAAATAGGAAAATATCTTAACACTATTAACACAAGTATTAAACCAACAGGTTATATAGTCATTGGGACATTCTCCGATCAGGGACCTGAAAAGTGCAGCGGACTTGAGATCAAACAATACTCTGAACAAACAATAACTGCACTTTTTAAGATCTGTTTCAAAAAAATAAAGTGTATATTAATCGACCATAAAACACCCACCGGTACGAATCAGAATTTCATATTCTGTGGCTTCAGACGCAATCAGGAAATCAGATCATAATATTTTCCTTTATTTTAGCTTTTCCCGTTCTGCCAGTATTATGAACGTTGTCTATAAAGTCTCAGAGGGGCTTCATTGTTAATATCCCAAGTAGTACAACATTTGAGGAAAGTCATACCAACGTCTCAAATAAAAGCGTAACTTCGCCAAAATTTAAGATTTGAGAATTTGCGCTAATATTTACTAAGTCCCTTCCCACAGTTAGTTCATCACAGCTCTACTTTTTAAATTCTTATATTGAACCCTTTAAAGATCAGGGTTTTGTGATAGATAAGCTTGTTCAGTATTTGTTCCTTGCTAAACAAACTTTTAATTTAATTTAGAATGAGAGAATTACGTATTGGAGATTTGAAAATCAGGGTTCCCATCATACAGGGGGGAATGGGGATTGGTATATCCATGTCAGGACTGGCAGGAGCGGTAGCGAACGAAGGCGGGGTTGGGGTGATTGCAGGTGCCTGTATTGGCATGTTGGAACCTGATTATGCCAGGAATTTTATTGATGCGAATATAAGGGCCCTGAAGAAAGAAATTCAGAAGGCAAGAGAAATTACCAATGGCGTCCTTGGTGTAAATATCATGGTTGCACTTACCAATTTCCAGGATTTGGTAAGAACAGCCATCGCTGAAAAAATTGATATCATTTTTTCAGGCGCCGGTCTTCCCATGAATTTACCCCAGTTTTTAACGAAGGAATCAAAAACAAAGCTTGTCCCAATCGTATCATCAGGAAGGGCGGCCAGGATTTTGTGTTCGAAATGGAAAGAACATTATGATTATCTCCCGGATGCCATTGTCGTTGAAGGACCAAAAGCCGGGGGACATCTCGGATTTAAACGGGAACAGCTTGATGATCCTGAATTTGCACTGGAACAGATATTACCCGATGTAATTGAAGAGGTAAAATATTTTGAAGAGAAGTACAATACTAAAATTCCGGTGATAGCAGCAGGAGGAATATATACCGGAGCAGATATCAAAGAAATAATGGATATGGGTGCATCAGGAGTTCAGTTGGGAACACGATTTGTAACCACAGATGAATGTGATGCTTCCATGAAGTTTAAGCAATCATACATTGATTCCTTTGAAAAAGATATGGAGATCATTAACAGCCCGGTTGGAATGCCAGGCCGGGCAATTAGAAATGATTTCATTGATAAGATAAACAGGGGGGAGAAGCGCCCGGTAAAATGTCCCTATAAATGTTTAAAGACCTGTAACATCGAATCCACTCCATATTGTATCGTAGCTGCGCTGTTTAATGCCATGAAAGGTAATTTCTATAATGGCTTTGCATTCGCAGGGACAAATGCATTCATCGCCACAAAGATCATATCTGTTAAAGAAACTATTGATTCATTGATAAGTGAATTTAAAGATGCAGTGGCAAGAAAAAAGTAGTATTATTCTTTTCAAACAGTAGTCATTTTGCATTACCTCAACATTTTCCTCCTCGAAAAATAATAGTGATTTTAAACAATCACAACAGAATGATCAGTGGAAATATGGAACTGGTGGGATAAAGTTTTTCCCTGATCTGAAAAGAATTGATAATTTCTGCTGTAAGTATGCGGATTATTGTACATTTGCGGACTAATTTGAAAACATGGAATTTAAGGACTTAGGATTAAACACAGATCTTCAGAAAGCAGTTACAAAACTTGGATTTATAACTCCGACAGAAATACAGGAAAAGACGATTCCCATCCTGGCAGAAGGTTCAAAGGATTTTGTGGGATTGGCTCAAACCGGAACCGGAAAAACAGCTGCGTACGGTTTGCCGTTAATACAGCACGTAGATTTTAAAATTAAAAACACGCAGGGATTGGTAATTTGCCCGACCAGGGAACTTTGTATGCAAATAACAAAGGATCTGGAATCGTTTGCAAAATTTCAACCCGATGCAAATATTCTTCCGGTATATGGTGGAGCCAGTATTGAAGATCAGATCAGGAGGATTAACAGAGGTGTACAGATTGTTGTTGCTACACCCGGAAGACTGTTGGATTTGATTAGCAGAAAGGCCATAAAATTGAATACCGTTCAAAGAGTTATTCTGGATGAGGCAGATGAAATGCTCAATATGGGATTTAAAGAGGATATTGATTCAATCCTGGAACAGACTCCGGATAAAAAACGGGTTTGGTTGTTCTCTGCCACGATGCCCAATGAGGTTCGTCGGATTGCAGAAAACTATATGGATAATCCAATTGAAATTCTTGTGGGGAAGAAAAACAGTCCGGCTGATAATATTGAGCACCGGTATTCTATGATGAAGGAAAAGGACCGCTATTATGCCCTTAAAAGAATACTTGATTATTATCCTGATATATATGGTTTAATATTTTGCAGGACAAGAAGAGAAACCGGAGCTGTATCTGATAAGCTTGAGAAGGAAGGATACAATGTAGTTGCCTTGCACGGTGACCTTTCACAGTCGCAAAGAGATTCAGCCATGAAAAAATTCAGGGAAAGAACAGCTAAAATACTTGTAGCCACTGACGTTGCGGCAAGGGGGCTTGATGTTGAAGATATTAGCCATGTAATTCATTACAACCTGCCTGACGAGGTTGAAAACTATACTCACAGAAGTGGCAGAACAGCCAGAGCCGGAAGATCAGGTATATCTCTTGCCCTGGCTAACACAAGAGAGCTGAATAAAATTCACCAGATTGAAAGGATCATTCAGTCAACCATTGAATATACACCGATTCCTTGTGCTGAAGATATTGGCGAGAAGAAGATGTACGCCCTGATGGACAGGGTCATTAAGACGCAAGTAGATGAAGATGCAATTGAACGTTATTGGCCGGTATTTTATGAGAAATTAAAAAATTTCTCTGCAGATGATATCGTGATGAAGTTCATTTCTGCAGAGTTAAATACTTTTTTGAGCTATTACAAAAATTCAGGCAACCTGAACGCTAACCAGGAACAGGTTGCTGGAGGTAGGAACCAGGAAAAGGGCGCAGAAGGAAGAAACCAGGATAAAAGGAATGGGAAACCACAAAACAGAAACCTTTCCGGTGCTTCAACGAAGTTTTTTATCAATTTAGGTGATCGGCAGAATATGAACAAAGGAGCCCTGGTAAGACTTATTTGTACTGAAGCCAATATTGCAAGCCATCAGATCGGAAGAATTGATGTTTATCCGGGATCCTCAAATTTTGAGGTAGATAATATGGTTGCAAATACAATTTTACCAAAGGTCAGAACAGGGATCTATGAGGGAAAAACTTTTAATGTAAACATTTCCCGGGAAAGGGAATTACGCAGCAAAAAAGGCAAGAGAACCAGAATATAGCTTTCCCGGAAAATATCAACTATACTTTACATATATAACAATCATTGCAATATTCCTGGCAATATCAGTCAATAAATTATGTGTGGTTCTTCCAGGGGCTGATCTGGCAGAATTTTATAGCCTTCAGCAAATTTTTTCAATACAAAGGTTGACCTGCCAACCTGAACCATTCCATCACCCTGATCTATTTAACGTTGACCAGTCTTCACTTATCAGCAATTGAGTTATTACTTCCACTGATGTTTCCGGGCTGGTGAAAAATAAATTTTGCACTTGAGCAGTAAATGAAATTAGAATGATGCAAACAATTAACAACAGATTAAACATAGTTTTAACAAAGATAATATTATAATACTCTCCAAATTAAGTATAATTGATCATGTCCCACTACAAGATAATTTATTTATTAACCATCATAATGGCATTGTCCCTGTCGAATTGTGAAGATTCACCGGACAATGAACCTTTCAAAATAAACCTGGATAGTCTGACAATGGATAACTATCCAAAAGTTGATGGTTCAACGTCAACTCATCCTCTGCAAGTGTTGATTGCATGTAAATTACTGGGCGTTGAATATTCATGGTCGCCATTCTGGTTTGATGAGACTTTCCGGATCTGGCCGTCATTTGATGACCATCCTGATATTGCACAATTTATTGTGGATAGTATTGTTCATAATGGAACTCATTCATCATTCGTTAATCTTATTGACAGGAAGACTGATATTATAATTGTTGCGCGCAGTGCCTCAGATGATGAAATTGATTTTGCAGATAGTGTGGGCGTTGAATTAATAACAATGCCTGTCGCTCTCGATGGTTTTGTTTTTATTGTAAATATTAATAATCCTGTTAATTCATTAACAGTGAAAGAGATACAAGATATTTATACGGGAAATATTATTAACTGGAATGAGGTTGGCGGGACAAATGCTGAGATTAATCCATATCAGAGAAATCCGAATTCAGGAAGCCAGGAACTTATGTTATCTCTGGTAATGAAAGATTTAACAATGATGGATTTACCTGAAATGATCTTAATGGGGATGATGGGACCGATATACCGGATTACAGATGACAGAAATGGATTGGGTTATACTGTTTACTTTTTTGAACAGTTTATGGCACCAAATGACAGTTTAAAATTACTTGCTGTTAATGGAGTTGTTCCGGGATACAATACGTTACAAAAAGAAGAATATATTTATACGACCGAGGTGTATGCTGTAATCCGCGCAGATCTCGACAAATCATCAAATGCATACCATTTATACCAGTGGCTTACGACTGATGAAGGACAAAGTGCAATTGAAGAAAGCGGTTATATACCTTACTACTAATTGAAAATGAATTACGGGTTTTTTCTTACATTGCCGGTTTACACGAATAAGTAAAAGCTTTTAGTAAATCTAAATCATGAAGAAACTCATTCAATACACTGGCATTTCCTTACTGTTATTGGGTGCAGAATATATAACTGCACAGTTGCCCGTTTTATCCGATCCTGTTGTTGAGAAAATAGATATCAGCTTTCAGTTCCTGGAGGGACCGGTATGGATGGATGGTAAAATACTGTTTAGCGATATTCCTGCCAATAAGGTTTATCAATGGACAGAGGAAGATGGCAGTTCTGTATTCCTGGAACCTTCGGGTAATTCAAACGGGCTGGCTTTGGATTCACAGGGAAGATTATTGCTTGCTCAGCATGGGAAAAGACAGGTTGCCGTATTGCTTGAGAATAATTCAGATAGTACATTGGCCGGTGAGTATGAAGGGAAGAGGTTGAACAGCCCAAACGATATCACCGTCCGTTCTGATGATGCATTCTATTTTACTGATCCGCCCTACGGGATTAACCCTGCAGATTCAGAACTGGGTTACTCTGGGATTTATTTATATACGGCTTCAGGAGAGCTGCGTCTTATGGATAAATCCCTTAATCGTCCAAATGGTATTGTTCTGTCTCCGGATGAAAGTATATTATATGTCAGTGATTCAGAAGCAAGAAAAATTTATACCTGGGAGACCGATGGAGATACCATCCTGAATAAAACACTTTTTGCTTCCATGTCTCCCCCTGGCAATGCGGATGGCATGAAAACGGATGGGAATGGATTTCTCTATGCCACAGGACCGGCAGGCTGATCAACAGATTTGATGAAGGCAATATGCCTGCCGGAGAATATACTTATTCATGGGAAGCCGTTGAATTAATTGCCGGGGATTACTTTATCTGCATAAATAACGGGAATTCCAGAGAAGTGATGCGCTGCGTCAAAATGGGCGACTAGAAATGTGCGGTGCAACAGGGATAGCAGGATCATATATATTTCACGTAAACCAGTTTATCGTCATTAAGATCATAGAAATTTTCGAACCTTGCTTTAAGTAAATAACTATTGCGTTCGTAGAATGCCCTTGTGGGGGCATATTGATCTTTTGAGGACGTTTCGACATAAATGCCAGTGCCCCCGGATTCCCGGATGAGTCTCTCAGTTTCTCCCAGTATTTTTCTGCCGATGCCCTGGTTCATGAAATCACTGTGCGTTACGATCCAGTAAAGATCGTAGCTGTGGAGGGTACAGGGTATCAGCCCGTAACAGCTGTAAGCCACCGTTTCCCCTTCCATATCTGCAAACAGAAACTCGTAGCCGCTTTCTGGTCCTTTCCGGATACGTTCCACTACAAGTTCAACAGCAATAGCTGTTTCGTCATCCCTGAAGAATCCTGTGGACCTTACCATTATTTCAACCCTGGAGGGATCGGTATTACGAACCTCCCTTCTCAGTAACAGCTTTTCATCCTCTTTCACTAGTAAATATTATCATGGACGTTTCATAAGGCATTCTTAACTATCCAGTGTATCATTTCTGTATATTCTATCCCTCCCTTTGCACAGGCTGCGGGGAAACCGGCATCCGGCGAGAGGCACGGATTGGCATTGACCTCAATCACATAGGGTTGCATCTGCCCATCCACCCTGAAATCAACCCGCATATATCCTCTCATCTCAAAAATATCCCAGCATTCCCGGCTGATCTGTACCAATTTACCGACCAGGTCCCGGTCTCCCTCCCCAAGTTCGAAACTCCTGATGGTATTGTGATATTCGAATGATCCGGTATCCCATTTTGAAGCATAGTTCAGTATCTTCGGTTTTCCCGGAGGGAAATCAAGGTAAAGCATCTCCGCCGGAGGCATCACTACCGGGCTGTCTTCTCCATGCAACATGGTAATGTTAAACTCCCGCCCCTCAATAAATTCTTCAAGCATGTATTCTTTTGTCTTTTTATCCCTGGAGTACTGCCGGTAATTAAAATCCTTTCCATGGATGATTGATTCATCCGTAATGCCTGCAGAGCCATCTTCCCAGACAGGCTTAAGAATATATTTTTGATCAGGAACAGGTTCCTGGTTGTCCTGAGGTATTATCCAGCCAGGTGTTGCGACACCTTTTTCCTTTAATATCTTCTTTGTTCTCACCTTATCAGTAGTTACAAGAAGCGACCAGGGTCCTGAACCAGTATACGGAATATGATATGCTTCCAGGAGGGAAGGACACAGGTGGATCAGGGATCCTTTACCACCGATGGTTTCAACCAGATTAAAAACAAGGTCAGGCGATTCAGCTTCGAGGATCTGCCTGACAGGCTCAAGGTTCAATCCGAAACTTGCCCTGCTGTGGGAATAACCGAGTTCGTCCAGGGCCTGTTCCACTGCATCGGCCTGGTCCAGCACATCCAGTTCATCCATAAGGGAATGATCCGAGATAGCGTTATGCAGTACGAGTATTTTATCCATGCATGGGTGACTTAACTTTCTGTATGGCTGAATCCATGATCATTTTCATCAGTTCCGGGTATGAGATCCCGTAAAGGCCGGCCAGGATCGGGAGATCGGAATGCAGGGGATGCATGCCTGCCAGGGGATTGATTTCAAGGAAATGCGGGATACCCCGGCTGTCGAAACGGATGTCCACACGGCCGCCGTCTTCGGCCCGAAGAATCTTCCATGCTTTCAGGGCAAGAGCGGTACAGGATTCCACTGCTTCCTGGTCAGTGAGCGAGTAGATGATCCGTTCCTCACACTCCTCTTTGTTTACATATGAATATACGTTTTGTTCTGCATTGTCTTTCAGCAGTATCTCAATGACACCAATACATTTAGCCTGGTCGCCGGTTCCCACAATGCCGGCAGTAAACTCTCTCCCGTTCAGGTAGGTCTCAATAAGTACAGGCTGCTGGTAACGATCAAGAAGATACTTGCAAACCCTGATCAGCTGGTTCTGGTTAAGGATCACCGAATCAGGATTGATGCCTTTCCCGGTGCCTTCTGCCAGGGGCTTGGCAAACAGGGGATAAGAAAGATGAATATTCCTGGCATCCTCTTCCTTATAGACCACTGCATGTTCGGGAGTTGCTACGCCTGCATCCTTTACAATCACCTTGGTCATGGCCTTATCGAGAGTGAGAGCCAGTATCAATGGACCGGAGAAAACATATGGGATCCGGTAAGCGTCAAGGAGAGCAGGTACCTGTGCTTCACGGCCATAACCATATAGACCTTCGGCAATATTGAATACCAGGTCCCAACGGTCTGTCCGGGCCAGCCGATTGACAAGGTTTTGGATATGACCGATCCTGTCGGTTTGGTATCCAAGTTCTGCCAGGGTGTTCTCAATGGACTGTATCGTATCTTCACGATCAAATTCTGCGGTTTCTTCCTCGCTGAATCCCATTTTCAGGTATTCATCACGCAGGTCGTATGTTAGTCCGACAATCATATTAAATAAGGTTTATCGGTAATAAAAAGTTCCTGGCACTCCCCGAGCAATCGGCCACGCGGGGAGAGGAGCTTCAATCCAGAATTTTTCTCCCTTCCGGATCCGGAAGAAGTAATCCATGTCAGTCGGAGGATTCCTTGTACATGAAATACTTCCCTTCATAATTCCTGAGCTGGTATCCATCCTTATCATGGTGGGTCACATAGTCGTGAAGCAGGGGGATCTTTCCTCCTCCTCCCGGGGCGTCGACTACAAAATGCGGGATCGCATAACCGGAGGTGAATCCCCTGAGACCCGAGATGATTTCAATTCCCCTGGACACCGGTGTCCTGAAATGAGCAGAACCCGGAATGGGATCGCACTGGTATAAATAATAGGGTTTCACCCGCATTTTGAGAAGCAGATGTGTCAGTTCCTTAAAAATAGGTACCTCATCATTAATCCCTTTCAGCAAAACCGTCTGGCTGCCAAGAGGAATTCCGGCATCTGCAAGGCGGTTGCATGCGAAGGCTACCTCCGGGGTGATTTCATCAGGGTGGGTGAAGTGGATACTCATAAATACCGGATGATACTTTTTAAGCATCCTGGTAAGGGAAGTTGTGATCCGTTGAGGGAGCACAACAGGTATCTTGGTTCCGATCCTGATGATCTCAACATGGGGGATCATCCTGAGCTGGCAAAGAAGATACTCGAGCCGGGTGTCCGACAGGGTAAGGGGATCACCGCCGGATAAAATGACATCCCGTACCTCCGGGTGCATTCTGATATATGCCAGAGCCTTATCCCAGGCCTGAACAGTCGTATGTACCTTATCCTTTTTCGAAACCATATGGGTCCGGGTGCAATAACGGCAATAAGCTGCGCAAACCCCGGTGATCAGGAACAGGACACGATCCGGGTACCGGTGTATTAATTGGGGAACAGGACTCTGGTTCTCTTCACCCAGAGGATCATAGATTTCTTCAGGTCCGATAATAAACTCATTATGAACCGGGACCATGGTTCTGCGGATGGCTTGCTCAGGATCATCCGGATCCATCAGGCTGGCGTAATAAGGACTGATTTTCAGGGGTAGCCTGTTTTTATTTTGAGCAGCCAGTAATTCTTCCGGTGAAAGCCTGATTATTTTGCCCAGTTGTTCCCAGGTGCGGATGCTGTTACCTTGTTGCCAGATCCAGTTGTTCCATTTTTGTATGGTAACTCCAGGAAAAAAGTCTTCCCTGAATCTCAATGTTCGTTCATTGATGGGAAAGGTTCTCGAAATCCCGTTTTTAGGCGATTTGTTTTGGATCGGTGCAACTCCTAATCCGTTCAGTGCCGGAGGCTCTGTTTCATTTCCCTCAGCTGTCGATGAGGTCAATGATAACGATCGTGGCGATTTCATGTGTTTATGACAATGTGGTTTTAAATATTCTACCTGTTGCTAAGTATTTAAGAACTAGTTTATTAATAAGAACAACCCGAGGATGTTCAGCGATTCTGATTTCAAATTATTTTCAAATTGCAAATTAGATTGAAAAAAACCAAAAAGTAACGTTTTGAAGGATTTTTTTTGGTAATATTATGAACATGTTACTGACATGAATACTGTTCTGCCGAATTTTCAGCCCGGAAAAATTTTACACCTGTTGGCAGTGTATCCCGGACCTCCGGAACCCATCTCTCAAGATACAATTGAGGATATTATCCCAGAACCAACCAATCAACAGGCATAGCTGTTTTTCTGGTTCTCTATTATCTTTTTACTTTTCCCCCCTCGTTTATTGTTAATCTTTATTATATTTATTTAAATTGTATTTTCAATGGAATCCCTCGGAGTCGCAGGTGCCTTATATCCAGATTGTTTCCGGGCAAGCCCATAATAAGATTTATCCCTTATAATGCATCCCCGAAACCATATTTTACCATGAAGTATATCAATACTGCAGCTTTCATTAAGGAGAGTAATTCAAGAATATTAAAACGTTTGCCCGGGTTTATTATTAAATGGATTGAAAAAATTATTCTGCAAGAGAAATTAAATCAGATTCTAACTAAATACTCAGATTATCAAGGATTAGAATTTCTTCCTAAAATCATCGAGGAATTTAACATTACAATTGAGGTACTTGGAAAGGAAAACCTGCCCGAAAACAGGAGGTGTTTTTTTATTTCCAATCATCCGTTTGGAATAATTGACGGATTGGTATTGACAAAAATTGTTGGAGATAAATATCATGTATTAAAATCTATTGGAAATGAGGCATTAATGTATGTACCTAATTTGAGGCCCCTGATTGCTGCTGTAAATGTATTTGGAAGGAACTCAAAAGATTATGTGACTGAGTTAGAAAATCTCTTTATTTCTGATGTTCCTATAACTCATTTTCCTGCCGGAGAAGTTTCAAGATTTTATAGTGGTAAAATCCAGGATTGCAAATGGCAGAAAAGTTTTATTACTAAAGCGATTTCTTTCAAACGCGACGTAGTTCCGTTTTATATTTATGGTCGTAACTCAAGGTTTTTTTATTGTTTAAGTTCAGCGAGGCGAGTATTAGGAATCAAAACAAATATTGAGATAATCCTTTTACCACGTGAAATGTTCCGGAAAAAAAATAAAACAATCAAGGTTAAAATAGGTAAACCGATACCCAGTCAAAAATTTGATAAGACCTATTCACACTGGGATTGGACGGATAAAGTACGGAAGTATGTATATGACCTGGAACATAATCCGGCAAATGATATTTTTTCTGATCAAAAATGAAAATGAAGAATAAATTCCGTGATTGGTTATTCAGAGTCTGGTATTGGTACGTAAATAAAATTGACAAAAATGCGGAAGTTTTATTTATGAATTTCGGATATGCCGATAAATTCCCTGGTATTAAGTTAGAAGCACAAGATGAACGTAATCGTTATTCCATTCAGTTATATCACCAGCTGGTAAGTGAAACAGATTTGAAAAACAAAGATATTGCTGAGATTGGTTGTGGCAGGGGAGGAGGATTGGAATACATCACCAGGCATTTCTCACCTGCTTCTGCCAAAGGAATAGATCTGGACAGCCGCGCCATTGCTTTTTGTAACCGGCATTATGAATTGGAAGGATTATCATTTCTGCAAGGGGACGCCCAAAAATTACCCCTTGGCGATAATACTTTTGATGTGGTAATAAATGTTGAATCCTCTCACCGGTATCCCGATTTCATCCAATTTTTAAGGGAGGTGTACCGCATTTTACGTATTGACGGATATTTTTTGTTTACAGATTTCAGGTACGATTTTGAATTGCCCGTTTTGCAAAAAGATTTGCAATCGACTGGATTAACACTGATAAAAGAAGAATTCATCACCCCACAAGTAGTTGCTGCATTGGATTTAGATGATGGGCGAAGAAGAAAATTGATAGAAAAATTAGCTCCCCGGTTCTTGCATAAGACTGCACTGAATTTTGCAGGCACCATTGGTTCTGAGACCTACAACCAATTTGTTTCCGGCAAGTATATCTATTTCAATTATGTTCTGCAAAAAACACAAACATTTGTAGCCACCTGAACCTGCCCCTTATAAGTGCCGATGAAGATTTCAAAAAAGTCGAAGAGTTAAATCTAATTCTGTACGAAAAGTAGATTTCTTCTATGCGACTCATCGTCACTAATCTTCCTGAAAACAACTAACATACCTTCCTGAAATTAATCTTTTGCATCAGGTGATCGAAGTCTAAGCAACGTTTAAAACTTCAATCCATGTATGGACAAATCGGACTCATTGACCACTCTGGGCTGATTTCAATTGTCCATCCAAATATTTTGATAATTAGGCATTTACATTAATTGCTATTTTCCGGCACAAGGTGCTCACGGCTTCCGGTTTTTCCACTATTAGTACAGGGTGAATAATTTATATGGCTACAGTTGGTAAAAAATTGTAGATTGCCAAATTAACTGTCACACTAATATTTAATTCAAATATCAATTCACCAAAATTCAATAAGATGAAAAAACTTAGTATTCAAATTTTAGTTCTCATAATGTTGTTTGGAATGATAAGCAGCTGTTCCGTTTCGAATCGAACATTGAAAACTCCAAACTATCACGTTGAATTCTACAAAGGGGATTTTGAATTTTCCCAGCAGGTTTCAGCAGAGGCTACATCAGTGCGTATCTTAGGAATTGATTGGGCAAGGCTGTTCAATACGAAAACGGGATCTATTGAGCAGGATGGATCAGTTGCAAATCCTATTCCATTTGGAGTTCCTATTGTAGGAGATTATGGGAAAGGAATTGTAAGTTCATTTGCCCTTTACAACTTAATGAAGGAGAATCCGGGGTATGACCTGGTTGTTTATCCGCAATATGAAGCAGATAATTTTATAGTTCCGATATTTTATTCAAAAAAGACTGTAAAAGTTACTGCCAGGTTGGCGAAGATAAATTGAAGTTATTAACCTCATACCCGTCCTGGCAAGAAAACAGATAAGTTTTCATAAAGGGATTAAATAACCCCAACAAAATGAATCCCCGCAGATCATTGACCTACGGGGACTTACGGGAACTGAGAGTGGTACCACCTGGAGTCGAACCAGGGACACCAGGATTTTCAGTCCTGTGCTCTACCAACTGAGCTATGGTACCATGATTTTAAGGCAGGGCAAATTTAGATAAAAAAATTAAACCCGGAAATGTAACAGAGATTTTTTTCAGATCGCTGACCGAACATCCTTTAACCATCCATCAAGGATTCGCACCTGTTGCTCATCAGGATGACCCAGTGGCGTCATTTTGTAGCTTTTCTCTGATATTTTTCCTGGAATGAATTCAACCTGTTTTTCACCGGTCCGCCGCTTGACAAGAAGGACTAACTTTCCTGTATCCCCGCTCTCAGCAATATCTTTTAATACCTCTGAAGTAGCTTTAACCCGGTTTACTTCCAAAACCTGGTCTTCTACACTTAAACCCGCTTCCCAGGCTGGTGAATCCCGTTCCACATAGGTGACCATAAGTCCTTCCCCACGGTCCCGGTAACGAAATCCAAGGTTGGCCCCGGGAAGGGTGTCAGGCTCTGTATCTATATGGATGCCGGCGTAATCAAGATATTTCTGATAATCTATTGGTATAGGATTCTCCGCATAATTAAATATTTCTTCCAGGGTGCAACCGGCAACAGTTTCACATACTTTACGGAATTCTTCATCAGTAAATCCCCGGTCCAGCTTCTTGTGCCAGGTATAATACAGTTCCTTCATCAAATCATCCAGTGATCTACTGCCCTCGGTCTCATGCCTGATCTTAAGATCCAACAGGAGCCCGAGTGCGCACCCGATATCATAATAGGAGATGGTTGTATTGGCCGTGTGATTGCTCCTGTTAAAAAAGTTCAGCCAGGTATCAAAGCTGGATGAGGTGGCAGATTGTAACTCCCGGCCCTGAAGGTTTTCAAAACTTGAAATTGTCCTGGAATACGCATCAAGCGTTTCCTGCCGGTCCATAAAACCGGCACGGTTCAGGATGATATATTCGTAATAGACCGTCATTCCTTCTGAAACCCACAACATGTTGGTGTAATTCTCCCGGTCGTAATCAAACGGTCCCAGGGCAACAGGCCGGATGGTTTTTACATTATACAGGTGGAAATACTCATGGGCTATAAATGCCAGCCACCTTTTGTATCCGTCACTTTGAGTTATGTCATAGGAAAGGTTGGAAAATACGGCCATCGAATTGCTGTGTTCAAGTCCACCGCCACCACGTCCCATAAAAAGGAAGGTATAATGATCATACGGGATCTCCCCAATAATGCCAGTTGCATTAATTACTATATTTTTCAGGTCTTCCGTGTATTTTTGCCGGTCGATGTCAATGGGATTTTCAAATGCCATGGTGTGCTCAATTCCTTCCACTTCAAAGGAAAACACCTCCAGTTTTCCTGCCAGGATAGGACAATCGTAAAGGATATCAAAGTTATCTGCGTAAAAGGTATTGGATTGATCCTCAACCTGGTCCAACCCGGTATTCACACTGTTCCACTCATGAAAGGGTGTCACAGTCACCGTAACCGGATGTTCCAAAAGATCATCGGCATACATAAATACCCCGGTTGGTGATATAAAAGCCCTGCCATCATCCAGGAATGGTTCGGCGACCGACTGGTGAAAAGCAAATACATCATAACTAACCTCGAAATCAGGGTGCTGACCGGTTTCTATACGCCATGTGTTTTTATTTACCTTGTGCCATTCGAGCGGATTGCCGGCGCCATCGGTAGCTTTAAAGTTGGCTACATTTTTTGCAAAGTCCAGGATCCAGTAATACCCGGGCGTCCATGCAGGCATTTTAAGATCGATTATTTCAACACCAATCCCGCTGCAGTGCAGATCGACGCGGAAATAATGAGTATTCGGATTATCCATTGACACAGTATAGGAAATAGTGCCATCCTGAGTTTGATCCTGAAGACAGCTTACTGCCAGGAATAAAATCAGTGTGATTGAAATTGTTAGATATTTCATAGGTTTTAAATTTAATTGTCATCCTGAACTCGCCGTGCCCCGGGGACTCGGGGGTTCAGGATCTATTAGATTCCGGATCAAGTCCGGAATGACGATCTGTTTTGAGAATTAATAACCCGTACCAATCACCTTACTCCAGTCAAAATCTGTATTGTGTGCTCCCCTGACCGTTATCTCAGGAACCACATCCAGGGGCAGCATCTTATCCCTGTTTGCAATCTCCAGCCCGATTGAAAAGGCCAGCCTGGTCACATTCTCCATCTTTTCGTAATGGATGTTCCCGGGAGTATCGGTTGGGCGGTGCACATTGGGCTCGGGACCATTAAACAGCCACACGGATGGAATCCCATGCTGAATAAACGGGTAATGGTCGCTCATGAAGAAGAAACGGCTCGATGGCCCAGGCTCTTCAAAATGATTATCGAGATCCATCCCGCAACAGACATTATTTACCCTGGTGACCAATTCATCCAATGCTGTTGATAGCCTGGTATGCCCGACCAGGGCAATACTTTCCGGATCATCCCCGCTGATGACATCCAGGTTAATGTGGGCACTGATCTTATCATACGGTACCGGTGGGTGGTGGACGAAATATTCAGAGCCCCAGAGCCCCTTTTCCTCCCCTGTAAACCATGCAAAGATGACCGATCTTTTTGGCCCGGCTTCGACCATGGCTTCGGCCAATTCAAGCAGGGCAACCGACCCGGATCCATTGTCGTTCGCTCCATTATAAATTTCACCCTCACGCGCCCCTACATGATCATAATGAGCCCCGTAAACGATAAACTCGTCCTTAAGGTTAGGATCTGATCCCTCAACATAAGCAAGTACATTCCTGGTAAACTCGATTTTTTTCTCTGTAGTTATTTGAATATCAAGTTTGCTACCCGGGATATCACGGGATTGTACCTGTTCCCCGTTCTTTATCTGCTTACACAATTCAGCGATCTCTTCAATTGATATCCCCAACATTTCAGCAGCAACTGAATGCCTGATCTCAATTTCATAAAACTTGCTTCTGGAATTTCCTGTGTTGCCCAATATGGTATCTGAAAGCACACTTCCCCTGACAGGATTTTCGAACAAATAGTTTTTCTTTTTGAAAATTGTTTCCCTTTCTTCTGAAATAATATAGATCACTGCGCTGGCACCATATGATACTAACGAATCACTCTTTCTCCTGAGAATCATACCCGACATATCCGACCGTATTGGGTGATCAGAGGGAAGGCTTTCATCCAGTATAATGGCAACCTTATTTTTTATATCCATACCATCAAAGTCGTCCCACCCCTTGTCCGGGGCATGCAACCCAAGACCCAGAAATACCATTTCTCCGGAAACCTTTCCGGCTTCCAGTGACCTGTTTCTTAATCCGAAATCAGCACCGTAACGGAAGGCTTCCTGTTCGGCCTTATCAATTAACATAATATAGGTTGATTTTTCTGCAACACGGCTGGTCCTCAAAGGGATTTCCTGGAAAAAGGATCCGTCCGGCATGACAGGTTGGAGCCCGTAACTTTCGGCCTGAACTGCCAGGTACCTGGATGCTATTTTTAATTCTTCAGATGGCGTATCCCTGCCCATGAATTCATCCGCCGCCAGGAAACAGAGGTGGTTTTTAAGTTCAGATGCAGTAATGGATCCCATCGCATTACCCTGACCTGACTGGGCAAGCATCAGTCTTCCAGGAATAATAAGTGTGAAAAGAATAATGAGTTTAAGGTTCTTCATGATCTGCTTTTTATCAGGTAACATTTGTGTTGTTGAAGTTACGATAATTTGTAAATTCACCTGAATAATTAACCAACCAAATACGGAGGTGAATAATGAAAAATTCCGCTAAATCTTGTTTATCTGTTATTCTGTTTTTTATGTTTGTCTGTGCAGGACAAGCTTTTGCGCAAAAACCAAAAGTGACTGCAGAAGACTATGCCCGCGCCGAAAAATTCCTGGCTGCAAGTACCAATCCACTAGTATATAATGGCAGTGTCAGGCCAACCTGGATCGATGAAGATCAGTTCTGGTATGCTAACTCAACACCCACAGGAACTGAATTTATAATCGTGAATGCAAAGAAAAAATCACGAAAACATGCATTCAGCCACGGCAAACTTGCCCTGGCACTGAAATCATTAACAGGAATAGAATACCATCCGTTTAAGCTCCCGTTCAGCCGGATTGAGTTTTCAGTGGATGGGAAAAATGTTATGTTCAGTGTGAAGGGCACTAATTATAAATATGATATTAAAGGGGACAAACTATCTGAATATGACCCGGGCATCCAGGCTGGAAGGAACGATGCAGTTTCGCCCGACGGCAAAAAAGCTGCGTTTATCAGGGATTATAACCTCTGGGTCCGCGATTTGACAACAGGCGAGGAGAAGCAATTGACCACTGACGGTGTAGAAGATTTTGGTTATGCCACTAACAATGCCGGGTGGACCAAAAGCGACAGCCCGGTCGTTTTATGGTCGCCCGACTCAAAAAAGATAGCCACCTTCCAGCACGATGGCCGCGGAGTGGGAGAGATGTACCTGGCCACCACCAAGGTAGGGCACCCGGAACTGGAAGCCTGGAAATACCCCCTTCCTGAGGATAGTGTCATATTCCGCATCCATCGGGTGGTGATCCATGTGGATGAGCCAAAAGTTGTTCGTTTACAAATGGGTCCCGACCAGCACCGTTCCACCATCTGCGACCATGTGGTATGCCGTGGCAGCGGATTTGCCGATATCGAATGGAGCAAGGACGGATCCCAGCTGGCTTTTGTTTCCACTTCCCGTGACCATAAACACGAAGTGCTGCGGATCGCCGATCCTGAAACCGGTAAGGTACGCGATGTGATGGAAGAAACAGCAGACACCTATTTTGAATCGGGATATAACATGGTTAACTGGCATGTGCTGTTTGCTTCAGGCGAGGTGGTCTGGTTCTCAGAAAAGGATAACTGGGGGCACCTTTACCTGCACGACCTGGCTACCGGGAAGCTCAAGAACCAGATAACCACCGGGGATTGGAGAGTACTCCAGGTATTGCAGATCGATGAAGCAAACCGGACCATCTATTTCACCGGATCAGGAAAAGAGGAGGGAGATCCCTACTATCATTATTTATATAGTATTAAGCTGGATGGATCGGGACTGAAACTTCTCACTCCCGAAAAAGCATATCACAGTATCTCATTTTCACC
>JADHVS010000076.1 GCA_016783865.1 Bacteroidales bacterium
ATGCATAAGCTTACCCAACTGCCCGCCACTCCCACTTCCACCCTGGAGGAAGCCCGCAAGATTGCCATGGGCGAAGGATTGAAGTTTGTTTACATTGGCAATGTGCCCGGTTCAAAGGCTTCCAATACCTATTGTCCGGGATGTGATAAGCTTCTGATCGAGAGGCTGGGATATACAATTACCCAGAATCACGTGAAAAGCGGAAAGTGTGGATTTTGTGAAGAACGCATCGCGGGGGTCTGGCAACAGTGAAAATTAAAATTAGAAATTAATGCAACAAATGGATAGCATATCTCTCAACACCACCCATCAGCCATTTCCCACACTCCTCGACCCGCGACTCACTCCTTCATTTCACCTGCCAGAAACAATTTTTAGGTGAAAAAATCAACTCCCTATTTTTCAGTTCCTTCATCGCCTTATCAACCTCTTTTCTATCCAGGCCGGATAATTCTGCAATTTCTGCTCCCTTCAGAGGTTTGTTTTCGCTTTTCATTAATTCGAAAATTTTTTCTGCTGAACTCATAATTTACTAATTTGGTGAATCCTTGTTTCAAAAATATGAAAGCTGCGGTAATAAATCAATACGGGCCACCCGAAGTTTTACAGATCTCCGATATACCTGAGCCGGTCATTGAACCACACGAAGTACTTGTAAAGGTTATGGCTGCTGCAATAAATCCGGTTGACTGGAAGCAGCGCCAGGGTTGGCATAAGCTCTTTCTAAAGGCTCATTTTCCTGTGGTGCTCGGGTATGATATATCAGGAGAAGTTGTTGAATGTGGCGATGAGGTTCGGAAGTTAAAACCCGGAGATCACATATACGGAAGGCTAACCAGGCGGTTTGGAGGAGCATATGCTGAGTATGCTGCTGCCTCAGAATCAGCCATTGCAATTAAACCGGATGATCTTTCATGGGAACAGGCAGCTGCTGTTCCTTTAACTGCAATTTCTGCCCTGCAGTCCCTGCGTGACAAATGCAAAATCAAAAAGGATCAGGAAATTTTACTCATAGGTGCAGCCGGAGGATTGGGACATTTTGTACTGCAGATAGCCAAATCGCTTGGTGCAAAAGTAACTGCCGTATGCAGTAGCCGGCATAAAACAATGATGGATGAGCTGGCACCTTATCACCATATAGACTATACTGTTACTGACTATAAAACAGCCGGCAAGAAGTATGATGTGGTGTATGATTCTGCCGGGAAGGAAAGTTACCGGACGACCAAAAAAATCATAAAACGGGGTGGCCAGTATCTCACAACCCTCCCCCGGCCAAAATTACTGGCCCATAAAATCCTGGCTTTGTTTGCCGGTAAAAAAGTGAAAACATTCCTGATGAAATCAAAGAGGGAGGATATTGAAATCATTTCTGAAATGATAATCAGGGGGGATTTAAAGATTTATATTGATTCTGTATTTCCGCTGGATAAAATTGCCGATGCGCATCGGAGGGCTGAACAATATCAGACTGAAGGAAAGATTGTAATAAATGAGCTAAAGTGACTAAAATGAGCTAAAGTGACTAAAATGAGCTAAAGTGACTAAAATTGGAAGAAATTTGGATTTAGAATTTGGAATTGACTCACTTAATACATACCAATTAACTTATTAACCCGGAAACCAATGACATGAAAACACATCATTTAATTCTATTTATTATACTGGTTAGTGCAGGTTGCCAGCCAAAATCAGAGTTGTCACACGAAGAGCAAATGATCAAAAAGATCGCAGCCCATGAAAAGGCCGGGTACGATATTATCGACCATCATGCTCACCTGAAAGGGGGACTGACAATGGATCAGCTGCTGGAACATGGAGACAAAACCGGTATAACATATGGAGTGGCAGTGAATTGCGGATGGGGATTTCCCGTACAAAACGATAGCGCTCTGTCAGCTTATTATCATAGCTATAAGGATTATCCTGCATATACTGTAATGCAGGCTGAGGGCCGCGAATGGCTTGAAATGTTCAATCCTGATACGGTGGCATTATTTGATTATGTATTTACCGATGCGCTTACCTGGTTCGACCAGGAAGGACGAAGAACAAGGCTCTGGATCGATGATGAAGTCTTTATTGATGATGTGGAAGAATTCATGGATTATTATGTTGACCAGATCGTAACGATTATTACAAATGAGCCGGTTGATATTTTTGTGAATCCAACATTCCTTCCAGGTGTTATCCGGGACAGGTACGATGAACTCTGGACAGAACAGCGAATGTTAAAGGTGGTGAATGCTTTTGTTGAGAGTGGCCTGGCCCTGGAGATCAATGCAAGAACCCGTATACCATCACCTGCATTTATTAAACTGGCCAAAGCACATGGAGTAAAATTCACATTAGGTACCAATAATGGAAACGCCGACCTCGGCTACCTGGAATATGGATTGGAAATGATCGAGGAATGCGGCCTGCAGCCATCTGATTTCTGGAACTTGAAGAAATGAACTAAAATGACTAAAATGACTAAAATGAACTAAAATGAACTAGAATCATATTCCAATTTTAGTCATTCTAGCTCATTCATAATTCGTAATTTCCTAATAACCCATCATCCGCCTTATCTTCAGTATTGCCATCTGCTGGTATGATTCGTCCAGATCTTTTTTTATCCGGCTCAATTGAACATCTGTGATTTGATCGTCAATATTCTGAAAGTGGTTTTCATGCTCCCCTGCGGCAGCTCGCTTCAATTGCTCCAGCCGGGTGATCTGGTTTTCGCATGCCTGTATTTGTTGTTCAATGCTCATAATCTTCTTTTTAGTGGTTTTCCGGCTCATCCCTTTCAATACATTAGACGATCCAAACTGGAATCTGTTACAAGTAAAGAAGTAATTTTTAATTGAAAATTTAATGTAGGTTAAGAAGTATTAAATTTTGTTAAGGAACTGTCTGTTTTAAGAGTCACCTATTTGTCATTCTAAATTCATTTCAGAATCTGAGAACAGTTTGCATTGAGATCCTGAAATAAATTCAGGATGACGATTCGATAAAAATAATTTATTTTCTTCGCAGGTAAATATTCCCATCCTGGGCGCGGACCGAGATCTCCACTCCTCCTCCATTCAGTTTACCCCTGTCATTTCCCATGATAGCTACAGATTCCAGGTTAATGGCTTCCAGGTCATAGGAATTGTTATTGAACTTACCTTTTATAAGTACCTCGATTTTTCTTAAAAGTTAGGCAATGGATCAAAAAAAACCGCAAAATTTCGTGAAACTTTGCGGTTTTAACTTTATTTAACAGGTGGCTATTCCATGCTGATGTAATCTTCAGGATTAACACAGTCGCCATTCTTATGTACCTCGTAGTGCAAATGAGCACCGGTACTCAATCCTGATTGGCCCAGGTATCCAACTACATCACCTTTTTTTACTTTTTGACCTTCCTTAACCTCATAATCGAGAAGCTGGGTATACAATGTGCTGTAAACATCGCTGTGCTTCACCAACACAAGTTTCCCATAAGTCCCCTCTTTGAATTCTACCTTTTCCACAATACCATCAGCT
Organism: Bacteroidales bacterium; assembly: GCA_016783865.1. The sequence continues at coordinate 3,520 of JADHVS010000076.1, forward strand.
GTGGTTATGATCGGAGTTCCCTCCGGTGCCACAAAATCAATAGCCTTATGCATCTTCTTCTCTTTACTGATGGGATGAACCCTCATTCCCCATCCGGAAGATATTTTATACTCCTGACCTTCTTTAAAAGGTATCCCTGAAGGAACATTATCATTATCCTGGATAGCGATTCCTGCCAGTGCCTTCCCCTGGACGGGCAGGTTTTCATTTATATTCCAGTTGAAACCAAAGCTGAATACCATTAATCCCAATAAGGGCAGTACAAGCCAGGGTTTTACACGGAATCTTTTTCTTACATTTATTCTTGTCATCATGATCAATCGTTTTTTAGTTAATGAACTGGTAAATCTGCTCACAAGATAATTTCCTGAAGAAACAGTCACCCAACGAAGGATCATCTGCTGATAATTCAACACAGGTGTCCCTGAGCTGACAGCGCCGGCATCCGCCAGGTATTCATGTACTTCAGTCATTGACTTGCGGTAATAATAGATGAAAGGATTAAACCAAAGCAGAACAGATAACAATTCCATAATGATCTTATCGATTGTATGGAACTGCTTTACATGAACCAGTTCATGACGTAATATCCCGTTGAGTTCACCCGTCCGGGATATGTCCTTATGAATAAGGATATAGTTGAAAAATGAAAAAGGTATCTCATCCCTGTCATTGTATTTAATAAATACCCTGCCAAGCTTTCTTCCGGGCTTGCTGCGGACCATCATCCATACCTTCCTGAATCCCAGGCATCTGCGCACAAGAAACACACCTGTAATGAACAGATATACATATCCCGCAACCGAAAACGATCCGGTTGTATTCATTGGTGTTTTGTCGAGGCTGTGAAAGCTGTTGTTCACCTCGCCTATCCAGTAATCCGGGACCAGTTGCGGAGCCAGGGTCAGGTTTTCAGATATACCGAAGTCCAGTTCCAGCAATGGGATCACCAGGGATATTATTGCAGAACCAACCAGGTAGAAGCGGTTAAACATGAAGAATGTTTCTCTTCTCAGTAATAAGAAATAGAAGAAATAAAACGATCCTGTCAGTAAGATCACTTTAATGAAATATATAATCAAGCCGTTCATTTGCTTTTTTCCTTCTTTTCCTTAATCTGATCTTCCAGTAGTTTTTTGAGCTCTTCAAGTTCAGTCAGGTTGAGATTTCCCTCTTTCGCAAAAAAGGATGCAAAGCGATGTAAAGAGCCACTGAAGTAATTCCCAACCAGGTCCCTGAAATGGTATCTGAAATATTCTTCCCTGCCAACCAGCGGATAATATTCATGGGCCTTTCCATACGCATTATATCCGATAAATCCTTTCCTGACCAGCACCCGGATTACTGTCGACACCGTTGTATAAGCCGGTCGTGGTTCAGAAAATTGTTCTGCAATATCTTTTAAAAAACCTTTTTCAAGCTTCCAGAGATACTGCATTACCTGTTCTTCTGCTTTGGTTAATTCTTTCATACGAACAAATGTATAACTATTTTTATAATTATAAAACTATTTTTATAGTAATATCTTACAAAAGTATTTCACTTTGATTCTAAATATCTGAATAATAGCATGATACGACATGCAACAATTTCAAAAATTTCAGGTCTTTTGTAGTAGAATAACTTCATTAACAATCATTAACAAAAAATATTTGCAATTACGAAACTGTTCGTATATATTTGTACGAAATAATTCGTAGACTATGGAGAAGCAGAAGCGCCCCTACCAACCCACCGATTCGGAACTTGAGATTTTGCAGGTATTATGGATCCATGGTCCCTCTACTGTCAGGTTCGTGAATGATTTGTTAAACACGAAGAAAAAAACAGGTTATACTACAACACTGAAGTTAATGCAGATCATGACTGAAAAGGAATTGTTAAACAGGGACAACAGCAGCAGGATCCATATTTTCTCCCCTGCCGTGAAAGAAGAGGAAACACAAACAAAGATAATCGATAAGATGCTTGGCCTGGCCTTTGGTGGTTCTGCATCGAAGCTTGTTCTGCAGACCCTGGGGAATAATAAAACCTCCCCTGAAGAACTGGAGAAAATCAAACAATTGATCACTGATCTTGAAAAGAAAAGAAAATGAGCCTTTTTAGCGGCATACTGTCCGATCAATTGATCATTGCCCTTCTGTTCCTGGTATTGTATTATAAATTCAGGCACCACAAGGCGGAATTCCGGTATATTATCTCGGTAACGGCACTCCTGGTATTATGTCTGGCCGGCTCAGTAACTTTTATCGTTACCTATACCGGAGCAGGTTCCGGCAATGAAATATCGGTAACCCATCCAATTAAAGAAGGTATTATTCCCGGCATATCCTTAAACGCCGGGGCTGATGCAACAGAGACTTTTGTTTCAAACAGATTTCAATTAATTATCCATCATATACCTGAACGGTTCTCTTTCATCGTAAATCTGTGGATCCTGGGTCTTTTATTTGTCTCCCTGAGGTTGACAGGCAGTACGGTTATTGCCTGGCGTTACAAAAGGACCAACCTTGCACCCATACCTGACCGGGTACTTGAAAGGTTTAACCTATTAGTTGATCGTTTGAATATTTCGGGAAGGGTAAGGTTGCTGGGATCAAAACTGGCAAAAAATCCAATGGTTATCGGTTACCTTAAGCCTGTTGTATTGCTTCCTGTCAGTGCAATTTCACACATTCCCTGCGAACAACTCGATGCCATCCTGGTCCATGAACTGGCCCATATTAAGCGACATGATTTCCTGATAAATGTTTTCCAGAACATAGTTGAACTGCTCATGTTTTACCATCCGGTTGTATGGTACCTGAACTATCAGATCAGGAAAGAAAGGGAGAATTGCTGTGACGATCTGGCTGTGGCCTTTGGCGGTTCATTAACATATGCCAGGGCTTTGTCGACGGTGCATGAAATTCAGTTTTATCCAAAACTGGTTTTAACACTGGGTTTAAAGAAACATCATTTATTAAACAGAGTAGTCAGAATATTAAAACCAAAAAAGATGAAGACAAATGTATTCGACAAATTGATCGCAGGGGTGGTTTTCATTGCTGCTGTATCTGTCATCCTGATCAGCACAGGTGCAACCCAAATTCAGAATAAAGAAGCAGAACCTGTGCAGAACCATACCAGTTATATAAAAGCACTAACCCCTGCTTTAACCGCGAATTCTGAGCCTGAGGTTGAGAGCCAGGTCACATATGAACCAGTGATAACCCATTATGAGGTCGCTGATAATGAAGGATCACAGCACGATACTACACTAAAGATCAAGGACAATGTGATCACCAGGACCATCGATGATAATGGTAAAGTGACAAAACTGAAGCTTGTGGTAAAAGGTGGTGAGGTCACCGAATTATATGTTGATGGAAATAAGATCCCAAAGGAAGACCATGGTAATTACCAGGCAGAGATTGATGAGACCCTGGAGGAAGTAATACATATGAAACACGCCCTTGCAGATGCACGTGTCGACCTGGATGAGATTGACTGGAAAGAAATGCAGCATGAGATCCAGGAAGATTTGCAAAAGGTAATGGAGATTAATATTGATAAGATCAGGGCTGAACTGGAAGAAATTGAATTCCCGGAGATCGATTGGGAAGAGATGCAGCAACAGATACAACAAAGCCTGGAAGATGCAATGGAAAGCCTTGAAGAAATAGATTTTGAAAAGCTCCGCAAAGAGCTGGAAGATGCCTTTAAGGATATTGATATAGAGGATAAAGATGTCCGGAGGGAAATGGAGCATGAAATGCAGGAAGAACTGACGGAGGCCATGGCAAACATGGAAGTTGAAAAAGCCAGGATTATGGAGGAGATGGATGAAATGCGTGAGCAAATGTACCAGGAGCATGAAGCCGAAATGGCTGAAGCCCAACAGGAAATTCAGAGAAGTATACAGGAAATGGAAACTATCAATCAGGAAGAGATCCGGGCTGAGATGGAAAAGGCCATGAAAGAAATTGCAGATGCGGAGATAGATATGGAGATCGAATTAAAGAAGATCGATGAAATGATCAACGAGATAGAGAAATTAGAATTGAAAGAAGATAAGTAAGAGTCCGCAGTCGGCAGTCCTCAGTCTGCAAGCGACATACATCTAAACCCTTAAGTCATCCTGAACTCGCCTGCCTGGCGGCAGGCAGGTTTCAGGATCTCTGGCCGGCTGTTATGAGATCCCGATCCGCTATCCGCTGGTGAGCGGACACGGCCAGCCGACGGGATGACTTTTTTTCTCAATACCCCTCATGCTCGGTTCTGCGAATGATCTCGTCCTGAAGATCTTTGCCCAGGTCATTGAAATAATCACTGTAACCTGCCACACGAACGATCAGATCTGAATATTTCTCAGGTTCTTTCTGGGCTTCTCTTAGGGTTTCTGCCGAGACCACATTGAATTGAATGTGATGGCCATCCATGCTGAAATAACTCCTGATCAGGCTGGTCAGCTTATCTATACCTTCTTTAGAATTAAAGAATGATGGGGCGAACTTCTGGTTCAGGAGTGTTCCGCCGGTTCGTAAATGATCGATCTTGGCAGCCGATTTTAATACAGCAGTCGGCCCTTTCCTGTCAGCTCCCTGCACTGGTGAAATGCCTTCTGACAGTGGTTCACCGGCTTTACGTCCATCAGGAAGGGCCCTTATTACTTTTCCAAAATATACATGGCATGTGGTAGGCAGCAGGTTTATCCTGTAAGTTCCTCCCCTGGGTGTTGGCCGTCCATCTATAGATTTGAAATACATCTCAAAGATCTGGCGAAGCACATCATCTGCATAATCATCGTCATTGCCATACTTGGGTGTGTTTTTTAACAAATCAAACCGGAATTCCTCTGATCCCTTAAAATTATTAGCCAGGATCCTTTTCATTTCCTTCATCGATACAGTTCTCTTATCGAAAACATGGTATTTAAGGGATGTCAGGCTATCTGTTAAGCTTCCTGTACCTACTCCCTGGATATAACTGGTATTATACCTGGCACCTCCTGCATTGTAATCGGTTCCATTGGTAATACAGTCATCGATCAGCAGGGATAAAAAGGGTACCGGCATATGGGTTGAAAAGATTTGCTCGATCGTATTGTTACCCTCTATTTTAATATCTACGAAATATTTGAGCTGCCTTTCATAAGCATTCATCAAGTCATCAAAGGTCCTGAATCCTTCCGGATCACCAGTCTCAATGCCGATCAACTCACCTGACATTGGATCAACTCCATTATTTAGGGTGATCTCAAGTACTTTGGTAAGGTTAAAGTAACCTGTAAGTATATAGCATTCTGTCCCGAAAGCACCCGTTTCCACACAACCGCTTGCTCCTCCCCTTCGGGCATCAATAATTGATTTACCCTGGCGTGTCATCTCCTGGATTATGGAATCTGTATTGAAACAGGACGGCTGTCCAAATCCGGTTTTGATGATATCGATGGCTTTCTTAACAAAAGCATCCGGATTTTTCCTGCTGATCTGGACCATAGAGCTTGGTTGCAGTATCCGCATCTCTTTGATTACTTCCAGAATGATGTAGGTCAGCTCGTTAACTGCATCAGAACCATCGTCCTTCACTCCTCCCAGGTTGATCAGGGAGAAGTCAGTATAGGTATTGCTTTCTTCAGCAGTCACTCCAACCTTAGGTGGCGCCGGATGGTTGTTGAACTTCACCCAGAACGACTGAAGCAGTTCCACAGCCCGTTCACGGTTTAAGCTTCCTTTTTCGGCTTCCTGTTTATAAAACGGATAAAGATGCTGGTCGAGCCGGCCCGGATTGAATGAATCCCATGGATTCAATTCAGTAATTACTCCGAGGTGGACAAACCAGTAATATTGAAGTGCCTGGTGAAACGTCTCGGGGGCATGTGCAGGCACACGATCACAGATAGCGGCTATTTCTTCCAGTTCAGCTTTGCGGGTGGGATCCTGTTCAGCTTCTGCCAAAAGCAACAGTCTTTCTGCATGCCTGTTACCAAATCGTATTATGGCATTGGCTGCAATCTCCATTCCCTTCAGCTCTTCCCTCTTCCTGTAGGCTTCCGGGTCATTAATAAAATCCAGCTTTTCGACGGCTTCCTGTATATCCTTTTTAATATCCAGCATGCCTTTTCTATAGATTTTATCTCCAAGCACAGTATGTCCCGGTGCACGCTGCTCCTGGAACTCGGTAAACATACCTGCAGCATAAGCCTTTTTCCATGCCGGGGTCATGTTTTCCATGATCCGGTCGCGGTTGCTCTTTCCTTTCCAGAAGGGGATGATTGTACCTTCAAATGCCTTTTTTGTTTCAGGATCCACCTTGAAGGATACCTTTTCGCGGGAATCAAGAATTTCAAGATCCTTCATTGAATGGATACATATTTCAGGATAGGTGGGTGTTTCTTTAGGCGCAGGACCTCTTTCACCAACGATCAGTTCACCTTCGTTAATACATATCTTCTTCTTATCCATAATATGATAGAAGCATTTAGCCCGGGTGACCGGCGCAGAAAATCCACGGGCCTCGTCCGACTTGTAAAAGTCAGTTACCAGCTTGCCTCTTTCCTCCGAGATCTTATTGGTAGCATTAAGACTGTTTTCTCTTAATTTTTGAATTCTTGTATTCATGGTTGTTTAAGTTTATTATTAGTCATCCTGAACTGTTGTCATCCTGAACTTGATTCAGGATCTGTCACTAAATTGCAATTAGATCCCGAACTAAATTCGGGATGACTTAGATGCTCATCCTCCTATAGAAACCTGGAATCCAGCCTCAGTAAACATTTGCTTTATTTCCTCTACCTGCTCATCATCCGGTTTGGCCGTACCATTCATCCTGTCGGGCTTATTCAGCTGCCTGTATTTGTTCCCGGCGAAATAATGGTATGGCAGCAGGTCGACCCGTTTTATTTCAGGCATTCCTTCCAGGTGCTTCAGGATTTGTGACAGGTGACCCGGATCACTGTTCACGCCGGGGATCAAAGGGATCCTGATAATCAGCTCTACCGGTAATTGATAAAGGATATCCAGGTTTTTCAATATTACCTCATTGGTCATACCGGTAAATTTTTTATGCTCCTGTTCATCCATCATCTTCAGGTCGAACAATACCAGGTCAGCCATCGAACCCACTTCTTCTATCACTTTAGAACTGACATGTCCGCTGGTATCGATACATGTATGGAATCCGTCTGCCTTGCATCGGGTCAAAGCAGAAATAAGGAATTTATGCTGCTGCAAAGGCTCCCCTCCCGAGAAAGTCACACCACCACCCGACTGTTCCATAAAGATCCTTTCTTTCTCCAGTTCCGTCATCATTTCATCCACGGTGATCCATTTACCCACATCCTCTGTTGTTTCAATAACCGTATCATCCAGCGTTATCTTTTTTGTTATGGTCTCAATTTCCTGCTTAATTCCTTCAGGATTGTGGCACCACCAGCAATCAAGGGGACACCCTTTCAGGAAGACGGTTGTCCTGATACCGGGGCCATCGTGGATGGCGAAACGTTTTATATCGAATATGAGGCCTTTCATAAAATGTTGCAGGTTTCAAGTTTCAGGTTGCAGGTTGGTGTGAGCATGGGGATTGAGTAGGAACCTTGAAAATGAAATCACTTGTGGACTCGAGACTAGAAGACTTGCAGACTTTCCACAATTCTCCTATGGGCTTAAACAGCACCTGAAATTATAAGAATAGAGGGAACTAGTATATGAGACAGTTAAACAGGCCGCGACCATTGCGGGTATACATCTTGATCATGTTGGTGAAGTAATTCATTTTTAGCCTGTTTGATGCAAATTTATACCAAAGTAATGAGATAATCAAATATTGATTGTTGAAAACATGCAAGGTCATGCTGTACACTGTCTTGCGGATCAGCATCTAATTAAACTTACATCATTCCTGAATTAAATTCAGCAGATCCCGAAATAAATTCGGGATGACTATCTTAAATATAATAATGTACTTTTGAGACTGCCTCTTTATTATTAATCCGGACCACCATTTCAACCTTCAGGGATTTTTTATGTCTTACCGAATTTATATACTTTTATTAGTGCTTACCGGGTGCCCTTCTTCGGTTGACGTCGCTGATGTTAAAGAGAATTTTTTCATGGATTCAGATTACAATCATACCAATGCCCTGATAAACGAAAGCAGCCCTTATCTGCTTCAGCATGCCCGTAATCCCGTAAACTGGTATCCCTGGGGGGAGGAAGCATTTAATAAAGCTAAAGCAGAAGGCAAACTGATTCTTGTGAGCATCGGGTATTCTGCCTGTCACTGGTGCCATGTGATGGAAAGGGAATAGTTTGAGGATATGGAAGTGGCAGGGATCATGAATGAACACTTTGTCTGCATTAAGGTTGACCGGGAAGAAAGACCCGATATCGACCAGGTGTATATGAATGCTGTTCAATTACTGACAGGATCCGGCGGATGGCCCCTGAATTGTTTTGCTTTGCCCGATGGCAGCCCGGTTTATGGTGGTACATATTTCAGGATGGACGACTGGAAAAATATTCTGCTAAACTTGTCTGATCTATATAAGAATGATAAGCCAAGGATAATCGGTCAGGCTGAAAGATTAAAGCAGGGCATCTATGAGTCTGACCTGATTAAATCCAAAAACGAAATTGAGGGATTTAATGAGTCCACCCTAACCGGTATGATCAGCTCATGGAAGATGATGTTTGACTACCAGAGGGGTGGAAGCAACCGGGCTCCAAAATTCCCGATGCCCAATAATTACCAGTTTTTGCTTCGGTATTATTTCCACACAGGAGATGAGAAACTGCTGGAATATGTTTTAACGACACTTAATAAAATGGCCCGGGGAGGCATTTATGATGCACTGGGCGGAGGATTTGCCAGGTATTCCACCGACAGGGATTGGTTCCTGCCCCATTTCGAAAAGATGCTCTACGACAATGCCCAATTGATCAGCCTGTACAGTGAAGCTTACCAGCTGACCAGATCGGAGGAATACAAAACCGTTGTTTATGAAACGATTGAATTTGTAAAACGTGAACTGTTGTCTGAAACAGGTGGTTTCTTTTCTGCCCTGGATGCCGACAGTGAAGGTATTGAAGGGAAGTATTATACCTGGGATTACAAGGAGATAGCAGACCTGCTTCAGGACCAGCCTGAAGTATTTTTAAACCATTACAATGTCACCGAAACCGGAAATTGGGAAGAAGGAAGAAATATCCTGTTCAGAAATGAAAATATTGAGCCATCATCCAGGGAAAAGCTTAAGTATCAGAAGGAAATTCTTTTAACAGCCAGGCAGCACAGGATCAGGCCGGGACTGGATGACAAGATACTTATGTCATGGAATGCCCTGATGTTGAAAGGATTAACCGATGCATATAAAGTATTTAATGAGCCTGAATTTCTCAAGATGGCATTGGATAATGCATCCTTTATCCTGAAGGAGATGATCCATGATAATTACCGTATTGAGCATATGTATTCTGAGAAGAAGCACAGGAAAATAAATGGTTTCCTCGACGACTACAGTTTAACCATTAATGCATTCATTCATCTCTACCAGGTTACCCTTGATGAGAAATGGCTTAATATGGCAAAAGGATTAGCGGATTATGCCATAAAGCATTTCCACGATAAATACTCGCACATGTTCTTTTATACATCTGATGCTGAACCGGTTCTGATAAGCAGGAAAATGGAGATACCCGATAATGTGATCCCGTCATCCAATTCGATGCTGGCACTTGACCTTTATACATTGTCGGTTTATTTCGAAGACCCGGAATACGAGGAGATCTCCGGGCAGATGCTTGCCAACGTTGTTGAAGAACTGGTTCCCTCCGGCCCCTACTATTCCAATTGGGGAATATTGTTGTTGCACCACCTCTATCCGGCATTCGAAGTGGTTGTTGCCGGGAGCGAAGCTAAAGAAACCATGAGATCCCTTGATGATCATTTCCTCCCCAATGTAATCTTTGCCGGCTCAGACCAAAGCAAAACCGGCCTTCCATTGCTGGAAAACCGGTTTATCGGGGGTGAAACAAATATTTATGTCTGTCGAAACAGAGTTTGTAAGATGCCGGTACAGAGTGTTGATGAAGCCTTGGAATTACTATCCTCAGAATAGTTACAGGTTACAGGTTACAAGTTGCATGTTGACCTGCAACCTGTAACTTGCAACTTGCAACGATGGATTTAACTTCAATCATATTTCAACACTTAAAGATTCTACTATTTGAGATTATTGTAGCGATTTATTAGTCCTTTCCGCATTTCCTCCCCACATCGGCCATCCGGTTAAGTTCTTCATTCCTGTGTTGATCGCAAACATCTGGCTGTTTGTGGTGGTCACGTAGATCCATCCATTGTCAACAACCGGCTGGTAACGGACCGTATTCTCAATATCATATTCCTTAACCGTTGCACCGGTTTTTGCATCAAGCACCAAAATCGTACCATTGTAGGTGGCAATCACTATGTATCCGCCAGCTTCGAGCGGAGGGGTTCCCATGAATCCACCGCTGACCTCTGTCTGGCCTTCCAATTTGATCTCCCAAACCTTTTTTCCTGATTCAGGATCGGTACAGATCAATTCGTTACCCATTGTTGAATAGTTTTTGTCCATATAGTGCAGGCTTCTGGAGCCCTGGAATGACTGAAGTGAAGACACATTGGATTGCCCAACCACATCATTGGCCTTTTGCCAGCCTGAGGAAGCAGGGGCTCCTCCAGTAAAACCATTACCCGCATCCATCTCCATGGATTTGGACTTCATCTCCGATCCCTGCTGGACTTCTTTATCGAGGTATGGTGCATACTTCTTATTGTATTTTTTATCCGCCACATAGCTGTCCTGCCGGAACCTGGCAAGTTCTTCTGCAACCTTCTCTCCTCTCCCGTCCGCACGCTTGCTGACATATATCCCATCATCTGTGATGACCGGTGCAGAAGTGGCACGCATGGCATTCACAGAAATAAGCTCTCCGTCCGATTGACCGAAAGTAAATAACGTACCGGCAAAAGTGGTTACATAGATCTTGCCTCCGTCTGCCACAGGGGCCGACATAATATCACCGTCAATCCATCTCTGCCAAAGGATCTCTCCCGTTTTAAGATCAAATGCAGCCAGTACATGTGAAAGGCCGGCATATAAATTATAATATTCCTGCTTGATGGTATCATGAAGTTCCCTGTCTTCCAGGGTCTGATCCATCGAAGAATTAAAACCAGCAGGGTAAGCAGCAAAAACCCTTCCACGGGATATGGTGGGCATACACATTAACGGATCACCCAGCCACCACGACCATAATTGCTCGCCAGTCTTCAGGTCTAATGCAAATATGGTACATGATTCGGTATTAAAAACCATGATGTCATCGTGGATCGCAGCGGATGAAGGACCGTCATCATCAAGGTCCCAGGCCACCATATGCTCTCCGGTCGGCGCATCGAACGCATAATATCGCTTACTTCCAAATCCCCCGCTCAGATATACCTTTCCATCATAAACCACCGGTGAGGGCACCAGTGTATTCCCGGGTAACTGGATCATATATCCGAATTCGGTTTTATGAAGGTATTCGCGCAACTCGGCACCGGCTATATGTCCCTGGCTGAATGAAGAAGATGGCTGAAGGGCAGGATTGGAATAAATATCCTTATAATAGGATAAAAGCTTTGTATTAAAAGCCTGAACAGAATCTATATTCTCGGTGTTTTGGAAACTCGCCTGTTCATTGGTTGGGATGGTATTGGCTTGAAAAAGAACAAGGCAGATCGTCAGAATGGCCAGGGAATGGATGATCCCTATGATTTTTTGTTTTTTCATGACTGTTGATTGTTTCATACAGCCATGGAGAACCAAAGAATATGCCGGAGATGAAAAAAGGTTGAAATCTTAACTTTTTTTAACTAAAGGGCTGGAATAAAAGTCAATTTACCTCATCCCGGAACAGGTTCAGGTTGTGATTACAAGCCAGTTAACCAATCGAAATATTTAAATTTTTCCCTAGCCCTATCTCAATTAATTTGTAATAAGTAGATATTTGGATATCACTTTTCCCTCTTTCAATTCTGGATATATAACTTTTTTTAGTACCAGTCTTTCTTGCCAATTCCTCCTGTGTGATGTTAGCTTCTTTGCGGGCTTCTTTAAGCATTACACCAAGCCTGAATGCAAGAGAATCTGCTTCAAATTTATCTCTCTTTGGGGTTCCCTTTTTCCCATATTTATCATTTAAAAGGTCCTCAAAATTTGTTAGGTTTTTCATTCTATTTTCCTCCATACTTTTCGTACAAATAATCCTTTTTTAGCTTTTCGGCAATTCTAATTTCTTTTCTAGGAGTTTTCTGGGTTTTCTTGACGAAACAATTGGTCAGTACAAGTAAATATCCACCTTCTGAGAAGGTGGATATTTACTTATCCAGTCTAACGTAATTTTATCTTTATCTATCATATTCTATAAATTGGCAACATATCAACTTTGCTGCCGTAAATTTGAAATTGAATCCTGCGAGCGCATTCCCCGTAGCTTGCTGCGGGGTTAGCGAGCACAATAAAAAATAAATACAAAGGATCGAAGATTCCTCGGAGCTCTGCTCCGAGGAGCTTCAATTTAAATATTCCCGAAAGCTTTCTTTTTTCCTTCGTCTATCGGCATATCGCATCATACGACTCTCATTTACAGTGTATTTTTTTAATGCTTCCTGAAAAATAGTTCTCATTTCAGAACCTTGTTGAGCAGCAAATATTACATCATCACAAAAAATATCAACCAACATTTTTTCAATTGTTGGCGAGTTGATTCTGTTTATTGTTTGTAATGGAGCTTCTGAAACCAGAGACTTTACGATTAAGGTTTCTTTTTCATCAGGTAAGTATTTTTCAATTAAATCCTTTGTAGGTTCAATAAACACAGAAAATTTATGCTCTTTTAAATAAAAGAATACCGATTGTGCAGCTTCTTTATCCACCTCAATAAGTACATAGCTCGTGGCCCGGCGGGTGTAGTTCAACATGTACTCATCGCTGGGCCTTGCAGGCCGCTCAGAGTCCTATTTATTTTACCGCCTGGTGTTTATGTAAGTCATTCCTTTTTTTTTCTTTTAATTTCTTGTTCAAGTTTTTTTAATTCTTCTAAATCTTCGTTATCAGCTTGAAGTGCCTCAAATTTCTTTCTCCTTTTATCAAAGTTATTATAAATCTCGCTAACTTGTTTTTCCATCTCTACCTTGCTTATCAAGCCAGCGTTTGTCAATATTTTCTTATCCTGAAAATCAAGAATTTTGTCGACATTTTCACGCCAAAAATCAATTGTAATATCCATTCGATTTTTAGCTCTCAGTTCTGCGCTTTCAAGGAAGATTACCACTAATCGGTTTAGGGTATCAATTTCATCGTGTGTTAAGTAATTTTTTGCGATATAAATATCTTGCTTTCTCACAATCGAACCTTTCCACGATGTTAAGTTCATGTTGGGTTTCTCTGCATTTACTCTTGAAACAATCAATTCGGCAGCAGTTTGACCCGTTACAGCATAATGAAGCTTGTTTTGTGTCTCAGCAAAAAACATTTGTGTCGATTTATCATCAGCTTCGTAATCACTGCTAAGAGCAAACAAGTCTTTGATTTTTTGGTAAAACCGTTTTTCCGATGCACGAATGTCCCGTATCCGTTCCAATAATTCATCGAAATAATCAGGTCTGCCATCAGGATTTTTTAGACGTTCATCATCCATTAAGAATCCTTTTACCATATACTCTTTCAGGTTCTTATTTGCCCAAATTCTGAATTGCGTACCACGTTTACTGCGAACCCGAAAACCGATTGCCAAAATCATATCAAGTGAATAAAATGTGACATTATACTCTTTGCCGTCGGAAGCAGTTGTCAAGTAATCCTTGACAACTGAATTTTTAGGTAATTCCCCCTCTTTCAGTATGTTATTGATATGAAGACTTATGTTTTGTTTCGAGGTGGCAAAAAGTTCCGCAAGTTGATTTTGATTCATCCAAATATTACCATCTTTTGCATAGAGTGCCACTGATGCCTTTCCATCGGCAGTCTTATAAATAATTATATTTTGATATTTGTTATCCATGATTCTATGGCAAGCAATAAAAATAATCATTTACATGGAACCAAAGAAAATAAATAGCTCTTTTGTAATTTTTATGTGGCTAATTACCTATATTGCTGATTCACACTTGGCGGTAACGGTTCGGCGCTAAAATTTAGTTGCCGTTTTTAGCAATGGCCTTTCAATTTATTATTACATTTTAACAAATGCACAAAACTCTCAAATAGCACAAAACAGGCAATTAATTTTAACGCCTGTTAGTGGCTGGCAGACATAGACTTTAGATAACTCTCTGGAGTCAATACTCCGATATCGCTTTTCACAAAATCTTTAACATTACGTGTCAAAATTACATCGATAAATCCTGATTTAATTGCAGCGAAATTTTGTAAAGCATCTTCAAAATCTTTAAATCCTGATCCTAAGGCTTGAATAATAATGTCTCTATCCATTGACAACACATCCATAATAGTCATTAATTGACTGAGTTTTTCAATCACTTTCTCATGCCTGGCTGTTTGCCTTAAAAGATAATAGGCATTACTACAAATTACAGGAGTGATAAATCCTTTAATTTTATTTGACTCACATAATGAAAATATCTGTGCTGCATTTTCCGAAAACGGATATCTGTCGAAAAAGAAATCAAGAATAACATCTGTGTCAATGAGTACTTTATCCATTTTACAAATATTTTTCAGATAATCCCTTTGATAATTCCTTTTTATAGTCAAAATCCTTTGGAGCTTTGAAAGAGCCTCTTAATGATTTTGTCAATGGAGTTATCTCTATTTCAACTTTGCTCTCTTCTTTAGTTATAACCTTTAAATAATTCTCAATGATATCAGACAAGCTACGACCTTTTTGTTTGGCATACTTTTTTGCTCTTTTAATTATAGTCTGCTCAATTGTTAACGTAAGTTTTGTATTCATGACACTTCTCTTTTATTGTCAATTTATACGTGTGAAATTATAAAAAATATTTAATCCGTGCAAATAATTATGAATTTATACGTACTGATTTACTGCTTGCCACTAACGGTTGGCAATAAGAAACGTAGGGCATTTCGTAGCGCTTAGGGTTCACCGAAAAATTAAATCCGATTTTATGAAGGAGAAATTGTATAATTCCATTGCGGATGAACCTCATGGTATTTTATATTGATTTCTGTCATCTGATCATCAGATATTTTTCTTCCTTTTTCATAATTTGTTTC